>URAV01000037.1 GCA_900545915.1 uncultured Porphyromonadaceae bacterium
ATTTCTTCCGAGTATGTTTTTCTGTTTTTACGAGGATGATAGCGGGCTATCTGACGAGGGAAAACCAGGGAAAAAGACCGGAAGAGAACGCAAAAATGACCTGATAGTATTTTTTTATTGGAAAATTTAAACAGGCTCTTAGACTTCCGGAATTTTAAGGATCTGACCGATCTTTAAAGAAGACGAGTTCAGATTATTTATTTTCTTTAGCAAATCAGTGGTAACACCTGGAAAACGTTGCGAAATAGTCCATAAACTCTCTCCCCGAATGACCTTATGATAATGATAACGATCATAGGCAGGATTGCGCGGATTACGTGCCGTCGAAATATTTTTCTTACTCGAAACCGAAGAAATAACGGCAGTTTCGTTTTTTACTTCTTTCATCGATTGCGCAATAAAAGTCGAATCCTTAGAGATGACAGTTATACTATCCGGTTTCTCGACCTTTTTAGAAGGAGCTTTCCGAGCAAGTTCGGCACGATAAACTTTCAGTCTTCGCCCGGCTACGATATTATTATTCTTTAAATGATTCCAATTACGGAGATTCCGGACAGAAACGCCATAACGATTGGCGATTACAGAAAGGGACTCTCCTTTTCTTACACGATGATATACCCAACTGCCGCTTTCGGTCGAAGCATAATAACCTGCAGGTTCGACAGTCGTCCGCCGACCATATATCTCAGATTGATAATTAACGATAGAATCTTTCGCATCGATAAAAGCGTAAGCCTGCTGCGCAGGCAGACACAATGTTCTCAAACGGGTATCTCCCGGAATAATATCTTTTCGATATTGCGGATTAAGCCCTCGTAATAGATCCATAGGAATTTCCAAAACATCAGCAATCTGCTTCAAATGAATGCGGTCGCTGATCTGTATCGTGTCGGTCGTCAAGGGCAAGTCGGTAAGAACCGGACAAATATTATGTTTTTGGTAATAATGCATCACATAATTAGCTGCAATAAACGCAGGTACATATCCCCGGGTTTCCTTCGGCAGATAATTATAAATTTCCCAATAGTCTTTTTTGCCACCCGAACGGCGGATCGCTTTATTTACATTTCCCGGACCACAATTATAGGAAGCTATGGCAAGAGGCCAGTCTTGATAAATATTGTACAATTCTTTTAAATATCGTACGGCTGTTTCTGACGAACGAACAGGATCTCGACGTTCGTCTATCAAACTATTTACTTCAAGACCTAAAGGTTTTGCCGTACCGATCATAAACTGCCATAATCCGGTAGCTCCCGCACGGGAAACAGCGTCTGGGCGCAAAGCCGATTCGATAATCGGCAGATATTTCAATTCAAGAGGCAATCCGGCTTTTTCAAGAGCTTGTTCGAAAATAGGGAAATAATAGGCACTCAGACCGATCATCGTTTCGACCAATTCACGACGCTTCTCGGTATAAAGTGTTATATAACTTTTTACAACCTGATTATACGGCATTTCGATAACAGTAGGTAAAGCCGCCAAACGCTGAATATAAACGGAATCCGGATAATCTATATTAACACTGCTTCTTATACAATTTTCATCGATTATGGCATATTTCTTTAAAAACCAACTGGACAGAAGACTATCGACGTCAGCTTCAAGGCTCTCCGGCAAAACGATTTCGTGATCTGAAATCGTATCTTTAGCTGTTCTGATTTTCTGAGGTTCGTCTATCGTTCCCCAAACAGGGAACAGCAAAAACGAAAAAAGAAATACAAGCACTATTTTCTGCATAATCAATTCATTTTTTAAAAAGTTATCGCACATTGCAACCCCAATGAAGTACTCGAAAACGGAGTAGGCTCCATTACAGCCGGAAGCAAATGCATCGAAACGTCAGGCGTAATGTCAAAATGATATAATTGAGCATCGACATAAGCATCGATCATAGCCACGACATAAACCCCGATCATGGATATAATACATAAATCCCGATTACGACGGTAAAAATCCTTTTTCCGTTTCATCGCACTTTTCAGCCATTCGGTATTCGATTCGATCCATTCTTTATCATTCCTACGGTTATACGGAAGAAAATTTATATAACTATCGGTAGTCGGATCACTATCCATGACATCCCGATATGCCTGAGAATAATCGGTATAATATCTGCCATTCCATGAGACGGCATATGTCAATCCCATAAACCCGCCTATTACAATCGGCAATTTCCAATATCTCCGGTTATAAATCTGTCCTAAACCCGGGACTAATGCCGATAACCAAACGGCTTTCATCGGATCGGGATTGAACACGACGCTATCTCTACGGTCGACCTCCAATCCGGTAGTATCGACAATATCGATAGACCTCTCTTCTGTACCGATGACATAAAGAGAATCTTTTCCGGTAGAAACTTCCGTCTGTACTTGAGCCGATACCGGGACAACCGACATCGGGATTAAAAGACATATAATTAAAAAGATCCCCAGTATCTTATGTCTGTATATGTAATATATCCCTGTCAAAATACTATTTCAATTTATCAAAGATAGCGATCAAACGTTCCAACTCCTCCTCATTTTTAAAAGGAATACTAATCCTTCCTTTTCCCTCATCGTTACAAGTAAACTGAACTTTTGTATTAAAAAATGAAGAAAGATGTTTTTTCAGAATATCATATTCTTCGCGTGAAGTAGGACGAGAAGGAACTTTCGGCTTTTTCGCCTCTTCTATCGAATGTCCTTCGGAAAGACTTTTCACGATTTCTTCGACTTTACGCACAGAATAACCGTTCTCTTGTATCAATTCATATACTTTCAACTGAAGTGCCGGGTCATCGATCGACAGCAAAGCCCGCGCATGCCCCATATCCAGCAATTTGTTCTTCAGCCCCATTTGAATTTCGGCCGGCAGTTTCAACAAACGCAGATAATTAGCAATAGTCGTCCTTTTCTTACCGACCCGATCGCTCAAACGTTCTTGAGTCAGATTATACTGTTCGATCAATTTCTGAAACGTCAATGCGATTTCGATAGAATTCAAAT
Source organism: uncultured Porphyromonadaceae bacterium (assembly GCA_900545915.1). Classification (GTDB taxonomy): domain Bacteria; phylum Bacteroidota; class Bacteroidia; order Bacteroidales; family Coprobacteraceae; genus Coprobacter. The sequence continues at coordinate 2,994 of URAV01000037.1, forward strand.
CTTCCCGTTGAATATTTTCTATCAGCGCCATCTCCATCATCGTTTCATCTTCTGCTGTACGCACATAAGCCGGAATAGTTTTAAGACCGGCCATAATAGAAGCCCTGTAACGACGCTCTCCGGCAATGATCTGATAAGTTCCGTCCGATATCTGACGTAAGGATATCGGCTGTATAATCCCCAATTCTCGAATAGATGTAGCCAGTTCCGACAACGCTTCCTGATCAAATTCCCGTCTGGGTTGATCCGGATTCGGCTTTATTTTTGAAATTTCTATTTCATTTATCGACGAAGACCCTTCCGTTTTCACCTCATCCATCGTAATGAGTGCATCGAGTCCACGTCCCAAAGCGTTTCTTTTAAATGTAGCCATAGTATGTCGCCCTTTTATACCTGCCGGGCAAGACAGGTTTATCTTATAAAATCAACTCTCTCTTTCGATCAACTCTTTTGCCAGTTGCATGTGATTAATACTTCCGCGAGAATCCGGATCGTACAATATCGCCGGGATACCATGACTGGGAGCTTCGCTCAACCGGATATTCCGCTGAATAACGGTAGTAAACACCATATCCCTGAAATGCTTCTTCAACTCTTCATAAATTTGATTGGCAAGTCTTAGCCGAGCATCGTACATAGTCAATAAAAAGCCCTCTATTTCCAGTGCCGGATTCAATTTGGATTTGATAATCTTAATTGTGTTCAATAATTTACTGATTCCTTCCAATGCAAAATATTCGGCCTGAACCGGAATAATAACCGAATCCGCAGCGGTTAAAGAGTTGACGGTTATCAAACCCAACGATGGAGAGCAGTCTATCAAAACATAATCATATTCCCGCTTGACCTCATCCAACAACCGAGACAACACTCGCTCCCGGTTTTCTACATTCAAGAGTTCCAATTCCGCACCGACAAGATCGATTCTCGAACACACGATGTCTAATCCTGAAACACAAGATCCGACAATCGCTTCACGCAAAGAATTTCCACCGATCAGACATTCATAAATCGATACAGAAACCGTACGAGGATCGACCCCGAGTCCTGAAGAAGCATTTGCCTGTGGGTCGGCATCGATCACGAGAACTTTTTTGTCCAACGCGGCTAATGATGCGGCCAAATTAATCGAGGTAGTAGTTTTCCCCACCCCTCCCTTTTGATTGGCAATAGCAATAACTTTACCCATAACACAAAATTTTATCGGGAACAAAGTAACCGTTTTTTATGTTCTGCTATTTATCAGCACACAAAAAAATGCCCCGATTGTTGATAAGTCGGCTTTATTGTTAATAACATCAATAAGATTCCGAATATACGTAAAGTGCTCACTCATCGTGACAAAGATAAATAAATTTGACGGATACTACTGTGCCTTTCAATTAATTTAGCACTCGAATAAACTACACGTTAAAAAAAGCGGCCTGAAAAATGTTTATTTTGTACATTTGCATACGAAGAACCTGACAATTAAAAAATATGAAAGTCCCAGCTACAGAAAAAAGACCACTTATTTTAGTAACGAATGATGACGGAATAGAAGCAAAAGGTGTCCACGAACTGGTAAAAATGATAGAAGATTTGGGGGAGATCGTAGTTGTAGCTCCGGATAGTCCCCGTTCCGGTCAATCAAGCGCATTATCTGTCGGTATTCCTTTAAGGCTCAATTTGATCGAACATTACAGAAACATATCTTTCTACCGGACAAACGGCACACCGGTCGATTGTGTAAAACTTTCTATGAACCAACTGTTCGACCGCCGACCTGACCTTCTATTATCTGGAATCAATCACGGTTCGAACTCAGGTGTCAGCATCGTTTACTCGGGAACGATGGGTGCTGCTTTGGAGGGCTGTATAATCGGAATCCCCTCTATCGGTTTTTCTCTTGCCAGTCACGAACCGAATGCAGATTTTTCACCTTGCCGGGAAATCGTAAGGGAAAGCTGTAAAAAAGTTTTAGAAAAAGGGCTTCCGCCTTCGGTCTGTCTAAATATCAATATTCCGGCGATTCCTCATCCGGAAGGAGTTCGCATCTGCCGTCAGGCTCAAGGTTACTGGACCGAAGAGTATGACCACCGTATCGACCCGCACGGAAAAGATTACTATTGGCTGACCGGCCGTTTTATGAATTTAGAACCCGAGAATGAAGAAACCGACGAATGGGCACTTGCTCATGGCTATATCTCGATAGTTCCATGTACCTGTGACCAGACGGCCTATTCTGTTATCCCGGAAATAAACGATCTTTTATCTTCAAAATAATCCCGGCTTATGAAAAAAATCGCCATATCGTTTATTATTTTTATCATGCTCGGATGCAGCAGCGTACCGCTGACCGGCCGAAGACAGCTCAATCTCGTTTCTGATCAAGAAGTCCTTTCTTTAAGTAACCAAAGTTTTTCGGACTACATGAAAACGGCAAAAGTATCGACAGACTACATGAAGACACTGCAAGTCACACGTGTCGGGCAACGCATTGCAAACGCCGTCATGAATTTCCTGCAGAACAACGGTATGGCAACCGATGCCGCCTCTTATAATTGGCAATTCGTGCTGGTCAACGATAATACGCCGAATGCGTTTTGCATGCCCGGAGGAAAAGTCGTCGTAAATACCGGCATACTTCCATACACTCTCGATGATGACGGATTGGCTGTCGTTCTCGGACACGAGATAGCTCATGCAGTCGCCAAGCATAGCAGCGAACGAATCAGCCAACAAATGCTCGTCCAATATGGTGGAATAGCGTTAAACACTTTGATGCAAAACAAATCGGATGCGGCACAAGCTCTGGCAAACCAAATATACGGTGTCGGGACACAAGTCGGTGTCATGCTGCCTTATTCCCGTAAACAAGAATCCGAGAGCGACCGCATGGGACTCATCTTTATGGCGATGGCCGGCTACAATCCCGAAAAAGCCCCTGCATTTTGGGAAAGAATGGCAACTCAAGGATCTTCCACTCCCGAATTTTTAAGTACCCATCCATCTGATGCCTCTCGAATAGCGAATCTGAAAAAATTAGTCCCCGAAGCGATGAAATACAAAAAATAAAAAAATTCAGTTCGATAAAAGACTCATGCAAATAAGAAAAATGGAAGTAAAAGACATCGAAGATGTCATGCAACTATGGCTGCAAACCAACCTAAAGACTCACTCCTTTATTCCCGAACACTATTGGCATGATAATTTTAATGAGGTAAAATCGGCACTATCCGAAGCCGAAATATATGTCGCAGACCAGAATAAAAAGATCGTAGGATTTATCGGTCTTGTTAATAACTACATTGCAGGAATTTTCGTTTCCGAACACATGCAATTGCACGGCATTGGGAAACAATTACTGAACACTGCAAAAGAACGATATATAGCTTTACAACTACACGTTTATAAAAAAAATCTCAAAGCCATCGAATTTTATCAAAAACAAAATTTCAAAATTGTAGAAACCCCGATTGACATACATACCGGAGAAGAAGAACTTTTCATGGAATGGAAAAAATAAAATATTATTAAATCATTTGGCAATTATTTTAGCTTTACTATATAATGATTTAAGAGCCTGTCTAATTTTACTCGGATCTGATTTGAAAGTTGCGTTCTTTGTGTTTTCCTTCTATAAAACCTACCAATCGATATTTCTGCAAAATTATTCAATTTCAACAACCACAAAGTAGAATATTTTCTGCATAAAACAACAAAATATCGATTTTATTCAAAATAAATTCAGATTTTATGCAATAATAAAACTTTTATTCTTACATTTGCATCAGAATATAGCATAATTATACAAATGGAAAATTTCTATTTTATAATTAGAAGCTATTTCAAATCTTATTTCAATACTGTTCCGAAAGTTATTTCGGTGCATTTTTTATTTTCTAAAAGCATAAAACGCTATAAGAAACGAAACATAAATATTGAAAACAGACATAATAAAAAGGTACTATAAGATACAGAGAAGGACAGACTTGCAAAAAAGGAATAATCTTATGAAAAATAAAGTCGATAGGTTACAAGCAATTAAAGAAATCATTATTTCATACAAAATCAGTAGTCAGGAAGATTTACTAAAGCAACTCACAGAAAGAGGTTTCGACCTTACTCAGGCGACACTTTCAAGAGACTTAAAACAATTGCAGATTGCCAAAGTTGCAGGTAAAGACGGAGGCTACCTTTACGTTATGCCCGAAACTGCGGGAATCGGCAGACTGGCCGACGCAAAAAATCGACATCACTATGCAGGCCCGGTATCCGGATTTCTTTCTATCGAATTCTCTGGACAATTGGCAGTCATCAAAACACGTCCGGGTTATGCCAGCGGAATAGCTTGGGACATAGACTCTCACTCCGCTGAAGAAATATTGGGAACGATTGCCGGAGACGACACGATATTATTAATCTTACGTGAAGGAATTACGCGATCCCAAGTATTGGAAACTTTAAAAACCATAATCCCTTCTATCGACGGAGAATAAAAAAGAGATATTATATTAACATATTAAAATGACCCGATGCGCCTGTTTATTCTACTTAAAAACAGACCAAAGAACAAAAGAAAATGGAAGATACAATTGAAGTAATTGTAGCAAGCGAGAAGCACTTGTCGTATGTAGAAACGATTCTCGATACGATCGAGAAAGCAGCGAAAGTTAGAGGTACCGGAATTGCAAAACGATCACCGGAATATGTAAAACAAAAAATGCTCGAAGGTAAAGCCATTATCGCTCTCGATGGAGATAAATTCGCAGGGTTCTGCTATATCGAAAGCTGGAGTAACAAACAGTTTGTAGCCAATTCCGGACTTATTGTCGTAGAGTCATATCGAGGACACGGACTGGCAAAGCGAATCAAAAGAAAAGCATTCGAACTTTCACGATCCCGTTTCCCGGATGCAAAAATTTTCGGACTTACAACCGGATTGGCGGTTATGAAAATCAACTCGGAATTAGGATACCGTCCGGTAACATTTTCCGAACTTACAGATGACGAGGCATTTTGGAAAGGATGCCAAAGCTGTGTAAATTATGACATATTGCAACGAACAAATCGCAGGATGTGTCTGTGTACGGGAATGCTCTTCGACCCGCACGCCGAAGAACATCATTCCGAAAATAAATAAACTACATCTAAATATAAAATACTCTCGATATGAAAAAAGAAAAAGTTGTTTTAGCATTTAGCGGAGGATTAGACACATCTTTCTGCGCCAAATATCTGACAGAAGACTGCGGCTACGAACTATATACGGCAATCGCAAATACCGGAGGATTCAGTAAAGAAGAACTGAAATCGATAGAAGAACGCGCCTACAAACTGGGTGCGACAAAACATGCCTCTCTCGATATAACACAAGAATACTACGATAAAAGCATAAAATATATGATATTCGGAAATGTTCTCAGAAATGGAACATATCCGATCTCAGTCAGTTCGGAGCGTATTTTTCAGGCAATTGCCATTATCAATTACGCTAAAGAAATCGGAGCTGATTATGTCGCCCACGGTAGTACCGGTGCAGGAAACGATCAGGTTCGTTTCGACCTTACATTTCAAATATTAGCTCCTGAAATAAAAATACTTACTCCGACACGAGACATGACCCTCACCCGCGAATATGAAATAGATTATCTGAAAAAACACGGATATGAAGCTGATTTCAAAAAAATGGAATACTCCATCAACAAAGGATTATGGGGAACGAGTATCGGAGGAAAAGAAACGCTGAAAAGCGACCAGACCCTTCCCGAATCGGCATATCCGTGTCAAATGGTTGCAAAAGGAGAAGAAACCTTGACAATAGATTTCAAAGAAGGAGAAATCGCTGCAGTCAATGGGGAAAAATATGATGACAAAGTCGCCGCAATACAAGCAATTGAAAAAATCACTGAAAAATATGCGATCGGACGAGATATGCACATCGGTGATACGATCATAGGTATCAAAGGTCGTGTAGGTTTCGAAGCAGCAGCTCCTATGGTAATCATCAACGCCCACAAAATGCTCGAAAAACATACTCTTACCAAGTGGCAGCAATACTGGAAAGATCAAATCGGGACATGGTACGGGATGTTTTTGCATGAAGCCCAATACCTCGATCCTGTAATGCGAGATATGGAAGCTTTTCTACAAAGTTCCCAGCAAAATGTCACCGGTCGAGTTATCATCGACCTGAAACCATACCGCTATGTCTTGGTAGGTGTCGAAAGCGATTTTGATCTTATGAAATCCGATTTCGGAGAATATGGAGAAGTGAACAAGGCATGGACCGCTGATGACGTAAAAGGATTCACCAAAATCTTGGGTAACCAAATGAAAATTTACCATTCGGTATTGAACAAAAATAAAAAGTAAATTTTTAATAAACCAAAAGCAGAAAAAGATAAATCCTTTTCTGCTTTCTTCCCAATAGTACAATATGATAAAAGCAGGAATTATAGGCGGAGCAGGCTATACAGCCGGAGAATTAATTCGTTTATTAATAAATCATCCGGACGTTGAGATCGGATTTGTTAACAGCAGCAGTAATGCCGGAAATAAAATTACGGACGTTCATTCAGGACTTTTCGGCGAAACAGATCTGACTTTTACTTCCGAACTTCCTTTTGACGAAATCGACGTATTATTTTTCTGTACAGCACACGGAGACACAAAAAAATTCATGGAAGCTCATACTCTTCCCGAAAAATTAAAATTAATAGACCTCTCTATGGATTTCCGGATAGAATCTTCCGAACATGATTTTATTTACGGGCTTCCTGAACTAAACCGGAAACGCATAATCCGGTGCAATCGGGTTGCCAATCCGGGATGTTTCGCTACTGCTATACAACTGGCTTTGCTTCCGTTAGCAAAAAATTTGCTGCTTAATAATCCTGTACACATCCATGCGATAACCGGATCGACAGGTGCCGGGCAAAAACCTTCGGCAACATCTCATTTCAGTTGGAGAAATGATAATGTCTCGATCTATAAACCTTTTACACATCAACATCTGGCAGAAATAAAACAAAGTCTGAAACAACTTCAAAACAGTTTTGATACCGATTTGAATTTTATTCCGGTACGGGGAAATTTTTCAAGAGGGATTTTCGCCACTCTTTACACGGACTGCCCGGTAGAACTCGATGAAATAAAACGAATTTACGAAGAGTATTACGACGATCATTCTTTCGTGTTCATCAGCGACAAGAATCCCGATCTGAAACAAGTCGTAAATACAAACAAATGTTTACTTTATTTAGAAAAATTCGGGAATAAATTGCTGATTACCTCTTTGATCGACAACCTTCTGAAAGGCGCATCCGGACAAGCGGTTCACAATATGAATCTACTTTTCGGTCTGGAAGAAACCGTCGGTCTGAGACTCAAACCTTCAGCATTTTAACATAATAAAAAATTCACTATGAAACTATTCGATGTTTATCCTCTTTTCGATATAGAAATAGTCAAGGGGAAAGGTTGTTACACATATGACTCAAAAGGAAACGAATACCTCGACTTGTATGGCGGACATGCCGTAATCTCGGTGGGGCACACCCACCCCTATTACACTCAAAAACTTACCGAACAGGCTCAAAAACTTATATTTTATTCGAATTCGGTAATCAATAAACTTCAAATAGAACTGGCAGATAAACTGGGAAAACAATCAGGATACGACGATTATTCGCTGTTTCTGATTAACTCCGGAGCAGAAGCGAACGAAAATGCTCTCAAACTTGCCTCTTTCCATACAGGAAAAAAGAAAGTCATCGCTTTTAAAAAAGCATTTCACGGACGAACGTCTGCGGCAGTAAAAGTAACGGACAATCCTAAAATCGTTGCACCTATCAACGATACATTCGAAGTCAGTTATCTGAACCTAAACGACATCGACTCCGTAAAAACAGAAATAGCCAAAGGCGATGTATGTGCGGTTATTATCGAAGGAATACAAGGAATAGGAGGAATACAAGTTCCTAAAATAGATTTTATGCAACAACTCCGGGAAGTATGTACTCAAAACGGAGTAGTCCTCATTCTTGACGAGATACAATCGGGATACGGACGAAGCGGTAAATTTTTTGCACATCAATATGCCGGAATAAAAGCCGATCTCATAACTATGGCAAAAGGGATGGGAAACGGCTTCCCGATCGGTGGCGTACTGATAAGCCCCATGTTTACTCCGGCATACGGGATGTTAGGTACGACTTTCGGAGGAAATCATCTCGGTTGTGCTGCAGCAATAGCCGTACTCGATATTATGAAAAAAGAAAATTTAGTAGAAAATGCGGCCAATACAGGTAACTACCTGATCAATGAATTAAAAAAGATTCCTCAGATCAAAGAAGTACGAGGAGAAGGACTCATGATAGGCCTTGAATTTGAACAACCGGTAAAAGAGATCAGAAGTCAACTGTTATTTGAACAGAAAGTATTTACAGGAGTTTCAGGTACAAATGTAATACGACTACTACCCCCATTAATACTCACGACCGATCAAGCCGATATATTTATCGAACGCCTGAAAAAAGTATTGAACTAAGAAAACCTGAAGAGGCTTTTATAGCCTATCTAAATAAAAACCTGTTATCCGAAATCAAATCTTCGGATAAAAGGTTTTTATTTATAAACAATAAGTAATAAACTTTTTTTATTATATCTATTCAAATAGGACACAACTTAGACAGTAAATCCCGACAAAATTCTAAATCTTTATACCAAAATCACTTTTTTGCAATAATAACAATGTTAAAATAGATATTTTTGTTTGTTTTACAACAATATAAATATATTTTTGTAAAAACAAGAAATTACATAGGAAATAAAATATTTTACAAACATAACAAAAACAACCTACAAAATTTCACATTTATGAACACCAATGATAATTTCTTATAAAAGACTAAATATCGCATACTTTCATTTGTTTCTTAGAGCCTGTTTAAGATTTTGCACAGACGCTTTTGAGAGATTCTTTTAAATTTTTTTGTCCCGAAAAAAGTGTAGCAAACTATATACATGGCGTACAAGATCAACAGTTCGGACATATAATTTTATCAGGAAATTTAAACAGCACTTAATTAAAATATTTCTTATTAGATTAAATCAGAACTTAAATTAACCACAATAACCAAATAAACGAACGTTTATTTTTACTCTAAAGCCAATAGATAACCGAGCTTTTATAAAAAGGTTATTTTTCGATATAAATACTTATATTCTAAATAATTAAAAGAGAAAAGATACAATTCATAAAAAAAGTCCAAATAAACGTTCATTTATTTGGATAATTTTAAAAGCCAAAGCCGAAATGATCAAAAAATTACTGTTTATTTTACCACTATTCTTTCTTTTCTATTTCACAATTACCTTAGCCGCAGACAAACATTACATTCGAGGAAAGGTCATCGATGAATCGGGGGAAAGATTATCCGGTGTAACAGTCCGGGTAAAAGAACAAAAATCTATAGGAACTTCAACTGACGATAAAGGAGAATTCTCGATACTCCTACCCGAAAACGGAAAGCATCTCTTGTTCACGTACATAGGAATGAATGACAATACAGTTGCTGTTTCATCCAAAACTTCCTATATAACAGTGCAAATGGAGATTCAATCGACAGAGACGGAACAAGTAGTTATAACCGGTTATGCACAAACGACAACAAAAAAAATGACCGGTTCTGTCGGTATAATAGACGGCAAAAAACTTGCCAATCAACCACAACCCAACATCGATGCACTTTTACAAGGTCAAATAGCCGGAGTATCGGTTTCTGCGACAAGTGGACAACCGGGGAAAGAACAAAAAATCAGAATTCGAGGTACAAATACACTGACCGGAGATGCCGACCCATTATGGGTAATAGATGGTGTTCCTATGCAGAACAGCGTTCCTGAAATATCCTCATCGGAAATTAAAACAGGAAACTTCGATAACATGTTTATAACCGGAATTGCAGGAATAAATCCGAATGACATCGAAAATATCACAATTTTGAAAGATGCGGCAGCAGCAGCTATTTACGGCTCAAGAGCTGCCGGCGGAGTTATTATCGTAACTACCAAAAAAGGTCAGGCCGGCAAGATGAAAATCAACTATTCGGCAAACTTATCGGTTGTCATGCCACCGCAAAAAGATAATAACCTGATGAATTCCAAAGAAAAACTAATATACGAACAGACATTATGGGACGAATTCTCTGCCACCGATTTTGCTGCAGGAAAGACGAACTATCCGGTAATAGGAATAGTGGGAATTATACGATCCGGGAAAGGCAAATTTCAAGGTTGGACAGAACAAGAACAAAATTCTTATATAGATCAGCTCGGAAGCATAGAAACCGACTGGTATGACGAACTATTCCGCAACGCAATATCGACAAACCATCATCTTTCTCTAAGCGGAGGAACGGAAAAAGTCACCTATTACACCTCTTTAGGATATACCCATGACGCAGGACTGGTAAAAAAGAACGATTATGACCGTTACAATTTTACTACAAACCTAAACATCACTCCCAGTCAAAAAATAAAAATAAATTTCGGGATCGATGTTTCCTATCTCAACTCGAAAGCTCCGGCTCTCGAAAGTGTCGATCCTTTTAAATACGCCTATTTCGCAAATCCTTATGAAAGCCCGTATAATGCGGACGGTAGCTATCGTGCAGACGAAACATATTATAGCTTAGGGGAATACAATAATCTTACCGGATCTTACAAAGCACCTTATATTCCTGCCTGCGGATTCAATATCATGCGTGAAATGAATGAGACCGAAAGCAATACGTCAAATACCAGCACATCGCTACGCGGAGGGTTGGAATGGAAAATCATACCCAAACTAAAGTTTGAAGGATTAGCTTCTTACTCCTTCTCCAATAATAATTCAGAAAGCATTTATGGTGCAGAAACAAAAGCCGCATTCGATAATCGCCTTTCGGTTGACAGTCAGAGTCGCCGTGAGTACGCTTCTATCGCTCAAAACAAAGCATCCATAAACAGTTATATGGTAAGGGGACATTTCGCCTATTCCGACAATTTCGGGAAAAATCACGCTTTGTCTATTTTAGCCGGAGCAGAATTGAGAGGCTCTACCTCCCATACATTATATAGTAAGCGGTACGGTTATGATCCGATTACCGAAAATAATACAACTCCGTTGCCCGACCCGAACGGTGTCGGATATGAAAAACTGAAAGAGTATCTGGCAGCTCTTGATTTGGCATCCGGACAACTGGAAGACGAGCAACGATTTGCATCCTTCTATGCTTCTGCCGACTATTATCTGATGAACAAATATATCTTCAACGTATCTTTCAGAACCGACGGAAGCTCAAACTTCGGAAGCAAAGAACAATTCAATCCGACTTGGGCTCTCGGAGCTGCATGGCATTTAGGAGAAGAATCTTTTATGAAATTCTTAAAACCGGCAGTGAATCGGATAACTCTCCGTGCTGCAAGTGGATTTACCGGAAACATCAGCCGTGCCGCAAGTCCGCAACTGATTATCGAATATTATGACAATTACCGAAATCTGAATAACAACATTTATCATATCGGGAAAGTCGTAGGTGCTCCGAATCCCAAATTGCGATGGGAAAAAACACAGGATGTAAAAGCCTCTCTCGATTTCGGACTTTTCAACGATCGATTGAACGGCATAGTCGAAGCATACTATCGTAAAAGTTCGGACGTCGTTACATCAGAAAGAGTGCTCACCACGACAGGATATCCTACACAAAAATACAATACCGCAGAAATTAAAAATCGAGGCATTGAAGTAACACTGAACAGCATACCAGTAAAAACAAAAGATTTCAGCCTGAACCTATCCGTAAACATGGCTCTCAACCGGAACATCGTGAGCAAATACAATCCTCCCTATCGAAACAGCAGTACCTCTTATAATGCTGAAATGCTCGAAGGATTCCCTACCGACGGTATTTTCAGCGGCAAATGCACGGGAATCGATCCGGAAACAGGATTATATAATTTCGAACTCCGTCCGGATGCCGTAATCCGAACAAAAGACGATCTTCATCTTCCGGACAACTATCTGTTTTATTTGGGGACTCCGACCTCCCCTCTTACCGGAGGTTTCAGTTTAAGTGCAGACTATAAAGAATTCCGCTTGAGCATAAATGGAGTCTATTCGGTCGGAGCAAAACAATTCGAATATATTCGTCCTCCCGTTTCGTATTCCAGTACAGAATACGGACAAGAAATCACGGTAAACGAAATGGTACAGACTTTTCAAAACGACTTATTCACACAATATCTCAATGTCAACCGAGACATGTTTAATCGTTGGACACCTGAGAACAAGACAGATGTCTCCGCTCCGCGCTTGTGGAATCCCTATACGGCAGATTACGGATTCAGTCGGCAATATCCGACAGAAACAGCAATCACCCAAGGTGCATTTCTCACCAAGCTCTCTTATCTCAGAATTAAAAATATTATTCTCGGATACAAACTTCCCAAAAAATACATACAACGGTCTAAAATCTCCAATCTCGATTTTTCTCTATCGTTGAATAATTTCTTGACAATTACGCAATACAAAGGAATGGACCCGGAAACTCCGGGCGCAACATACCCGATATCCCGTTCTGTTACCTTCAGCGTTAATATCGGATTTTAAGATCAATATAGAAATAAAGAAATATGAAACATTTCAAATGCACATTATTAGGAACTCTCATTTTGTTCACGCCTGCATGCACAGAATACCTCGACGTAAAACCTAAAGGAAAAATAATTCCCGAAACCGCAGAAGACTTTTCCTCGATCATTCATTATTGGCTCGACCGTGTAGAAACAGGACAAGATGAAGAGATTCTCGGCAATGCGACCAACCTTATACTGCAAGAATTTTATTCAGACAATTTAGACGCGACTTTAGCCTCCTTAGTAGAAGGGTTTACGATAAACGGATATACCCCTCTATACATAGGCGAAAAAATAAATTCGGTACAAAGCGAATACTCCAACAATTACTCGGTAATCAAAGATTGCAATATGATAATCGGAGAAATGAAAGATACCGAATCAGAACTAGCAAAACAACTCTTAGGAACAGCTTGGGCGATACGAAGCATCTGTTATTATAACTTATTGATCCGCTTTTGCGAGCCGTATAATCCGATCTCGGCTGAAGATAAACTCGGACTCCCCTTAATTGACCGCTTCGACATGGAAGCAAAACCGTCCAGATCCGACTTGAAAACAACAGTCTCTTTCATAGAAGAAGGATTTAAAAACGCAATACGATACGATATAAGCAACACAGACTACATTTTCACATCGGATGTCGCAAAAGCATATCTGACAAAACTATATTTCTGGACTCAGCAGTGGGAAAAAGCAATTCAGTATGCAGAAGAACTGCTATCCAAATACCCGATGTTAGAAGCGAATCGGTATGAAAAAGTCATGCAAAATAAATTTACCCAAAGTTCCAACTTTATTTTAAATCCCTACACCTCAGAATCTTCTTTAGGTTCTATGGCGGTTACAAATGCTTTTAGCGATTCCAAAACACGTCCGGTAAGCAGAGAAATGGCTGAATCTTTTTCAGAAAAAAATGATGACATTCGTTATACTGTTGCATTCAACAAAAAACGGGTAAACAATAAAACGATTCTTTTCAGAATCCGAAGCGAAGAGATGTGCCTGATTGCTGCCGAGTCTTATGCCCATTTAAACGACACAGAAAACGCCATACGTCAATTAAATGCCCTTCGCGAAAAACGAATCATACAAAATTTCATCCCATACACAGAAGAAAACTTACCGGAAATATATTCCCAACTGATCACTGAAGATGCAACCGGTAAACCGATAGACAAACTAATGTCGGCAATCTTATGCGAACGTCGTAAAGAATTCTACATCGAAGGCGACCGATGGTTTGAACTGAAACGAAACGGTCGTCCGGAGTTTTGGGTCGCCAACAACGGGAAAAAATATGTAAATGAAAAATATTTATATACCTACCCCATAAATAAGTCCGATATAGACCTTTATCCGGGACTGGTAATACAGAATCCGGGATACGAAGAATAAAAATCTCATTCCTATAATAAAATACGACAAATGAAAAAGTACATACTATCAGCCTTATTGGTATCGGCAATTATTTGCGGACTCGTCTCATGCGACCAAAACGACGATCTTCCTCCGAAAACCGAAAATTCATCTACTAAATATTTATTACCTAAAGGAACAGTCATGACCTCCTCAGAAAGAGATTTGTGTAATGATAAAAAAACAGAATATGAACTTGCAACAAAATAAAAACTCATATTCCTCTCCGGGAGAAAATAAAAATGATTTTCAAAAAAATTCAAATGAACTCTATAAACCGAATAATTTATTAATCACTTAAAAATCAAACAAATGAAAAAAATCTTTTATTTTTTATGTTTAAGCGTCATTACGCTTACATTCTCATCATGCAACGATGACGATAACGATGACACGAAAAAACCGGCATCCTTTGATGAAATCGATGAAAAAATCATGTACTCCTTCGAGACCTCATCTCAATCGATGTCCAACACCTTAGATGTGAAAGTTATTCTTCAAGGTGAAGAAAGCGGAAAATCATTCACTGCTCCGGAAGATATAAATATTCCGTTTGAAGTAGATGCAGCAAGTACGGCAGAAATCGGAACAGACTACTCGATCGACGGATATACACCGACAGAAACTGCCGCTGCCGATTCGGACGAACCGAAACTCAAACACTTCATTACCGTAAAAGCAGGAAGTAATGAAGGAAGTGTGCGTTTCACAGCCGGAGAATCTGTCACAAAAATCAAAGAAATAATCTTAAAACTGAATGCTCCCGAAAAAAATACCGACAAGTTCTATTTGGGAAACTATGACCAAATGAATATTTACATTACTAAAGCTAATACCGATTTCAATAACTTTGCAGGAAACTGGAAACCGGTAGAGATCACAAACAAACTAAACTGGATAAACTTAGAAATCCCGGCAGAAGATTATACAAATCTGCCCGAAACATTCAATGCCGATGATTATCTTGAAATCGTGAATACAAACGACAGTAAAAAAATTGTTCCTCACGTGACAGGAAGCCTGAAAAATTATTTCTGCGGTGCAGAACATGAAGTTTCTTTCTTAAGCGTAGAAAATTTCTTTGACATGTCTATGATAGATAATTGGGACGGTATCGACATCATATATTACACAATAAAAGGTGCCAACAAATATTTTTCAGCGACAAAATCCGAACCGGCAGATCTCAAGATAGGTTTTTACAAAGTAGATGACAATACCATCAACATATTCATTCACGAATATGTCCCAACCGACTTTTTCTACTCTTCGTTCAATGATACATTCTTCGGCGAATGGAACTTTAACGCACCATCGGTATTCGGTATTACTTATAAGTTCACCCGAATACAATAAAGATCTATAAAATATAAACTCTGAGAACCTGATCTGATAGTATTTTTATTGGAAAATTTAGATAGGTTCTGAGGCTGCCCCAAATAAAAAATGAGGCAGCCTTATTTATAAACCCCGATATTAAACACGATATATTCTCTTTTTAATCTGTATTTAATACATTATTCGAGGATTTCTTAAGGACGGACGGTTATTTTTGTTTTTTACATTAATTCAATATCTTACAAAAATGAAAAACCGACGACTACTGATTTTATTCATTTCCGGGCTGTTATCGAGCCTTGTATCAGCAAAAGAAATCTATGTTGCCTCTTTCGGAAACGATTCGAATCCCGGTTCGCAAAACGAACCTTACGCAACATTAGGAAAAGCATTTACCGTTCTTGAAAATGACGATACGATTGTCATACTGGACATATTAAACATACAAAACGAAACTTCGGGAACAGGAATAGGACAAATGGAAAACGATTGCCTTGGTCTCAAATTCCCGTCTGACAAGAAAAATATCGTTATACAAGGGCGCTCTCCCGAAACATCCGGTATCGACGGGACATCTCTTATTTTAGGACAACGGATATTATTACTGCAAAATGCCGAAAACCTGACAATTAAGAACATCTCGATAACTAATGCGCTGAAAAATATAAATCCCATGGTAATAGGTGGTGGAGCAATTAGTATCGAAGGTGGAAATGTCTCTATCGAGAATTGTAATTTCGATGCCTGCGGATCACCTACCCTCCGTTATGGAGGAGTCATTCAAGCCGACAACGCCATCGTGACACTGAAAAGTTGTAGTTTCGCTCGTAGCAATGCTTCTTATGGAGGAGCTATATACGTCGCATCCGGAAAGTTAGTTGCAGATAATTGTTCTTTCATGCAAGGTAACGCTACTCTCGGCGGCGCTATCGCAACACAAGCCAATGCCGTCAACACGATTACTCCCGAAGAAAAACAGGTTTCCATTTTTTGTTCTAACTCGTACTTCTATAAAAATAATGGTTCGGCAGGCGGTGCAATAACCGTAAGCAATTCGACAAATACCAATGCGGTCAAACTCCATATCGAGAGTTGTGCATTTATAGAAAACACCGGACGAGGAGGAGCAATCTCCCTTGAAAATAAAAAAACAGCGATCAATGACTATCAGATCATAAATTCCACTTTCTACAAAAACAGCACTTCAAACGATGCCGGAGCAATCATGTTGCTTGCCGGCCAAACAGGAGAAACATTCGATCTGATCAACTGTACCATTACCGAAAATACGACAACCGGAAATGCAGGACATGGAGCAGGAATCCGATTCTATAACGACGATACATCAACCAGCCAAACCGTATTGAAAAGAATATTGAACTGCATTATCGAAAACAACTATGCAACAAACAACGGAAGTAAATTTCAAAACTCCGATCTATCGTTCCGTCATACACCCGAAACCACTTATTTAATTATTAAAAACTCTTTTATAGGAAGTGATGGAAACAATAATATCAACGTAAAAAATTACATGGAAGACAACCTCTTCAACTACTATTCGGCAGTAGAATCTCTTGCAGAATTCGAAGGTTCTGTTTCCGAACATATTCTGTCTGACAAGTGTATTCCTGTATTAGAATCTTCCCTCGCCTCTAATTATGGAAATCCCCAATGGCTGCAAGACGTCGGAATAAATACTGACCAAAAAGGGAAAAACAGACCGTTTACCAACAACCGGTGCACGATCGGATCGGTAGAAGTAGCCTCTACTTTAAATCCGGGAACAGAACCCGGCGGGACACCCCTATATACAAGTTATAATAATCTGGTAATGGCCGGTTATCAAGGATGGTTTTCTGTAAAAGGTGACAACTCCGGAAACAACGGATATGTCCATTGCGGCCGAGACGGAAAATTCGAACCGGGATATGCCGGAATAGAATTTTGGCCTGATATGACCGAATACACAAAAAAATATCCGGTCGATTTCGTCCATTCCGACAATAGCCAAGCCTATTTCTTCAGTTCATCCGACGAGGAAACAGTCGATCTGCATTTCAAATGGATGCAGCAATACGGAATAGATGGAGTATTTATCCAAAGATTTATATCATCCATAACGAGTGAAGCGATCGGAAAAGTTTTAAAGCATGCCGTAAAAGCAGCAAAGAAATACAATCGTGCCTTTTCGATTATGTACGATTGCAGCGGATTATCCACTGAAGCAGATATTTATAAAGTATTGAACGACTGGAAAATCATCAATGCCAAATACCGTTTCTCAGATCCGTCGGTTTGTCCCACATACCTTCATCACAACCAAAAACCTATGGTAGCATTCTGGGGAATCGGGCTCAACGGTAAAGCAAGTACCCCTGCACAGTTCAAAATGATGATGGACAATTTACAAGATCTGGACGGAACAAAACAAAAATTTTCATACCTATTAGGATCTTCCTATCAGTGGAGAACCGGAGGCGGTGATGCATATGCCGATACTAAAGATCTTATCGAAGTATTGAAACAAGCCGACATCATCTCTCCATGGGCAGTAGGTCGCTACAATTCCATTGCCGGATATATGGAACGTGTAAATAAATTTCTGAAACCTGACATATTATGGTGCAAAGCAAACGACATAGGATATGCACCTGTTGTTTTTCCCGGATTTTCATGGAGAAATCTTAAAAACCTTGAAATCGACAAGTATGATGAAATACCGCGCCTCAAAGGAGATTTCCTATGGAAACAGATTGCCGAAGCTAAAAAAGCAGGTGCACAAATGATCTATGTAGCCATGTTCGATGAACTGGATGAAGGCACGTGTATTTTTAAATGTGCAAATAGTAAAAATACCCCGATATTCGCAACCACATCAGACCCTTACGGGAAATTTCTGGGAATCGACGATGATCTGCCAACCGATTATTATCTGTTCTTAGCCGGACAAGCAGCCGAATGGCTAAAAGGAAATGCAGAATACGGCGATACCAAACCCTCTTACAAACCGATGGGAATGGGACATACAGAAATAGAATCTCCGATAACGATAACTTATGCAAATAATATCCTCTCAATCAAAGCCGTTCGAACTGGAAAAACAATTGTACGAATCTATAATACACAAGGGAATTTAATAGCCGCATTAAAAAATAAAGAACAAAATATACCTTTCAATAAAACAATTAATATATCCGCCTTTCCCAAAGGTATATATATTATACAAACTATCCTCGAAGGAAAAACATATACCACAAAAATTCAAAAATAAAATAACAACGATTTCACAAGCCATTTGATATAAAAATGAAGTACCCCCTAAAAGTTTTTTATCGAACTTTTAGGGGGTACTTCATTAAAAACATTCGCCCCATTCCATATCACCATATAAATTCTCGGTTTAATACATCTTTTTATTACTGAAAACAATAATCGTTTCCCGATATAAGTCTCTTTTTATAATAATATCATTTATTGCTAATTCACAAGCATTTACATTATTAATGTAGTAGTCCTGAAATTATAATTCCCCCATCGGGAATATTAAAATCAATTTAATAAGAATTTAATATGGTTTGTAACAATGTAGTTGAGCATTTTTAATATCGCCAAATTTCTTTTGTAACAAGTTTTAAGAAGAGCCTGATCTAAATTACCGAAAAACTTAGCTCCTTCTTGAAAATACAGAATTCACAATATTCATTAACTCTAAATTTTTACTTATGAGAACTTCTACAAAATTGTGGGCAACAGCTCTACTTTTTTCGTTTTCAGCTTTTTCTTTAAGTGCAAAAGATCTTTATGTCGCAAGCGCAGCTAATGGAGGGTCAGACTCCAATGACGGATTGACTGCAGAGACTCCGGTCGCTTATTTAAGTCAATTGAATGATGTAATCGCAGCCGGAGATGTAATCCATGTAAACGGAATGATTATGATGTCACAAGACCCGAATACAAAACCCGATAGAACAAGTGGTTATATACATCAACAAGCCGGAGCAAAAGGGCATCAAGGTTTTGTAATTATGGGGGGCACATGGCAAAATGTCACGATTATTGGAGAAGGATTACAATCCGGTTTCGATTCGGAACACAAAGGTCGCTTATTCCGTCTGAACGGAGGGGGTAATCTTACTTTCAAAAATCTTACTTTCCAAAATGGTCGTGATTTAGTCAATGATGGTGGTAACGGTTTCTGGATCGGAGGTAACTTAGTTGCTACATTCGAAGATTGCAAATTTATGTTTAATACTGTAGCTCACGCAAACCCCGATTCACCTACAGATTATGCAGATTCCAATGGCCGAGGTGGAGCTATTCACAAAAATGAAATTGGAGACATGAACCTATACAATTGTACGTTTACAGGAAACGAAAACCGGGAAGGTAATGCAATAAATTGGTGCGGAGGAAAACTTGTTGCCGTAGGTTGTTCTTTCATGGGAAATACGACTAAAATCAATGGCACGGGTGGTGCCATCAAGTTTTGGTGTTTGGTGGCCGGTAAACCGATTCAAGCAACTATCGAACATTGTCTGTTTATGGGAAACAGTTCCGGCAACGGTGGCGCTATTGCCATAAATGAAACTGCCGACAGAGATGATGCAGGTAACGATATTACAATCAAGGATTGTTCGTTTATCGCCAACTCTGCAACTATGTGTGGAGGTCTCCTAATCAACAATATAGCTCCCAAAAATACTAGTAAAGTAAAAGTCTTAAATTCTACTTTTGCCTATAACCAAGCGATCAACGACGGTGCTGCAATTAATTTGAGGAGTATGTCTAAAGATAGCGAATTCACAATGGTAAATTGTACGGTAGTGGACAATATCACTCAAGGTAACGGAGGACATGGCGCTGGTCTTTTGATAACGAACGATGCCGCTAATCCGAAGACAAACTGTACTAAACGCATTTACAATTGTCTTTTCCAGGGGAACTATGCTGTTGACGGAGGTAAAATGACAACTTCTGATTTGACCTTAAGAGATGCGATGGCTGAAGGAGAATTTGAAGCATACAATACTTATTTCGGCAGGTTAACCAACAATCCTATTCTTGATGGAGCAGCTATAAATTGTACGGTAAATTATATGCCGGGAAGTACAAAAGACATGGATTGGGATATACATAACGCCTCTGGTTTGTCGGATGACATATCTATTTATGCTACAAAAAGATATTTAGCTCCTTTTATCGATGAAAATGCTCCCGGACTTACTTTTGGTAACGCTGAATATCTGACACAATTCGGTATCACAACAGACCAAATGGGTAATCCTCGTAAAATTACCGGGAATTCTTGTGCCGTAGGATCTCTCGAAATGACTGAAGCAGAAATGGATGCCTCTTCCGATCCATGGAATCCTACTCTTACCAGTATCTCCAACACAACTGAAGACAAAGATCAAATCGAAATCAATGTCCGTAATGGAGAGATCGTTGTCGGAACAGGAAATAACGATGCAAACATTCAGTTATATAATATGAACGGAAGTATATTAAAAGCAACAACCGGCAGCATGGAAATAACCGATATCAACAGCGGATTCTATATTGTAAAAGCTGTTGTGGATAATCAAATATCAGTAAAGAAAATCTGGATAAAATAATAAACACAATGATAAGATATAAAGTCGTTAGAATGGTCTAACGACTTTATATCTCTATGAACCTCGATTATACAATATCACACACTAATACAAATTTTAAATTTTTATTTATGGAAATACCTAAAAAAACTACATGGAGAAATGCGCTAACGTATTTCTTGCAATGGACATCTTGTTTCCGTATTGCTTGGATAGTGGGGCTATTCCTCTGCGTACAGCTACTTCACGCTCAGAATTCTGAAATAAAGATTTCCGGATCTGTTCTCGATGCTTCCGGAGAACCTGTTACGGGTGCAAACGTATCAGTTGTCGGTTCTTCTAAAGGAACGATGACCGACTACAAAGGGAACTTTACTCTAAGCGTTCCGCCCAAATCGACCTTACGGGTAAGTTTTATAGGCTTTGAGCCTCAAACAATCAGAATCGGAGATAAAACCAATTTCCGGATTATATTAAAAGAGAACTCTAAAGCATTGAACGAAGTCGTCGTAACGGCTCTCGGTATCACCCGCGATGCAAAATCCTTGTCGTATGCTCGGCAAACGGTAAATACTGAATCAATGAGCGATGTGCGAGCTTCGAACATGCTGGATATGCTTTCCGGTAAAGTCGCAGGCCTTCAGGTAATCGGGAATGGCGGACCATTGGCATCTACACGTGTAGTTATCCGTGGTAACGGTTCTTTGTCCGGGAATAACCAACCGTTATATGTTATCGACGGTGTACCCATTATGAACGACATGGGAGAAAGCGGTGACCTCGATTACGGTAACCCTGCAAATAATATCAGTCCGGATGAAATCGAAAGTATAGAAGTTCTGAAAGGTGCGAATGCTTCCGCTTTATACGGATCAGACGGTGCGAATGGAGTTATTTTGATTACGACCAAGAAAGCAACTCGTAAAGCAGGATTAGGTGTCAGCTATAACTTCAATATGATGTTCAGTACCCTGATGCAATATCCTACTTATCAAAATATATACGGATCAGGACAAAATACAGGTTTTGAAAGAGGATATAATTATTATACAGCATCAGGTAATGGTTACTCATACGATCCGAATCTCCCCTATGGAATTTTTAACCCCAATATGGCCGGACAAGACCAACGTTGTTGGGGACTTCCAATGTTGGGATTCGATGTAGTAGGACGTAATGGCGAAATCAAACAATACTCTCCCGCCAAAGAAACGATCGAAAATATGTATCAAGTAGGTAAAGCGATTACCAACAGTGTCTCTTTCGATAAAGTAATGGATAACGGAAGTTTCCGTTTTTCTTATACCAATATTCACGCCGATGATATCTTGAAAAATTTCAACAATTTAGATCGTCACAACTTCAACTTGAACTCCACCGCTAAATTCACGAATTTCTTAAGTATGGATTTAGGGGCTCGTTACGTATATGAGCATGCCGACAATCGTGGATTCCGAGGAAGTTCTAACCGTAATCCGCTTTGGGTGGTTGCCAACTTGCCGCGCGACGCAACAATGGACGAATTGATCCCTTGGAAAAATCCGGATGGAACGGCAAAAACACAACGGGGATTTAACAATCCGTTCTGGCTATTGAACGAACTTTCCAATGAAGACTATAAGCATTGGTTTATGGGAAATGTTACATTGAATGTAACTTTTACCAACTATTTGAAGCTGAGATTACGTGCCGCAACCGATATGCAAACGACTCGGGCATGGGCATTTACCAACTACAACTCCCCATGGGATACCGACGGAGAATACAATGTACGTAATCGAATTGCAATGAACAATAATTATGAAGGAATATTAATGTACAACCAACGTTTCGGGGATGTAAGTATTAATGCCAACTTAGGATTATCTCATCAACAGATAAAATCAGAACAGACCGATTCTAAAGTCAATCAGTTATTGAAAGCCGATTTTATGAGTCTTGCCAACAATGCCGGGAACCCGACGACCAGCGAAGGAGAAAGCAACAAATGGAAAGAAGCAGTTTTTGGAATGCTTTCCGTAGGATATAAAGGTGCATACTTAGACCTTACAGCACGCAACGAATGGTCTTCGGCTCTACCGATCGACAATTGCTCCTATTTCTACTACTCTGCCGGTGCAGGTCTTGTATTTACCGATATGATTGAAATCGACAAGAACATATTATCATTTGCAAAACTTCGCGGATCTTTTGCACAAGTAGGAAATGATACCGGTTTCGACAACCTATATAATGGATACTCCTATGCCGGTTTGTTTAATGGAATTGCCTATTATAATGGAGAATCCACCCGAAAAAATCCGAATCTGAAACCTGAAAAAACACTGTCTGGAGAAATCGGTGCAGATCTTCGATTCTTAGATAGCCGTTTGTCAATAGACTACACTTATTATAACAAACGGACAAAAGATCAGATCATACGTGGAGATATCTCTCCGGTATCCGGTTATACGCAAATGATGTACAACGCCGGTGAAGTTAAAAACTGGGGACATGAACTAACAGTTACCGCGATTCCGGTACAAACCAAATTAGTAACATGGACCACGACATTCAACTGGGCAAAAAATAACTCAAAAATCGTCTCTCTTATCGATGGAATGGACCGTTATGAGTTAGGAAGCGGTGTAAATGGAGTTAAACTATACGCCGTAGTGGGCGAACCCTACGGAACTTTATACGGAAATGATTACAAACGGGATGAAAACGGTAAAATATGCGTACAACTTGATGGTCGTCCTAAATATGTATCAGACCAAGTATTGGCAAACGTTCAACCGGATTGGATCGGAGGATGGAGAAACTCGGTTCGGGTATGGGACTTTGACTTCAACTTGATGATCGATTTCAAAAAAGGAGGAAATTTCCTTTCCCGCACAGCTTGGCAAGGTGCTATCGACGGACAAACCGTACAATCTCTTGAAGGACGCTCCGAATTTTTGATGGCGAAACGTATTCTCGGAGAAACCGACAATGAAATGCATGGTATCATGGACATTGGTAATACGGTAACTCCAGGTGCAGACTTAAAGAATAATGCTGTTCTCTATCCTGATGGAGACCGTCCTAAAGGTATATATATGGAAAATGCCGTATATGACGAGTCCGAAGGCGAATGGGCAGGAAAACCGAATATGTCTTGGGTAAATCCGACTGTACACTGGACACACAATAACACTTCAAGTATGAAACGCTACATCTATGATGCCAGCTATATCAAACTGAGAGAGATCAGCATCGGTTATACGATTCCAAAAAAATGGTTACAAAAAACTCCGCTGAAAAGCGTCAGAGTATCTGCTGTGGGTCGTAACGTTGCTATACTATTCCAGAACACTCCGAAAGGAATCGATCCGGAAGCAACCCGTACTACCGGAAATGCACAGGGATTTGAAGAAGGATATGCTCAACCTTCGGCAACTTATGGTTTCGATATTAAAGTATCATTCTAATATATATAATTATAGAATATGAAAAAAATAGCCTATATATGTCTTCTTGTTTTTATCGGAAGTCTGCTCGGATGCGTCGATAAATTTGAAGAAGTTAATACAAATAGTAATAAGATGTATGAAGCGGAATTGCCGAACATCTTTGCCGGTACCGTGTACCGGACAATGAATACGGTAGCCGAATTCAATTTTATGAATGGGAACTTGTTCGCTCGCTACTTAGTGTTAGGTTTTAGAACAACACCCTCTCAAGATGAAGGCAACGGATATTACAAGAAATTTTATGTCGATATCTTACGAGATTTAAATGATTGTGAATTAGAATATGAAGGAAAGGAAGGTTTTGAAAACCGTTCAGCAATTGCCAAAACATGGAAAGCATACATATATTATGTAATGGTATCTATGTATGGTGGCATACCGATGAGCGATGCTATGCTGATCGGAAATTCCAATAAACGAGATTTCAAATACGATACGGAACTCGAAGTCTATACAAACATTTTAAAATTATTGGATGATGCTGTAAATCTATACGATCCGGAAACTCCCTACACAGCAGATGTGTTGATGCAAGATCCCGTTTTCGGAATAACGACAAATACTGCTACGGCATTAACAAATATCGCCAAATGGAGAAAATTTGCCAATACACTGCGCTTGAATGTAGCTATGCAGTCGCAAAATCTCAGCATAGATCTGGCAAGGGAACATGCTGCTAAAGCCATGGAACACGAAGACTGGCTGATTGCCTCAGTGGACGAAATCGTACAGCCGCAATGGGGAACCGACCGTGCCGCTGACCGTTCCTATTATTGGGATCGTCTGTTAAAACCATTGGAAACAGGGACATTAAGTGATTCAACATTCCCGGCATTGGCCGAATATTTGTCTTTGTATCTTTTCACTTTCAACGATCCCCGTATCGAAGCTTTTGTGGAAAAGTCAAATGCCCGCGGGACTGCGGCAGACAAACAATTCCAAGTTCGGGATACGATCACTCGTCCTCATGTTTGCGATGTATTAAATTGTACTGATTGGCTTAATCATACCATGGACGGGATGAACGATTTCCGTCGAGATTCTGTTATCGTAGGGCATTCGGTTCCTTATGTTCCGATGCGTGAGCAGGTTAGAATGCCATCTACTTGGGAAGCCGCTTATCGTCCCGGGAGTACAACCGAACGAACAACAGACCCGTTAAATACACGAAGTGTATATAATCCCTCTTATATCAAAGAAGAATTTATCAAGATTGACGCAAAATTCCGTATCCTGAACTGGGCAGATGCTTGTTTCTTAAAAGCTGAAGCAAAAACACTTTTCGGACTGGGTAGCAAAAGTGCGCAAGAATATTACGAAGACGGTATTCGTGCCTCATTTGCCCAATATGATATTTCCGGAGTTGAAGAATATTTAGCTCAGGATGGTATTAAATGGGGTACGGATAAAGTCGGGTTTAAGGATAGTCGAGGTTTATACCAAGCTAAAATTACAGGTTCAAACGGACAAGAAGGACAGTTGGAACAAATCTATAAGCAACGTTATATTGCCGATTTCTTTAACGGTATAGAAGGTTGGAATCTTGAACGCCGTACCCGTTCCATGGGTTGGCCACCGTTTATTTCAGGTGGAGCATCTTCCAACGTAGATGGATTAAATACAGTCTATAACTTTTGGACAGAACGTATGATATATCCGTTATCAGAAACTTATCAAAACAAAACCGAATACTATAAAGCTGTAGATAATCTGCAAAAAACAAGTCCGTATGCCCGTCCTGACAGATGGGGTGATAATATTTGGACTAGTTTGGGATTTGCGAAAAAAGATCCAGCAATTGATACCGCCGACGAGTTGTATTTGGGAACGAAAGTAATCTTCTTCCGTGCCGAATACTTTGAGCACCTGTATGGAACAACCTATGAAGAATTAGTTGACTATGCTAAAAAAGTATCTGGAGAAACAAATGAAGATAAAGCTCTGGTTAAAGCGTTAGATTACGAACTTATATCAGTACTTAAAAGCGGTTATTTGATAGACTAATTTAGTATTTACAGTAAAATATAAAACTACATGAAAGTAAATAAATTATTAATATACAGCCTGCTATCAGCGGGTATCATTGTTACTTCCTGTAAAGACGACAACCCGTCGATCGATGATTATTGGTTGAACTATGAAATTGAGGAGGTAAAAGTAACACAAGATATTCCGGTAGGAGTATATCTCTACAATCCGCAAGCTCCATTGGAAACCAATATAGACCAATGGACCCGCATCACGCAAGAACAGGACCTTGCTGCCGGCAAACTCGGTCCAAATACAAAACCTTGGCATGATATTCCGGAAGAAACAGAACCGGGAAAATACCATTTGGCCGCAGATACAATCGGTGCACGAGCCATGCAGAAAATCATAGAATGGTGTAATTATGGCCGCATTGACTTCATGGTTCTTCCAGGAATCAACGAAAATGCCAATGACATCTATCCGTTAAATATCGGACGGGATACTGCATTCATCGATATGGTATGCGGAAAGAACGATACATTGCCGAAAGTAGAGCTAAACGGTGTAAAATTTGCTTTAATGGTTAACATGAACAGCGTATGTTCCGATTTAAATCAAAATAATCTCGTAGAAACCGTTGCAAAGACGAGAAAAACATATCCAGTCTTAGATACGATCCCGGATATAAATAATCCAGGAATGGACATCGTCGTGACAACGCGTGTCGATACATTGATATCCCGAGCTGATCGTATTTGCAGTTATTTCAAACGGATTTCGGATTATTTCTCTGATCCGAACTATTACCATACAGGTGGACGTCCTGTCGTCGTAATAGCGGATGCTAACAAATTGTATAGCAGCGACTCTTATCACATGTACACGGCAATCCGGGATACGGTGCGCAAACACACCGGAAAAGAGATGTATCTTATTGCTCAACAAGGAGCATGGACTCCTCCTGCACGATTCCACTATTTTTATCTATCAGGTAAAGTTGATGCCGTAACTATGAAAAATATGTGTGCAGTAGGGGGTAATCAGCAAGAACGGGTAATCATGTTCGACCAGTTCGTAAATGAAAACTATAAATATAACAAAGAATATTTTTGGTCGCACTATAATGTCGATTTCGTTCCTTCAGCTTCTCCCGGTTATTCTCAATACGTAGCAAGCGAGAATAACTCCAATTATCCATGGATGCCTAAAACTCAAGAACGATTCTGGACAATGTGTAACCTCGCAAAAATGAATCTTGGAACAAATCCGATGGTATTGATTGATTCGTTTAACGACTGGACATACGATTCAGGAATAGAACCGACCGACCCGTCGTATGGAAAAGGTTATGGACTTCTATATCTCGATATGGTAAAAGATCAATTTAAAGTAAAATAACAATCTACTTGAATAAAAAGAGGTGCTTTTATGTGCCTCTTTTTATTCCTCTTATGCAAATTCTGTTTTTCGGACTGAACAAATAGAACAATCGAAAAATTTTCGCAAATAGTCTCGAAAGAGTAAAATGATACATAATACACATAAAAAAATAGATATGAAACACATCTTACGACACATCTTTATTGCCTTGTTGGGGATGTATTCTTTAACTTCCTATGCTGAAGTTAAGGAATCGACGAATAACTGGTATGTGGGCAATACACAGCCGGGAGATTGGATTCAGTACAAAAAAGTATGGTTATCAGCTGGTCACTACCGTTTCACCGGTCGCATAGTGGGAAATGGTGAAGGCCAGACCGTACATTTGGAAATTAACGGAAGTACGTTGAAAAATGGAGTAGAAGCACCGTATAATTACACCAACACATTTGATCTGGCACATTTAGGCCATAAACAGTTGGAAGAAGGTTATTATGATCTGAAATTGGTATTCGAAACCGGAAATGTCAACTGTGACATGGTTTTTATTCGCAAAGATGACAATACTTCTGATAATGTTCTTGATACGGATATTGATTTCGAAAACAACTGGAACGACGGAATGCACACTTTTGCTATCGGGGGTCATGCCGGAACTACCCGGGAATTGGCAAAAGGCGGTGACAGCGGTGATGATGCGACATGGACTTCAGCAGCTCCGGAAAAGGCTCAATATAGCCGCAATCAGGTTATCTCATGGAACAAACAGTCGATCTATAATTTCAATTTAGGCTATACACAAGAGGCTGCAGATATCTATATTTCGGAAATGGTTGAATCGAAAGTCGAAGTAATTTTTGCTCATGGGCGAGGAGAACCGGATGGAGGTGCCGAAGAATATGATATTGAAGACCGTGGATATGCTACCGGACCCGGAGGGTTACCTTGCGCAGGTTTAAAATACATGGTAGAAGCAATAAAAAGAAACCCGAATGCACGGGATAATATCAAAATCGCCTATTTTATAGATAATGCTCCTTTCCCATTGGCAGTAGAAAAATATCTGGGAGAAAAGTTTGACGTAGCAAATCCTGACCATCAAAAATTTGTATATGAGTACGCCATCAAAAAATGGTATGAAACCGTACCTCGGGAAATGCTATTCTTTACCACTCCGGATGAACTCAGCGATGAAGATAGTTTCCAAGAAGGTAAAGATGTAAAATGCGTACCTATGCAATGGTGGAGTGCCGATGCCAATATGGAACAGTACAAATACAGTAGTAAACAATGGTCGGAATTTTTCTTATATATCAAACAACGGATGAAAGAAGATTTCGATCTCGTGCCGGCATTTATTCTTGCAGATAACTTTTTGAACAAAGGGGATGCTAAAATGAAGTACATTGCTTGGGGATTGCAAGGATGGTTCGGATGGAACGATATGGAAAACCGTTGTCAGATTGTGACGCATCGTAACCAACGTAAATTTGCTTTTGCTTTCAATGGCGGTCGCCAACCGATGATGAACCTTGTGCATACCAACTGGAACCCGGAAACAAATGAAGGTACATGGGTAAAAAATGGTATCATTTACAATAGTTGGAAACCGGAATATGATACACACGTCAGTTCTCTTTTGGAAGATGGTGAAACTCCTCGCATCCGTCATATTTTCGAAGAAGGTCATGAAGTTGGTGCAAAATGGATCGTATTGGAAGCATGGAGCGACTGGCGGGAAGGTTCTGTATGGCACAGAAGCGATCATCCGGAACACCGGTTTCCGAACCAATATATGAACCTTGTACGTGAATTTGCGGACCGAGAATCGAAATCTATCATACTGGAAGCTGAAGGATGCGATGAATATCACAGTGCACAATCGGGAAACGCCGGAGGAAGTTACCGTCTCGCCTGGTATAAAGAATCGGAAAAAGATAAAGACTATTTTGATGCCAACTTAGAAGTGGATCTGAGCATATTCCGTCCACTTCATCATTTATCGGAATTAAGCAAACAATATATAGATGGACTCGATAAGCCGGCCAACAGTATTGCTGCCGGTCTGAGAGATGTATGGATGGTATGTGGAAGCGATATTTATTGTAATGAAATTGACGGACATCCGGTAAAAAACTGGAAACCAGCAAGCCAATATATGGCTACAAAAAAAATATCTTTCGGAAGCAATACCGTTTGGGCACTTTCCGCTTCAGGAAAACCATATTGCGCAGCATTACCGGGTAACCAACCCTGTGAAGTATCGAACGGATGGTCTGATAAATCTGATCCTAATATCAAAATCGTCGATATAGCAGCGACAATGTCTATGGTATGGGGTATAGATGATCAAAATAACGTATATTACCGTAACCATTCGGGAAGCAAGCCTTGGACAAAAGTTCCGGGAGAACTTACCTCGATAACTGCCGATGTCAATGCGGTATGGGGTTTCAATCCGCAAGGAGAAATCGTTCGTATGTCCGCACAACGCAAAAGCGGGTGGGAAGTCATCAAGAATCCATACAAAATCATCAAATTAAGTGCCGGAAATGAAGAAGTCTGGGGTATAACCGAAGATAACAAAGTTTATCGTATGAGTGACTCAGGATTCGGAGAATGGCAATACGTCAATGAAGGATTTAAAGATGTCAGTGTCGGTGTAGATTATGCTTGGTTATTGGACGTTGACGGATACCCATGGAAATACGAAATGAGCGGATTCCAAGACATTACAGCATTCCAGATAAATCCGATTTATACAAGCGTTACACCGGTAGAAGTAAAAGCATCTGTAAATGTAGCTCCGAATCCGTTTAAAGATCGCATCAAAGTAACAATAAACGCTTACAACGAGGAAGATATTACTCTTATTGTTCATGACTTGAACGGCAAAGTATTATTAACCAAAAAAGAAAGTGTTCACTCCGGTACAAATGAAATTACCATTAACGAAGCCTCACAATGGGTACAAGGCGTATATATTCTTACCGTAGAATATTCTGCCGGTCCTGAGAAAATAAAAATAATAAAATCAAGATAATTATTTTCTCTCATGTTTTCCATGTATCTCCTTGTCTAGTGAAATATTCCGGACAAGGAGATTTTTATTATATACCTATTTTCATCAAATAAGAACTCGCTTACATTTTACCCAACCATTTTCTGAAAGCTGCATTCAAAACATCCTTTCTTTCTTAATAAAAACATAGGAACATCTCAATACATAAAAAATAAAACTAAAAGAAGCCCAAAAGCCCAATTATAACTTATAGTAGAAAATTAAAGAGCCTGTCTCAATTTTGCTCGGGTCAAGTTTGAGAGTTTCTTTCGAGGATATTTTTCTGTTTTGACGAGAAGGATAGCAAGCTATCTGACGAGGGAAAACGAGAAAAAGACCGGAAAAAATACTAAAATGACCTGATAATATTTTTTTGTCGGAAAATTTAAACTGGTTCTAAGCAAGTCTCAAATTCAAAAAGAAACAAATAACGAACGCTTATTGGTCATTCATCTTTTTTCTCTATCCTAAATATACTAAACAACAATCCTCCTAATATTGCACCATATAATGTACTAATATAAGGAGAAGAAGAAACAGGACATGAACCTGATTCACATCCGACAAATTTCCAATATAACAGTCCGGCAATACTACCGACCAAAATACCCGCAATTAATAGACCTACTCGCATATTCAATTTCATTGTATCACTCTTATTAAATTAATAAAGATAGAAATATTTCATCGATAACTGACATATTAGTCCGAAATAGTCATTTTATTTAAATATCTTATAAACAAGAAAAGAGAAAGAGAGAAAAAATTTTTATCGGATAAGGTAAGCAATGGGGATGTATGCGGGGAGGGAGTCAAAACAAAAAAAGAGAGAGAGGGGTTCGATCCTTT
>URAV01000038.1 GCA_900545915.1 uncultured Porphyromonadaceae bacterium
CGATTTTAGAGAGAGAGGGATACGATAAAGGATCGAACCCCTCTCTCTCTTTTTTGTTTTGAGTCCTTCCCCGCATACATCCCCATTGCTTACCTTGTCCGATAAAGATAAAAATAGCATAAAAAACAAAAGTATTTTTTATGCTGACTTATATGACTTGTTTCAAGCCCGATTGAATTTTACTTGTTCTGCTTTTGGGGGAAATTAATGCGAGCTCTTATATCAAAGTGTTATTATAACTCTTTTAACTATGTTAATTGAATCTTTCATACTGTTTCAAAGTGTCAATTTGTTAGCTCCTGTTGCTTTTTGTTGAATTATTTTGTTACTTTTTCCGTGTGTCTTATAAAAATGTTCTATAAGTCGCAACAAAATGTCTGATTTGGATTTTTCTCAATCTCTTTAGAAAATTTCCATTTAAATAATTTGCATTGCGATTTTTTATTGTGTTACTTTGAATGCTCATTTGGAGGACCACCTTGATTTGAGGTATTCTATGAGTATTATTTGTACTACGGAATAAGGTTCTATAGGGTATATTTTACGGTATCTGATGCAATTTGCTTAAGATTAGGTATTATACCCGTCTTGTTGTTGTTGAGTGTGGAATAGAGGATAGAATAATAACTAATTAGATATATGAATTTAGCATTATTTGTCGTTGTTTTTATTACCGGGATCACTTTAGTGGCTGCAGCTATGGCCATTGCCGGTTTAATTTCTCCGCGATCATTTAATTCTCAGAAAGGTGAAGCTTATGAATGCGGTATCCCTACTCGGGGAACCTCTTGGATGCAGTTTAAAGCAGGGTATTATCTGTTTGCAATCCTTTTTTTGATGTTTGATGTGGAAACGGTATTTTTGTTTCCTTGGGCAGTAATAGTAAGAGATTTGGGAGTTGCCGGACTAATGAGTGTTTTGTTTTTCTTAGTGATCCTTGCGTTTGGTTTAGCTTATGCCTGGAGGAAAGGAGCTTTGGAATGGAAGTAAAAATAAAATCGATGAAGTATGAAGACTTCAAAGACAATGAGTATATTGAACAATTGGTTAAAAAATTGCATGAAGGCGGTGTCAATGTGGTTGTCGGTAGCCTTGATGAAGCAATTAATTGGGGGCGATCCAATTCGTTATGGCCTCTTACGTTTGCAACCAGCTGTTGCGGGATTGAATTTATGTCGGTCGGGGCAGCCCGTTATGATATGGCCCGTTTCGGTTTCGAGGTAGCTCGAGCAAGTCCTCGTCAGGCCGATTTTATTATGGTTGCCGGAACTATTGTTCACAAAATGGCCCCAGTACTGAAACGTTTGTATGATCAGATGGCAGAGCCGAAATATGTAATTGCTGTCGGTGGTTGTGCCGTTTCGGGAGGTCCTTTTAAAAATTCATATCATGTTTTAAAAGGGGTTGAAGAGATTCTTCCGGTTGATGTTTATATACCCGGTTGTCCTCCTCGTCCTGAGGCTTTGTTATACGGAATGATGCAATTGCAACGGAAATTGAAAGTTGAGAAATTCTTCGGAGGAGTGAACCGTCAGGAAGAGAAACCGAAAGATTTTGATGAAGAATAATGATAATAGAATTCGATTCATGGGAAATATACAAGAAAAAATAGGCGCTTTTTTACCTGAGGCGATTTTTGAGGAAGGTCAGTACCTTACTGTTTCGGTTCCCGCCGATAAATTGAATGCTCTATGCCGCTTTTTGCATGATGATAAAGATCTGCAGTTTGATAATTTGGTATCTCTAATCGGAATGGATTGGGGAGAGACACTTGGTGTAGTGTATTATTTGAACTCGACGAAATATAATCATTGGGTAATTTTAAAAGTAGAAACCTCTGATAAAGAGAATCCTCTTTTATATACTGTATCCGATATTTGGAAAAATGCCGAATTAAATGAACGTGAGGTTTATGACTTTTTCGGTATCCGTTTTATAAATCATCCGGATATGCGGCATTTGTTTTTGCGTGAAGATTGGATCGGTTTTCCTTTCCGTAAGGATTATGATGCTAATCCGGAGATTAATCCTATCCCTACGGAAAATGAATCATGCAGTGTTGATACAGTTTCTTTGCGGAAAGATGCAGAAGGTCGGATCATAGAGGAGAAGCGGAAAGTTTTTCAGGATAATGATTATATAGTGAATATCGGTCCTCAGCATCCTGCGACACATGGTGTATTGCGTTTTCAAACAGCATTGGACGGTGAGACAATTAAAAAAATTGATGTTCATTGTGGATATATTCATCGAGGAATTGAGAAGATGTGGGAAAGTATGACTTATCCGCAAACTCTTCATTTGACAGATCGTCTTGATTATCTCTCGGCTCATAACAATCGTCATGCTCTTTGTATGTGTATCGAGGAGGCTATGCAGTTAGAAGTCCCTCAGCGTGCAATATATATTCGTACAATGATGGATGAACTGATGCGTTTATCTTCTCACTTATTGTTCTTTGCAACTATGTGCATGGATTTAGGTGCATTGACTGCATTTTTCTATGGGTTTAGAGAACGAGAGAAGATTCTGGATATTTTTGAGGATACATGTGGTGCTCGTATGACGATGAACTATAATGTTATCGGAGGGGTAATAGCAGATATTCATCCTGATTTTCAACGTAAGGTCAAAGAATTTATAAAGGAGATGCCTGCTCGGTTGAAAGAATATCATGAAGTCTTTTCTGGAAATGTGATAGCACAGAACCGTCTGAAAGGAGTAGGTTTCTTGAGTCGGGAAGATGCTATTAATTATGGTGTGACAGGGCCTTCCGGTCGAGGATCGGGATGGGCGTGCGATGTTCGGAAGAGATCTCCATACGCTGCTTATGATAAGGTTCAGTTCGATGAAGTTTTATATAATGAAGGAGATTCATACGCTCGTTATATGGTACGTATGAAAGAGATTGAACAGTCCTTACATATATTGGAACAATTGGTAGATAATATTCCGGAAGGTGATTATCTGGCTAAGACAAAACCTATTATTAAAGTTCCGGAAGGTCGTTACTTTAAGGAAGTCGAAGCTGCTCGTGGAGCTTTTGGTATTTACCTTGAAAGTCGTGGTGATAAGTTCCCTTATCGCCTTAAAGTTAATTCTCCGGGATTCAATCTGGTTGGAGCTGTTGATCACATGACTCGCGGGTCTAAAATAGCCGACTTGATTGCTATTGGTGGATCGTTAGATTATGTTGTACCCGATATTGACAGATAAACCGAATTTATAAACTTATATAATTGAAATATATCATGTTCGATTTTTCAGTAGTTACTCATTGGATAGATACACTGTTGCGGCAATGGTTGCCGGAGTGGGGAGCTCTCCTTATTGAATTTGTGCTGGTAGGAGTTGTTTTGCTTTTACTTTACGCGGTTATTGCTCTTGTATTGATTTATGCCGAACGTAAGGTATGTGCATTCTTCCAATGTCGTTTAGGTCCGAATCGGGTAGGGCCTTATGGAATATTCCAGAGTGTAGCCGATATGCTCAAGATTCTTATCAAGGAGTTGATAGAAATTAAACATATAGATAGATTTTTATTCAATCTTGCACCGTTTTTAGTAATTCTTTCTTCTATGCTGGCCTTTGGCTGTATGCCATTCGGCAAAGGATTGATAGCTATTGATTTTAATATTGGTGTATTCTTTATTATGGCAGTCTCTTCGATCGGTGTGTTGGGTATTTTATTGGCCGGCTGGTCTAGTAATAATAAATTTACGCTGATCGGAGCTATGCGAAGCGGAGCTCAGATGATTAGTTATGAGTTGTCTATCGGTCTTTCAATGTTGACTGTCGTTGTGTTTGCCGGCACTATGCAGACATCGGGTATTATTGAAGCTCAAAATAGGGGGTGGTTTTTATTTACAGGACATATTCCCATGTTGGTGGCTTTTATTATTTATCTAATTGCTGGAACGGCTGAAACAAATCGTGGACCGTTTGACTTGCCTGAAGCAGAATCGGAGTTGACGGCAGGTTACCATACCGAATATTCAGGTATTCATTTCGGTTTTTATTATTTGGCCGAATATCTGAATATGTTTATTGTTTCCGGTATTGCCAGTTTATTGTTTTTAGGCGGTTGGATGCCTTTCCATATTGGCGGTTGGGATGCTTTTAACCAGGTTATGGATTATATTCCTTCTGTGATATGGTTCTTTGGAAAAACAGCGGTAGTGATGTTTATTATTATGTGGTTTAAATGGACATTCCCCCGTTTGCGTATTGATCAGTTGCTTCATCTGGAGTGGAAATACCTGGTTCCGATAGGGCTGATTAATCTGTTGGTTATGACTTTAGTTGTCGTATTCGGCTTACATTTTTGATTAAATAACGGTTTGTCGCTATATATAAACAGTTAAAAAGATGAATTATGAGAGATAAATTTGGATATATAACACAGGTTATCGGTCCGGTTGTCGATGTTGCGTTCGAAGGGGAGGATAATGAATTGCCTCCTATTTATTCTGCTTTGAAAATCGAACGTGAAGACTCTACCGATCTTATTGTGGAAGTAGAACAGCATATCGGGGAAAATACCGTTCGCTGCGTAGCTATGGACACTACCGACGGATTAAGACGCGGCATGAAAGTAATTGACTTGCAACGTCCGTTGGCTATGCCTACAGGCTCTCAGATCAAAGGTCGTCTGATGAATGTTATTGGAGAAACGATTGATCATCTTCCGAATCTTGATTATAAAGACGTACAACCAATTCATCGTCCGGCTCCCGCTTTTGAGGATTTGTCTATCAATACAGAATTCCTTTATACAGGAATAAAGGTTATTGATTTGCTTGAACCTTATTCGAAAGGAGGTAAAATCGGATTGTTCGGTGGTGCAGGTGTCGGAAAAACTGTGTTGATCATGGAAATGATCAATAATATAGCAAAGGGTCATAATGGATTTTCTGTTTTTGCCGGTGTCGGAGAACGTACTCGTGAAGGAAACGATTTACTTCGTGAAATGATCGAATCGGGAGTTATTAATTATGGCGACGAATTCAAGACAGAGATGGAAAAAGGAAACTGGGATTTGTCTAAAGTCGATATGGAGAAATTGAATAGTTCTCAGGCTTCTTTGGTCTTTGGACAGATGAATGAACCTCCCGGAGCTCGTTTACGTGTCGCTTTGTCTGGATTGACCGTTGCAGAACAGTTTCGCGATTCGAATGAAGGAGGAAAAGAAATACTTTTCTTCATTGATAATATATTCCGTTTTACACAAGCCGGCTCAGAAGTTTCTGCATTATTGGGACGTATGCCTTCTGCTGTGGGTTATCAGCCGACATTAGCTTCTGAGATGGGTGCTTTGCAAGAACGTATTACTTCGACGAAGACCGGTTCTATAACTTCTGTACAGGCTATATACGTGCCGGCAGATGATTTGACAGACCCTGCTCCGGCGACGACATTCAGCTTCTTGGATGCTACTACGGTGTTAAGTCGTAAGATTACCGAGTTGGGAATTTATCCGGCTGTAGATCCTTTGGAATCTACTTCTCGTATTCTTGATCCGCTGATTATCGGTGAAGATCATTATAATACGGCTCAGGCAGTGAAACAGTTATTGCAACATTATAATGAGTTGCAAGATATTATTGCCATCATGGGTGTGGATGAATTGTCGGATGACGATAAGCTGGTAGTAAATCGTGCTCGTCGTGCGCAGAGATTTTTGTCCCAGCCTTTCCATGTTGCTGAGCAATTTACCGGTATTCCCGGAGTGATGGTTCCTTTAGAGGAGACTATACGTGGATTCAAGATGATTTTGAATGGGGAAATGGATAAGTACCCTGAACAGGCTTTCATGAACGTCGGTACGATTGATGAAGCTATCGCTAAGGGTGAAAAGATGATGAAAGAGGCTAAGGAAAATAAATAAGTGATACTATGAATCTCGAGATTATTTCTTCAGAAGGAATCGTATTTCGAGGAGAGGTGACCAAGGTTACTTTTCCCGGAGAACTAGGATCGTTTACTGTATTGGAGGATCATGCTTCTTTACTCTCGACATTAGTGTCGGGGGTAATTGAATACGAGACTGGTGGAGAATTGAAGACAGTCGATATAGATGGTGGATTTGTAGATGTAAATAATAACCGGATCGCCGTTTGCCTTCGTTAAAGGGAAACAGAGTCTGGCAGGTCTATTGCAAAAGAGAAAAAGAAATGAAGCATACTTTAATATATTGGATGGGATTACTGCTCTTCTTGTTTATGCCTTTCGTGGCATCTGCATCGGAAGAGGAAGAACCGTTCAATGCCAAAGAAACGATCTTTGAGCATTTGCTTGATAATTACGGATGGGAAATCCCTTTCTCTCATAGTCGCATGGCATTGCCGGTGATTGTTCGTGATTATAAGGGTGATTGGTCGATTTTCAACTCTAAACGGTTGGAAGAAGGGAATATTTATAATGGATATTTTATAGCTCAAGACGGAGATTATAAGGGTAAAATCGTAGGACTTGATGCTTCGGGAAAAGAATATCGACCTTTTGATATATCCATTACGAAAAATGTAATGGCGCTTTTTATAACTGCTTTGGTGATGTTTTTATTGTTTTTCCCGTTAGCTCGGTGGTATAAGAAACATCCTTACAAAGCTCCGCGTCGTTGGTTAGGATCGTTAGAATTTGTTGTAGATATGATTTATAAAGATATGATAAAGCCGATTTTAGGGCCGGATGCAAGGCGTTTTGCTCCTTATCTGCTTACTCTCTTTTTCTTTATACTTTGTATCAATATTTTGGGTATGATCGTTATATTCCCGGGAGGTGCAAACTTGTCTGGAAATATTTCAATTACTCTTGTATTGGCGGTTTGTACGTTTTTGGCAGTGAATCTTTTCGGTACAAAACATTATTGGAAAGATCTGTTTTGGCCGGAGGTGCCGATGTGGATGAAATGTCCGGTTCCTTTGATGCCCGTTATCGAGATATTCGGGGTATTTACAAAACCGGTTGCATTGATGATTCGTCTGTTTGCTAATATGCTGGGAGGACATCTTATCGTATTGGTGTTGATTTCTCTTATTTTTATATTCGGAACTATGGGAACTGCAGTTTTGGGAGGAACGACGGTTTTATCA
This sequence comes from uncultured Porphyromonadaceae bacterium, assembly GCA_900545915.1. Taxonomy (GTDB): domain Bacteria; phylum Bacteroidota; class Bacteroidia; order Bacteroidales; family Coprobacteraceae; genus Coprobacter. The sequence continues at coordinate 7,095 of URAV01000038.1, forward strand.
GTTGCTTTTTCCCTTTTCATGAATCTGTTGCATTTCCTTATTTGTTTTATTCAAGCTTATGTTTTCACCATGTTATCTACCATATTTATCAGTTTGGCACGTGTACGAGGTGAAGAAAAACAATAATTACGAAAAAGAATTAATGTATAACTTTAAAATTAAAACGTTATGTTAGGAATGATTTTATTACAAGCAGCTGCCGGTGCAGGTTTAGCAAAAATCGGAGCATGTATAGGTGCTGGTATTGCAGCAATCGGTGCAGGTTTGGGTATTGGTAAGATCGGATCTTCTGCCATGGAGTCTATTGCCCGTCAACCGGAATCATCTAACGATATTCGTGCGAACATGATCGTGATTGCCGCTTTGGTCGAAGGTGTGGCTTTGTTTGCTATTATTGTTTGTTTGTTAGCGATATTTTTATAATAAGCTATGGAACTGTTTAAGCCCGAATTCGGGCTGGTGTTCTGGATGTTTTTTGTATTTGTGGTTCTTTTTGCCATACTTGCAAAATACGCGTGGCCTTATATTATTCGGAGTATTGATGACCGAGCCGATCTCATAGACAAAGGAGTCGAATATGCTCAAGATGCAAAAGCTCAGTTAGAAAAGGCTACGGAGAACGCACAGTCCTTATTGGCAGAAGCTCAACGTCAGCAAATGGATATTATACGAGAAGCGACGCAGATGAAGTCTCAGATTATTGAAGAGGCTAAAAAAGCGGCTTCCGTAGAGGCCAAGAAAGTGATGGATGCTGCTGCCTTGTCGATCGAGCAAGCTCGTAAAGAGTCAGAACAACAGTTCCGTACCGAAGTCAGTGCATTTGCTTTACAAATTGCTGAAAAATTGATGCGGAAAGAGTTGTCGAATGATAAGACTCAGATTGAGATGATCGACAAACTACTGAATGATATTGAGAACAAAAACTAAAAGAACATGGACGAGGGGCTGATTTCACGTAGGTATGCTAAAGCCTTGCTTAAATTTGCACAGGATCGCGGAACTACGGACCAGATATATGAGGAGGTAAAGAAGTTTGAAGAGAACTTTGTCTCGCATCCTGAGTTGCAGAAAGCGTTGTTGAATCCGGTGCTTTCCGCAAAGGATAAAGAGAGTCTCCTTGCTGCTGCCGTCGGTGTGGCTCCGGGAGAAGACTACCTTCGTTTTGTTCGTTTAGTAATCCATAACCGGCGTGAAGCATATATTCGGCCGATTTGCCTGATGTATCAGGAACTTTATCGGGAGTTGAAACAGATAGCTCAGGTTCGTATTATTACGGCAATGGAGTTGAATAAAGAGGCGATCGATAAAATCAAAACGCTGATTCTGCAGAAAGCAGGACATGAGGTCGAATTTATTCATGAAATAGATCCTTCTATTATCGGGGGATTTATCGTGAGGGTCGATTCTATGCAATTAGATGCTTCCGTAAATAAGGAACTTAAATTATTGCGTTTAAAATTACTAAACAGCAAAAAGCAATTATGATAAAACCAAACGAGATATCCGATATTTTGAAACAACAACTTGAAGAAGTCGATACTAAAATCGATTTTGAAGAGGTTGGTACTGTACTTGAAGTGGGTGATGGTGTTGCCCATGTGTTCGGGTTGGATAATGTTCGTTCCAGCGAGTTGATCGAGTTTGAAAACGGTGTACGCGGAGTGGCGATGAACCTTGAAGAAAGCAATGTAGGGGTGATCCTTATGGGTGCTGCAGATAAGGTAAAAGAGAACATGACGGTGCGTCGTACGGGCGAGATCGCTTCTATACCTGTAGGAGAAGGTTTGTTGGGACGTGTAATTAATACGTTGGGTGAGCCGATTGATGGAGCCGGTCCCATTGAAGGAGAAACAGTTTTGTTACCTCTTGACCGTAAAGCTCCGGGTGTAATTTTCCGTCAGCCGGTGAATCAACCGTTGCAGACGGGAATAAAAGCTGTCGATTCTATGGTGCCTATCGGACGTGGTCAACGAGAGCTGATTATCGGTGACCGCCAAACCGGAAAGACTTCGATCGCAGTAGATACTATTTTGAATCAACGGGATAATTTCCTTGCTGGTGATCCGGTATATTGTATTTATGTAGCTATCGGGCAAAAAGCATCTTCTGTTGCGACATTGGTAAATACGTTGCGGGAACATGGGGCGTTGGAATATACGATTGTGCTTGCAGCCAATGCATCCGATTCGGCTTCGATGAGGTATTATGCACCGTTTGCAGGCGCGGCTATCGGAGAGTTTTTTAGGGATAGTGGTCGCCACGCCTTAGTTGTTTATGACGATTTGTCGAAACAGGCAGTTGCTTATCGTGAAATATCTTTGATCTTGCGTCGTCCTTCGGGTCGTGAGGCTTATCCGGGTGATATATTTTATTTGCATTCTCGTTTATTGGAACGTGCAGCGAAGATTATCGCGAATGATGAGGTGGCAGAAACAATGAATGATTTACCTGCAGTTCTTAAGCCGATGGTAAAAGGAGGTGGTTCTTTGACTGCTTTACCTATTATCGAGACTCAAGCCGGAGATGTTTCTGCTTATATTCCTACGAATGTAATTTCTATTACCGATGGACAGATATTCCTTGAAACAGGATTATTTAACCAAGGAATGAGACCTGCTATCAATGTAGGTATTTCTGTATCTCGTGTGGGTGGAAATGCCCAAGTGAAAGCGATGAAGAAAGTGGCTGGAACGTTGAAAATCGACCAAGCTCAATATCGGGAGTTGGAATCGTTCTCTAAATTCGGGGGAGATCTTGATCCTGTTACAGAAATGGTGATCGACAAAGGTCGTAAAAATAGTATGATCCTTGTTCAGCCTCAATATTCGCCGATGCGAGTAGAAGATGAAATTGCCGTAATTTATTGCGGAACGAAAGGATTACTCCGGAATGTTCCTTTGGATAAAGTTGCGGAATTTGAGAAAGTATTTTTACAGATATTGAAAACGAAATATAAGACAGAAGTTCTGGACGAACTTCGTGCAGGTAAGTTGACTGAAGAAATGGAAAAAATTCTTCAGGATGTTGCTGCTGATGTCGCAAACCGATTTAAGGCTTAGAAGTTATGTCAACGATGCGCGAATTGAAGGGAAGAATCGGGTCTGTCCAGTCTTCCCAAAAGATTACCAGTGCTATGAAGATGATTTCTTCGGCAAAGTTGCGGAAAGCAGAAATTGCTTTGAAGCATGTCGTGCCGTTTAGAGATCAGATACAGAGTACGATTAATAATTTGCTGGGGGCCGATAGTGACTATCAATCGCCGTTGACCGAACAACGTCCCGTTCAGCGGGTCGCTTTTGTCATTTTCGGTTCTGATGAAGGGCTTTGCGGGGCATTTAATGTGCAGCTTTACAAATCTCTTATCGATTCTATAGATATATTACGTGAATCGTCAGATTCCACGATAGAGGTAACGGTATATCCGATCGGGAAAAAAGTCAAGTCTTTAGTTGCAAAAACTCCGGGAATACAGGTACGTCTGGTAGAGTATCTTTCTTCTAAGAGTACTCCTGATACCTTAAAACGGTTTTCCGATGAATTGACGGAGGCTTTTCTTGCCCACGAGTTTGATCGGATAGAGGTCGTATATGCATATTATAAAAGTGTTGCTTCTCAGGTGATGAAAACACGTCTTCTTTTACCGATAAGTACAGAAGAGTTTTTGTCTGATGCTAAAGCGCATAGGAATACGCCTTATATTTATGAACCTGACCGTTCTACGATATTTGAGCTTGTACTTCCGCTTTTTGTGCGTTCGACTTTGCAAGAGGCTTGTTATCAGAGTCGGACTTCGGAACAGGGGGCTCGTATTATGGCAATGCAAATGGCGAGTGATAATGCCAAGAATCTGTTAGAGGATTTACAACTTGAGTATAATAAATTGCGGCAGCAGGGAATCACAACCGAATTGCTCGATATTTTGGGTGGAACAGTCAAAGACACAGAATAAGTAACACACAAATAAAAGAAAAATAAGATTCAAAAATATAGTTGCGAAAACGTAGAAATGGAAAGTTTTAAAAATTACATCACTTCTTTCTGGAAAGGCTTGTGGAGCTTATTGGTCGGGATGAAAGTAACGGGAAAGGAATTTGTAACCCCGAAAGTGACCGAACAATATCCTGAGAACAGAAAGACTTTAAAGATCGCTGATCGTTTCAGGGGAACATTGACATTGATTGAGGATGAGAACGGGCATAACAAATGTATTGCCTGCGGTATCTGTCAAATGAATTGTCCGAATGGAACTATCAAGGTCCTTTCTTCTAAGATTACAACGGAAGACGGAAAAACGAAACGAGTGTTAGATAAATATATGTATGATTTGGGTAGTTGTACTTTCTGCCAATTATGTGTAATAACTTGCCCTCACGACGCATTGGAGTTTGTTCCTGATTTTGAACATGCTGTCTTTACCCGTGAAAAATTGGTAAAACAACTTAATCATACTACAGAAGCAACTGTAGAAAACAAATAATTTATTATGGAACAAATAGCGAATCAGGTTATCTTTTATTTGCTTGCGGCGGTTATTGTCATATTTTCTGTTCTTACTGTGACCACCCGTCGTATTTTACGGGCAGCGACATATCTTCTTTTTGTGTTGTTTGCTACTGCCGGTCTCTATTTTCAGCTCGATTATCATTTCCTCGGTGCAGTGCAAATTGCTATTTATGCAGGAGGAATCGTCGTGTTGTTTGTCTTCTCTATTTTATTGACCAGCGGTTTGGGAGAAAAAGCTGAGAAATTGACCAGCAAGAAAAAATTTTGGGGAATTTTGGCATCTGTCGTCGGAGCAGTGGTTTGCGGTTATGCATTGCTTACGCAGGTTTTTGTACCGTCTAATTTTCAGAGTTTTTCGGAATTAGATATGAAAACAGTCGGACATGCTCTTATGGGGATGGAAAAGTACCAGTATATATTACCTTTTGAGGTAATCAGTGTGTTATTATTAGCTTGTATAATCGGCGGCATTATGATTGCCCGAAAAAGATAAAATGTATGGAAATCCCTATGATTGGTTATCTGATGGTGAGTACCGTCATGTTTTTTGCCGGAGTTTACGGTTTTATTACCCGTAGAAATATGTTGGCAATACTCATTTCGCTGGAGCTGATGCTCAACTCGGTAGATATAAATTTTGTGGTGTTTAACCGATATCTTTTCCCTCAGCAATTGGAAGGTTTTTTCTTCACCCTTTTTGCTGTGGGAATTGCTGCTGCTGAGACTGCAATAGCAATTGCGATTATTATAAATATTTACCGTAATATTCGGAATATTCAGGTGGGTAATCTGGATAAGATGAAATATTGATCATTGCTTTAAACAACGAATTATGGAATATTCATTGATTATACTTTTGTTGCCGCTCTTTATGTTCCTGTTATTAGGGCTTTGCGGGCATAAGATGTCGCACCGTACTGCCGGTTTGTTAGGAACTACCGGATTATTTATCGTGACGGTATTGGCTTATACGGTCGCTTTTCAGTATTTTACTTTACCACGTGTAAACGGAGTGTATCAAACATTGATACCTTTTAATATCGAGTGGTTGCACTTTACTGAACATTTGCATATCAGTTTGGGAATATTGCTTGATCCTATTTCTGTAATGATGTTGGTCGTAATAACCACAGTATCCCTTATGGTACATTTATACAGTATCGGCTATATGCATGGAGAGGTTGGGTTTCAACGTTATTTTGCGTTCTTGTCGCTGTTCAGCTTTTCGATGTTAGGTCTGGTTGTGGCGACCAATATTTTTCAAATGTATATTTTCTGGGAGTTGGTGGGTGCTTCTTCTTACTTGCTGATCGGATTCTATTATACAAAAGCGTCTGCGGTTTCTGCATCTAAGAAAGCATTTATCGTAACTCGATTTGCGGATCTCGGATTCTTGGTCGGTATTTTGATTCTTTCATTCTATACCGAAACATTCGATTTTAAAACTTTGACCGATGGCAGTGTCTCTATTCTTTCTTCTACAGGAGGTAAAACATTCCTCGGTTTCTCGATAGCATCTTGGGCAATGGCTCTTATCTTCATGGGTGGTGCCGGAAAATCAGCAATGTTTCCTTTGCATATATGGTTACCCGATGCAATGGAAGGTCCGACTCCGGTTTCTGCATTGATCCATGCCGCAACGATGGTTGTTGCCGGAGTTTATCTGGTAGCTCGGTTATTTCCGGTTTATTGCATGACACCGGAAGTTCTCGACTTGATAACCTATATCGGGGCATTTACAGCATTGTATGCTGCTGTGGTGGCTTGCGTGCAGACCGACATAAAACGAGTTTTGGCATTTTCTACCATTTCTCAGATCGCATTTATGATGGTTTCTTTAGGTGTTGCCAGTGAAGCCGCCGGTTTAGGTTATATGGCGTCGATGTTCCATTTGTTTACTCATGCCATGTTTAAGGCTTTACTTTTCTTGGGAGCAGGGGCTATTATACATGCCGTTCACTCGAATGAAATGTCTCAGATGGGCGGACTTCGTAAGTATATGCCGATAACTCATATAACTTTCTTAATCGCATGTTTGGCTATTGCCGGAATTCCTCCCTTCTCTGGATTCTTCAGTAAAGACGAGATTTTGGCGGCTGTGTTCGAAAAGAGTGCTTTCTGGGGAATTTGGATGACTGTAGTCGCCGGTCTTACCGCATTCTATATGTTCCGTTTATATTATAACATTTTCTGGGGAAAAGAAGCTGAACATGAGCACACACCTCATGAAGCTCCGAAAGTTATGTCTATACCTTTGATATTTTTAGCACTGGTGACATGTGTCGCCGGGTTTATTCCTTTCGGAGAGTTTGTGACAAGCGACGGTCTGCCGTACCATATTCATATCGAGATGTCGGTTGCCGTGACCAGTGTCATTATCGCTATCGTCGGGATAGCATTGGCAACTTGGTTATATAAGAATCCGAATGATAAACCTGCCCGTATGGCAGCTTCGATGAGCGGTTTATATAAATGGGCATATCATCGTTTCTATATTGATGAGGTTTACCAGTTTATTACCCATAAGATTATTTTCAATGGCATTTGTTCTCCGATTGCTTGGTTCGACCGTCATGTTATTGATGGAAGTATGAATATGTTAGCATGGATAACACAGACAACATCCTATCATATTCGTGGGTTGCAGTCGGGTCGTTTGCAATCTTATGCGTTAGTATTTATTTTAGGTGCTATGATCATTGCTATTATAGCTGTTATATGCTTGTAAAGAATGGTTGAAAGATATTTATAAAAAGAATTACTATGAATTTTTTATCTTTATTTGTGCTTATTCCTCTTTTGATGATGGTCGGATTGGCCTTGTCGAAAGAGATGAAACAGATACGATTGGTAGCCGTGACCGGTTCAGCCATTCAATTATTATTAGCAATAGGTTTGGTCGTGCTCTATTTGTGTGAGCGCTCTGCCGGGAATACTGCAGAAATGTTGTTTCTTGCCGATACCGTTTGGTATGCTCCTCTGAATATCCATTATGCGGTGGGTGTCGATGGCGTTTCGGTGGCGATGATTTTGCTTTCTGCAATTATCGTTTTTGCCGGTGTTTTTGCCTCTTGGAAGATGGATCCTCTACCAAAAGAATTTTTCCTTTGGCTCATACTGTTATCGATCGGAGTATTCGGGTTCTTCATTTCCATTAACCTGTTTACGATGTTCATGTTCTATGAGATCGCTTTGATTCCGATGTATTTATTAATCGGAGTTTGGGGAAGCGGTAATAAGAATTATGCAGCGATGAAGTTGACCTTGATGCTGATGGGAGGATCTGCATTATTGCTTGTCGGCATATTGGGTATTTATTTCCATTCTTCAGCCGATGGACATTTGACTATGAATATATTGGAAATTGCAAGAAATAATGCGATTCCGATGAGTGCTCAGTATCTCTTTTTCCCGTTGACATTTGTTGGTTTCGGAGTATTAGGAGCGATGTTCCCGTTTCATACATGGTCTCCCGATGGTCATGCTTCTGCTCCGACAGCGGTTTCTATGCTGCATGCCGGTGTGTTGATGAAACTTGGGGGATACGGATGTTTCAGAGTAGCGATGTATTTGATGCCGCAAGCTACACAAGAACTTTCTTGGATATTTTTGATTTTGACCGGTATCAGTGTCGTTTACGGAGCATTTAGCGCATGCGTACAAAAAGACTTGAAATATATCAATGCATATTCTTCTGTGAGCCATTGTGGTTTGGTATTGTTTGCGTTGTTGATGTGGAATACTACGGCTATGACAGGTGCTATATTGCAGATGTTGTCTCATGGTTTGATGACAGCACTTTTCTTTGCATTGATCGGTATGATTTACGGTCGTACGCATACCCGTGATATTCGGGAGATGGGCGGGCTTATGAAAATTATGCCATTCCTTTCGACTTGCTATGTAATTGCCGGTTTTGCATCTTTAGGACTTCCGGGATTAAGCGGTTTTGTTGCAGAAATGACAGTATTTGTCGGAGCTTTCCAGTGGACGGATACTTTCCATAGAGCCTTTACTATCGTAGCTTGTACTTCGATTGTAATTACAGCTGTATATATTCTTCGGGTAGTAGGAAAACTGCTTTATGGTAAAGTCGAGAATGAACATCATTTGTCTCTTACCGATGCAACTTGGTTCGAACGGCTTTCGGCAATATCTTTGATCGTTTCGGTTGCTGCTCTGGGTATCGCTCCTTCTTGGGTATCTAATATGATCAGCAACAGTATGGAAGTAATTAGTCAACGCATTTTACAATATATCTAATAGAAAGAGTATGGATTATTCAAATTTTTTAGGAATGCGGGATGAGCTATCGTTATTGGTAGTTATCGTACTCCTGTTTTTATATGATACATTCGGGTCGGCTAAAAGCTTGAAATGCTTTTCAGCGACAGCCTGTGTTTTATTATTGGCTCATACGATATTTACGATTGTTCCGGGAGAGCAAGTTTCTCTTTTCGGAGGCATGTATCAGTCAGGACCGGCTACATCGGTAATTAAGACCATACTCAATATCGGAACATTGCTCGTTCTGATACAAGCTTCATCTTGGATAAAAAATGAAGATGTGGTAATTCGTCGCGGAGAATATTACGTATTGACGCTTATTACGCTTTTGGGTATGTATTTAATGACTTCTTCGGGAAACTTTTTATTGTTTTTCCTCGGTCTCGAAACGGCATCTTTGCCTATTACCACTTTGATTGCAATGGAAAAATACAAACACGATTCTCATGAAGCAGCAGCTAAATATGTATTTATTGCCGTATTTTCATCTGCACTGATGTTATTAGGCATTTCTTATTTGTATGGAATAGGAGGAACGCTTTATTTTAACGATTTGAGTTATATGCTTAGCATGTCGCCTTTGCTTATTGTGGGACTGGTTCTTTTTATTGCCGGATTGGGTTTCAAGTTGTCTTTAGTTCCTTTCCATTTATGGACGGCAGATGTTTATCAAGGAGCGCCGACTTCGGTAACTGCTTATCTGTCTGTTATCTCTAAGGGAGCTGCAGCTTTTACCTTTATGATGATATTGTATAAAGTATTTGGCTCTGTCGAATGTATTTGGCAGGGTATTTTATATGCATTGATTATTCTCACGATTACAATAGGTAACTTGTTTGCGATTCGTCAGCAAAATCTGAAAAGATTTCTCGCTTTCTCTTCTATTTCGCAAGCCGGTTATATAATGCTGGGAGTTATATCGAACACAGGTTTAGGTTTAACATCGTTGAGTTATTATGTATTGGTCTATATCTTCTCCAATCTTGCTGCTTTCGGAGTGATATCGGTTATTGAAAATCGGACAGGAAAAGTGAATATGGATGATTATAATGGTCTTTATAAGACTAATCCTAAACTAAGTATTGCGATGATGCTGGCGATGTTCTCATTAGCCGGAATTCCTCCTTTTGCCGGTTTTTTCAGCAAGTTCTTTATCTTTTATGCAGCAGCCGAACAGGGATTTTATATTCTTGTATTGATTGCACTTATTAATACGGTTATTTCATTGTACTATTATTTATTGGTGGTTAAGGCCATGTTTATCAAACAAGATGAATGTGTAGTTGAAAATTTCCGTTCCGATAATGCCTCTCGTCTGAGCATATCACTTTGCGTATTGGGTATTGTAGCAATCGGTTTAATCAGTGGAATATATGATCAGATATTTGAATATAGTCATGGACTGTTGTTTGGCTTTTGACATTAAGAACAGTACTTTGTAAAAATAAACGCTTCCGGTAAATCTCTTATCGGAAGCGTTCTTTTTATGCAGAAAGGATTTTGAGGCATAGACGCCTCTATGCGGAGGTTATCATTGACCTCCTATGATGTTAATTATATGGCCTTTTGTAGGAAAAATAAGCGAGATCCGGTATCTTGACAAGTGAAAGATATATGGGGGATGTATGTTATATCTTTTACATTGTATTTGATATTCCCGGATGACGCTTCCTGTATTAACCATAGAACATTTCAAAAATAATAAAATGTACAATGAAATATCGGTAATATGTTCATATTGTTTTATTAATAGATTTTATAGTGATAAATTATTGTTAAATAAGACTTTGTATATTCTTTTTGATATATAGATGGCTTTTGGAGTTTTATATTGTAATTATTTTATTTTTTACTACGAATTTTTTTATGGACCGTTTAAAAATTTCCAGTAAAGAAATATTATCAGGTCATTTTTTCCGGTTTGTTTTCTTGTTTTCACTCGTTAAATAGCCTGCTATCATCCTTATAAAAAATAACAAAACATACTCAAAAGAAACTCTCAAATCTGACAGAACAAAATTTAGACAAGCTTTTTAGATAGGGTATTCTGTTTTTTGTATCGGTAAAATAATAGATTTATTATTTTCGAAGAATATAACTTACTTGAAGATCACTTATTTTCAGGTCTGTATTCATATCGAATATTATTCGTCCGAAAGATATATATAAAGAATCAGTTTCGTAATTTGTAAGTGTATTTTCATGCTGTAAGAATCTCTTTTTTGTGGAATTTTTTGTAAGTCCTGATTTTTGAAGTAATGATGTTTGTAATTCATCAAAACTAATGTTTAGTAAAATACTATTTCTGTCTTTGATTAATAGTTTTTTCCCGGAAGTATCGACACTGATATCTTCACAACTGTCACTTCGATTTATCGGGTACAGAGATCGATACATACTGATATCTATTTTTTTTGTTTTTCCATCGAATGAGGGTAATGAAACGAAATCATAGGCAGAGTCCTTATATCTTTCTTGTGGTTCAGGAAGTAAATTCGTACCGTATTTTTTCTGTACGAAATCTTTTCCTTTTTCGTGTTTTATGTATAAAAAAGCTTCGTATAGTTGTGTGTATTGCGGGTCGTACAGCAGACTGTCGCTATTTGTTTCCGATATATTTTTTAATTTTCCATTTTCTCTTAAAAGACCTAAATTCCGAGATAAAACACTTACTCTTTTCTGTTGGGATTCTATACCGATGTTTTTAGCTGTTATTCCCGGAATATAAGTGAAACTTGCGAGTAGTATGATAGACAGAGCTGTAACATATAAGTACCGGCCGGTTTTGCTTGATAAGAATAAAAGTAGTGTTATCGACATAATAGATCCACAGATAACCAGATAAACTCGTGCTGTCGTAAATCCGTATTGTTGAACCCGACATAGTACCCCTATCCAAAACATGAGCTGGGCTGGGATAGAGATCAGACTGTAATGTCTGTAATACCAGTTGTATATTTGTTTGTGTAAAAATGGTTGCAGGGCCTTTGCTAATACCGTAATTAGCGTAAAAGCGAATACCATATACGCAATTCCGCCTTTAGGTAAGCTCCACGAAAAGAAAATAGTCGTAAAATATATGTATAGTATGATCGTGTATATGAGTATCGCAGGAGATAGTATATAGTTTGTAAGTATTTCCAGAGCAGATTTTTTTTCTTCAGTCGATAAGGTTTCTTGTTGGTTATTGAATGTTAAAAATAGGCAGGGCATTCCTATAATGAAACATATCATAGATAAATAGGCAGAAACATTATACTCGCTTTGGGGAAATATATTGAAGATGTAAGTGACGGAGGAATAAATGCCGATTAATAAGAAGTATGCGCATCCGCTTAGGAGAGCCGCTTGAAGCAGATGGGAGAAATAGCGGGTTGCTTGAAAGGTAAAAGACTCATTGTCGGAAATCCAGTTTCGGATGAGGAGCATGAGCCCTGCGATGATAAGCGCCACAAAATATTCTATGGAAAAGATCCACTCAGAAACATCTATACAGAAAAAGGGAAATACCAATAAAGGTGAGATATAGTATAAAATTCTCCATGCTCCTTGTGAAAACCATTTATTTAAAAGATAAGAAAGAACAAAGAAAAGAGGGAAGACAAAAGGATACAATTTGTTTGTCGTAATTATATTCTCCCGAATGAGAGATGCTGATATAAAACAGAGAATCGAGATTGTTATTTCTGCAGTATTGTTTTTTACAGTGCCGGATATCTGTTGGAAAAATGGTTTGATACGTTTTTTCATAATCGCTTATTTATAATCTTGTTTACAAAGATATAGAATATATAAAATCTTTTATCCCTATTCGTTATGAAATATCTGTTGTTGTGCGTTTCTGATTCTGAAAAAGATAAAAGAGTAAGAGCCTGTTTCGATTTTGTGCGGGTCAGGTTGAGAGTCTTTTTTCGAGGATGTAGGTTCTTTGACGAATGAAAATGAGAAAACAGATCGAAAAAAAATGTCAAAAATGTACCTAAAAGAATTTTTATTGGAAGATTTAAACAGGCTCTAAGTTTATGGCTCGAATATAAACCGTTTTAACTCTATTTATTTATACCTTCCGTTTTGTTTAACATTTGAAGTCTCCTTTTTGTAGTATATTTGTCTCAAACAATAAAAGAGAAATTTATGATTTATCTTATTTTCATTGTTTTTGCTCTGATTAGTTTTTGGGTGCAAAAAACATTGCAAAACAAATTTGAAAATTATGCTAAAGTTCCTATCCCGAATGGCCTTACAGGGAAAGATATAGCCGAAAAAATGTTACATGATAACGGCATTTATAATGTTACCGTTACCTCTGTTGACGGGAAATTGACAGATCACTATAATCCGGAGAATCATACGGTAAATTTAAGCCATGATGTTTATTATGGTAATAGTGTTGCTGCTGCGGCAGTCGCAGCTCATGAGTGCGGACATGCCGTGCAACATGCTACTGCTTATGCATTTCTGAATATGAGGTCCAAATTAGTTCCTATTGTGAGTTTTGCATCGCATTGGGTACAATGGGTGCTGTTAGCAGGTATTATATTGTTGCAGAGTTTTCCGCAGCTTATGCTTTTCGGAATTATCTTGTTTGCATTGACTACGTTATTCAGTTTTGTGACGCTTCCGGTAGAAATAAATGCGAGTGCAAGAGCTTTAGCTTGGCTTGACAGAGCCGGAGTAACAAATGTAAATACGCATGATAAAGCCAAAGATGCCCTTACATGGGCGGCATATACGTATGTAGTGGCAGCTCTTAGTTCATTGGCTACATTGGTATATTATATTCTCTTGTTTTTGGGATCACGAAATGACGACTGACTTTAGCTTTTTATATATTTTCTTTGAATAGATAAAAGGTATTGCTTTTTGAAGAACGGGCAATACCTTTTTATTTTTTTGTCGTAAAATTCAGACAGACTCTAAGTAAACAAATATAAAAACCGGAATAGAAAGAACTAATTCCGGCTTCTTTATTTTTTGTAAGTCCTTTATTTAATCCTCATCATCTGTGGCAAGAATGGCTTTAAGTTTTTCCCGGTCGAGGATAGTAATCTCCCGAGTCGAGTAATCGATAATGCCGTCTTCTTTCAGTTCGTTTAGAGCATTCATAAAAACAGAACGTTGTACTCCGAAAAATGTGTACAAATCTTTTTGTTTGCATATTACCCTTACATCTATCGACTTGCGCTGTGTAAAACAGAGTACCCAGAATGCTAAGCGTTCCTTTACATTTCCGGAAGAAAGTGCGAGAAATGTTTCGACACTCTTTTGAGAACGCCTCGATATGATATTCAACAGGTTTATAAGGATAATCGATTCATCCTGCATAATGCGGATAAATGTTTGCTTGTCGATTTGCATGATACCTGTCTCTTCTACTGCATATAGGTCGGATGGATAATTCGTATTCCTGCCGAATAGGTGATTGGGAGATAATACATTCGGAGCGCAAAGGACTTCCGAAACACGAATTTTTCCGCTTTTGTTGACCATTTCTGACCGTACGCATCCGGATATCAAGAATTTCAGGTGTGTACACTCTTCTCCTTTTGATACGATTTGTTCTCCTGATTTATATTTGAGAAAATGAAATTTTGTTTTCTCGATAAGCTCTGAAATTTTTGCTCTGCTGACTCCCTGAAATAACGGAAGTTGCAACAAAACGTCATACATGCTGTCCATCGAATCCATATTTTGTTTATTCAAAAGTATAAATAAAAATCTAACCTTCAATTTGTAAACATAAAATCGATACAATTGTTTAGAAACTATTGATTTATTTTTTTTTTGTTAACTTTGCTCCTGTAAAAACTTAAACCTATGGACAATTTATTGCATTTTGACATTCAGGAGGTGATCAGTGCCTTTGTCGTTTTATTTGCTGTAATTGATATAACGGGGTTAGTACCTATCATTATCGATTTAAAAGAAAAAGGAAATGAGATCAATGCGGGTAAGGCGGCATTTTATTCTTTATTTTCTTTTATTGTTTTTCTTTTTATGGGAAACATGATGTTACAACTTTTCCATGTAGACATATCTTCCTTTGCTATTGCCGGTTCGTTAGTGATTTTCGTAATGGCTATAGAAATGATTTTTGGTGTAGAGATTTTTAAGATGGACGGACCGGCAGGCTCTGCAACAATAGTCCCGATTGTTTTTCCTCTGATTGCCGGGGCGGGATCTTTTACTACTCTGCTCTCTTTGCGGGCGTTGTATAGTTTGCTTGATATAATAATAGCATTGGTTCTTAATATCTTGATAATTTATATTGTAATAAAGCGGGTCAATATTATCGAAAAGCTGTTGGGTAAAGGGGGCGTTTATGTACTTCGAAAATTCTTTGGGATTATTCTATTGGCTATTTCCGTAAGAATGTTTATCGACAATCTCACCAAACTATTGTCTACTCTTTTATAAACTCATGACCGTATCTTTTTCCCATATACGGTTGTTTACTGCATTTGTTCCTGCATTATTGACTTTATTTCTGTTATCGGTTGTTGCAGTAAAAGTTCCATATCTGTTTTTATGTGAAAGGTTTTTTACGGATGGATGTTGGTTGCAGGTAATATTAACTTCGGCTTATGCTTTTTTATTATGTTGGAAAATGCAGGATATTCGTCTGAGGACTCGTTGGAGGAGGTATAGTTGGTTGATATTTTCTTTTTCCTTTTTTGGGCAACTTTTGTTAGGAATTATATTCGATTCGATATTTCTTTTATCCGGAGAGTTGCATTTTCCCATTCCGATGGTGATAATCGGAGGTGCGGTTTATCGTTGGGAATTCGGTTTTATGCCTTTATTGCTTATTTTTACTATTTTATTGTCAGGACCAGCGTGGTGTAGTCATCTTTGTTATTTCGGTGCATTAGATAATATGGCTGCAGGACATTTATCATTATCCCCAAGACCTTATAAATTTCTTCTGCCGGTGCGATATACAATATTGGTATTGACTGTTATTGTGGCTTTTGTCGCCAGATGGGTAGGATTGTCGTATGCGATAGTATCCGGGATAGTCGTTTTATTCGGGATTGCGGGGTTTTTTGTTATGATCCTCTCCTATAAAAGGCATGTTATGGTACATTGTTCGGGTTATTGTCCGGTCGGAGCTTTAGTGTCTTTAGGAAAATATATTTCTCCTTTTCGTTTTAAAATAAATAAGGATGTCTGCACTTTGTGTGGGGCTTGTATCTGCAGATGTCGTTATGGGGCATTATCGAAAGCGCAAATAAAAACCGGCAAACCGGGAATAAATTGTTCTTACTGCGGAGATTGTATTTCTGCGTGCAATCATGGTGCTTTACAGTATGCTTTTCTGAATATGAATGCAGATCATTCTCAAAGAATATGGCTGGTGATAGTGATTACTTTGCAATCTTGCTTTTTAGCTATAGCCCGGGTATAGATGTGCACTTAAAAAACAAAGTGTGTTTAAAGATAAAAATAAAAAAAGAGAATGACAACGAAAATTTCTTTTTCTTTTTTGATTTGAAAATTTTTATTGAGAAAGACGCCTTTTTACTAAATAAATCGATTAAATATTTGGCTTTTCTGATAACAATTTTTATATTCGTGAAAACTAATATCAAGTATTAAAGCACAAGATTTGACCGTTAACCGATTTTTTTAATTAGCAATAAATATGAGTTATCTGAAGTTTGACAAAAGTTTGATGATTAACTTAGAACAGTCTCTTCCTAAAGAGATGTTACGTACAAACAAATCGGGAGCTTATCATTGTACGACGATTGTTGATTGTAACACTCGAAAACAGCACGGATTATTGGTAATTCCTATTCCGGAGATGGATAATGACTCTCATGTTCTTTTATCATCATTCGATGAAACCGTGATACAACACGGTGCTCCTTTTAATTTAGGTTTACATAAATATCAGGGAGATTGTTTCAGCCCTAACGGACATAAATATATCCGTGAGTTCGATTGTGAATCAGTTCCCAAAACTGTATATCGGGTGGGGGGTGTAGTTTTAAGTAAGGAGAAAGTCTTCATTTCGCATGAGAACCGAATTTTGATTAAATACACATTGTTAGATGCCCATTCTGAAACGACGTTGCAGTTCCGTCCTTTTCTTGCCTTTAGAAATGCGAATGCTCTTTGTCTTGAAAACGATAGAATAAACCGGCATTATGAGCAGGCTGCAAATGGCGTTAGCTTTTGCCTTTATGAAGGGTATCCGGCATTATATTTACAGTTCAATAAAGAGGTTAGTTTCGTGAGTGATCCGTATTGGAATAAAGGCATTGAATATGTCAAAGATCAGGAACGAGGGTATGACTATAAAGAAGATCTGTATGTTCCCGGATATTTCGAATTACCTATAAAAAAAGGAGAAAGTATTATATTTTCTGCCGGAATAGGGGAAATAAAACCTCGTTCTTTGAGCATGATGTATAATAAGGAAATGAAGATACGTACTTATCGTAACAGTTTCTTTAATTGCCTGAAAAATTCCGCACAGCAATTTTATCTGAAAAAACAGAAAGATAATTATCTGTTGGCGGGTTATCCTTGGTTTGGTGTTCGAGCCAGAGATTTGTTTATTGCTCTTCCCGGATGCACTTTGGCAATAGGGGATATAGAAACGTTCGACTCTATCATGCATACGGCGATGCGAGCGTTAAAAGCCTTTATGGAAAAAGGTAGTCGGAATGAAGTAATTCAGGGGATAGATTATCCCGATATTCTTTTGTGGGCAATATGGTCATTACAACAATATGCCAAGGAAACTTCTATTGAACATTGTACAGTAAAATACGGATCTTTAATTACTGAAATTGTCGATTATATAATCAAAGGCAAGCATCCGAATCTTTTTTTGCATGAAAGCGGATTATTATACAGTAATGGACATGATGTTCCTGTTTCGTGGATGGATGCGGTAGCTTATGGAAAACCTATTATACCGCGCAGTGGTTATCTGGTAGAATTTAATGCATTATGGTATAACGCTTTACGTTTTTCAGCCTCATTAATTGCAGATAAGCCGGACCAAAGAGCTATTGTCGATCGGTTGAATGCTTTGGGTGATAAGCTCGCTTCGTCATTTAAGGATATGTTTTTAAATGATTATGGTTATTTGTTCGATTATGTCGATGGAAATTTTGCAGATTGGAGTGTTCGCCCGAATATGCTGTTCGCCCTTTCGCTCGATTACTCCCCATTAGATAAAAAGGAGCGGAAAAAAGCGCTGGATGTAGTTACTCGAGAACTGTTGACACCGAAAGGTATCCGAACATTAAGCCCCAAAAGTCATGGGTATTCTCCTACTTATTTAGGCAATGAAGCAGAACGGGAAAATGCATATTATCAAGGTCCTGCCCGACCATGGTTGATGGGAGCTTATGCAGAGGCATACCTCAAGATATTCGGATTAAGTGGAGTTTCGTTTTTGGAACGGATGTTGATCGGCTATGAAGAAGAGATGTCGAATAATTGTATCGGAACGATTTCTGAGTTATTTGACGGAAATCCTCCTTATATGGGGCGTGGGGCTATTAGTTTTGCGGCGAATGTAGGAGAAATATTGAGAGTATTGAGTTTATTAAAGAAATACAACCATTTTTAAAACTGAAGTTGTATGAAAGCACTCATGTTCGGGTGGGAATTTCCACCGCACATTCTTGGAGGTTTGGGAACTGCCAGCTACGGGCTTACAAAAGGTATGTCCGAATGCGGTGATATGGATATTACGTTTGTTATACCCAAGCCGTGGGGAGATGAAGATAAAAGTTTTGCTCATATTGTAGGAGCATGTAATACGCCGGTTGCTTGGCGTGATGTTTCTTGGGAACAGGTACGGGATCGGTTAGGACGATATATGGATCCTCAAGAATATTTTAATCTGCGGGATCATATTTATGCAGATTTCAATTATATGCATCTTAATGATTTGGGATGTATAGAATTTTCGGGTCGATATCCGGATAACCTATTGGAAGAGATCAATAATTATTCTATTGTCGCCGGAGTGATTGCCAGAACCTATCCTTGTGATGTGATTCATTCTCATGATTGGCTTACTTATCCGGCAGGAATTCATGCCAAACAAGTAACCGGAAAGCCGTTAGTGATACATGTACATGCAACGGATTTCGACCGGAGTCGGGGAAATGTAAATCCGACGGTCTATGCCATAGAAAAGGACGGTATGAATCAGGCAGATCATATTATCACTGTAAGTAATTTGACTCGTAAGACGGTTATTGAAAAATATAATATCGATCCGGCCAAAGTAACAACTGTTCATAACGCAGTCGAACCGTTGAGCGAAGAAATCAAAGCTATTAATATGCCTCGCAATACAAAGGAAAAAGTCGTGACATTTTTAGGACGTATTACGATGCAAAAAGGCCCGGAATATTTTGTAGAAGCTGCGGCTCAGGTATTGCGGAAAAATAATAATGTACGCTTTGTCATGGCAGGGAGCGGAGATATGATGAATAAAATGATACGCCTTGCCGCTCAGCGTAATATTTCCGATCATTTTCATTTTACGGGTTTTCTTAAAGGAAAGCAGGTTTATGAGATGTTGAAGGCAAGCGATGTTTATGTAATGCCTTCTGTATCAGAACCATTCGGAATATCTCCTCTTGAGGCCATGCAGGTGGGAGTTCCTTCTATTATATCGAAACAATCGGGATGTGCGGAGATTCTGACAAATGCGATAAAGACCGATTATTGGGATATTGATGCGATGGCAGATGCCATTTATTCGATAATTACCTATCCTGCAATGTACCAGCAACTGAAGATTGAGGGGAAAAAAGAGGTCGATGAGATCAAATGGGTGTATGCCGGTCAAAAAGTAATTGACATTTATAATAAAGTGATTCATCGATAGATAGTCTTATATTTTAATTAATCAGAAATAAAAAATAACACGATATGAAAACCATCTGTTTTTATTTTCAAATTCATCAGCCGTTCCGCTTGAAACGTTATCGTTTCTTTGATATAGGTAACGATCATTATTATTATGACGATTTTAATAACGAAGAGATTATGAGTCGTATAGCTCATCGGTCTTATATTCCTGCAAACTATACTTTACTGGAGATGATTAAGAACTCGAACGGGAAGTTTAAAGTCGCATTTTCGATTTCCGGAGTTGCACTGGAACAGTTCGAGATTTATGTGCCGGAATTTATCGATAGTATGAGAGACTTGGCGAAAACGGGATGTGTGGAGTTTCTATCCGAAACGTATGCACACTCTTTAGCTTCTCTTAAAGATCCGGAGGAATTTGTCGATCAGGTAAAGGTACACGATGATAAAATCGAAATGTTGTTCGGTCAACGGCCTAAAGTATTTCGCAATACCGAGTTGATCTATTCCGATGAAATAGCCGGGATGGTTGCATCTATGGGATTTAAAGGGTGCATTACAGAAGGAGCTAAGCATATTTTAGGATGGAAAAGCCCCAATTATTTGTATAGTTCGGCAGCTGCCCCGAAACTGAAACTGCTTCTTAAAAATTCGAAACTGAGCGACGATATTTCTTTCCGGTTTTCGAATTATGAGTGGAATGAATATCCGTTGACTGCCGATAAGTTTATAAACTGGATTACAGCCCTTCCGGAAACAGAACAGATTATAAACCTGTTTATGAATTATGAAACATTAGGGGAACTGCAACCTCGCGAAACCGGTATCTTTGAGTTTATGAAAGCTCTTCCCCGTTTTGCCGAAGAGAAGGGTATTTCATTTTCTACACCTACCGAGATTATTTCTAAACTGAAACCTGTGGATTCTTTATCAGTTACTTATCCCATATCTTGGGCTGATGAGGAACGGGATACAAGCGCTTGGTTAGGGAATTTACTTCAGAACGAGGCTTTCGAAAAACTTTATTCTATGGCAGAACGGGTACGGTTGTGTAATGACCGTCGTTTGAAGCAAGACTGGAATTATTTGCAAGCGAGCGACCATTTTTATTATATGTGTACCAAGCATTTTTCCGATGGTGCGGTACATAGTCATTATAGCCCTTATGACTCGCCTTATGAAGCATTTACCAACTATATGAATGTTTTGAGCGATTTTATCGTGCGGGTAAAAGCTCAGTATCCGGATTCGATTGAAAATGAGGAGTTGAACTCTTTGATTACTACTATTCGTAATCAGGCGTCCGAGATAGAGTTGCTGCGTAAAGAATTAAAGTCGGCGAAGGCGGAAAAGGTCGCTCGGGTAAAGGCTGAAAAAGCGGTAGCCGGAGAAAGTAAAACTAAATCTGTAACAAAAAAGGCGGTAGAAAAGGAGAAGTAAACGATTCGATCGATTCACTGTTTTAAGTGGATATAATTTATTGTGTAGAGGAATATCAAAATTCGATTTTAGCAGAGAAAGACTTTTAGAGCCCGTCTAAATTTTGCTCAGGTCAGTTTTGAGAGTTTCTTACGAGGATGTTTTTCTGTTTTTAGGAGGATGATAGCGGGCTATCTGACAAGTGAAAACGGGAAAAAAGACCGAAAGAAAACGCAAAGATGACCTGATAATATTTTCTAATTGGAAAATTTAGACAGGCTCTTAGTCTGAAACTGATTCAATAGTAAGAGCCATATCAACTCTATTTTCGAGAGCGATATGGCTCTTATAGCTTGTCTGAATTTTACTCGGGTCGGTTTTGATAGTTTCCTTTCGGGAATATTTTTCTGTTTTAATCGTTTATTTTTATTGGGGCTATATAGCCATCTTCGATTAATGCTATATAGCTCAGCAGTGCTCCCCAATGATAAAAGCGATCACTACGTCTATGCGGACCTTCACCTAAAACCGTATCGTAATTTTCGTATACCGATCCGTCTTTAAGCCATTCCTTCAATAACAATGCTTTCGATTTTTCGGCAACAGCTTTGCGTGCTTCAGGCAGATCGTAATTCTGTAATCCCATATATACAAGGAAGTTGAGCGGTCCCCAAATGCGGCCTCGCCAATAATCATTGTCTTTGAAAGCCGGATCGTTACGAGGAGTGGCGGGAATAACCCATTCTCCCCAAAATTCCTGAGGATTCATCAAATGTTCCTTTACCATACGCTCGGCTTGAGTTTGGCTGGGAATATTTGCTAACATAGGATAAAAGTTGGTCGGAGATATACGTGGGTTCTTTTTCCTTGTATCAGTTCTCCGGTTGTAGTAAAAGCCTTCTTCTTCATCCCACAATTTTTGTAATTCGATGCTGTATTGTTTTGCTCGTTTTTTCAGTTCTTTTGCCTCTTTTCTATATCCCAATTCTTGGGCGATAAGTGCCAATAATTTGCAGTCCATGATATAAAGACTCGATAGTCCCACATCATTTTGTAAAAGCATGTGTCGCTCAGTGTCGAACGGTACATTGTCGAACATGTGAGAATTATCCAGTCCCGATTCCAGGCAGCCTCCGTAATGGTTGTTGACGCTACCATATTCATGATTACGATAGGTTATCCGAGAATAGGGAGAAGATCCCCAACATAATAAACCGTCGATATTTCGGTTCTTATCCCACCATCGATTCCATTTTATAAGGTCGGGATAAAGCAACTCTAACAACCATTTGTCTCCGTATTTCTTATATAAACTCCATACGGCCAATGATCCTACAGGCGGTTGGGAACGATCTCTCGATTTATAATCATTTCCTGAGTAAAAATTGGGAACAAAGCCGGATTCTGTAATCGATTTGGTTATTTCGACGGCATTCGCATAGGCAAGTTCCCGATTTCCCGCCGAAAACATCATGGAGGCAAAATAAGAGTCCCAGCAGAAAAGAACAAATCCTCCGTAGTTAGGGTTGGAACTCCAGTTTATATTCCAGTCCCGACTGACGGGAGTAATAACTTTACGAATGGTCGGGTCATATATATTGTCCCAAGAAAGCACATTCTGCATGGCGTTATATACCTCATAATCGTCTCCGTACTGTTTCTTGTTGTTATTTATAAAACGATCAGCGGATTCACGTAATTTATTTTGGGCTTTTGCCGGTTCTATATCTGAGCCGCAGCAGATGGTGATCGGCTCTTGTGTAGAAAATGTAATCTCATTCCGTTCGCTTTTTATCCATTTTCCGTATGCTTTCCCTTCTATTTTTTGTTTTAGGTTACCGGGACGAAATTGAAATTGTTGACCGTTAACTTGTATTTTCACATCGCGTTGCCATACTCCTTTTAAGACAACGACGATTTTCCCTTCCGGGTTATTCCCTTTCAAAGGAGTAATTCGAATAATATTTTCCAAAGAGTCGGCAGAACTTTCGATCCGTAATTTTTGATCGTTCCATCGAAGACTTATATCGGTATATTTTCCGTCATAGGTGTGAGGTCCGGCATGTAGCAAGCCGCTTCCTATGGTAAAAGAATTTTTTCGTATTCCTTTTCCATCGATTACATGCAGGTCGATAGCTGCGCCGTAAGGGAGCAGCACATGCGTAAGTGCACTACGGGTATCCCACGTATTCCAACCTGTGGCCAGTTCCCGTTGCATTTGTTCATAACGTTGTTGCGGACTTAAATCCTTTGTTTCGGCATAATTGTCTATATACCCGAAACATACTGCCGATATTAGCAGATAATACTTCAAGATCTTTTTCATGTGTGTAGTTGTGAGTGTAAAATAGTGATATTATTTTAAAGTTAAATTTAAATAGGTTCAGTTATTCCATAAGTATTCTGTTTAGAGATTAGTCTAAATATAGATAATCATAATGAATAAGGGGACGAGCACCCTGTTTCCCGATAAGAGAACGAGCTTTTTCGCTGTTATATCCGATACGTCCTACTCCTATTTGATTCCCTTCATGATCAAAAATTCGTACGATGTCGTCTTTTTCGAAATCACCTTCAATTCGGGTTACGCCTATCGGCAATAAACTTGCGGCTTGATGAGACATCAAAGTCTCTTGTGCACATGCGTTGATATGTATCTCGCCTTTTGCAAAACCTTCGGAGTGAGCAATCCATTTTTTTATGCTGGATGCGGGTTTCTCTGCCGGCAAAAATCGAGTACATACCGCATCGCTGTTTTTTCGCAATACGTCGGGAAGAATATTCTCTTTTTTGCCGTTAGCGATAATAACCATAATTCCTTCATCTGCGACTTTTCTTGCTATATTGCATTTCGTCAGCATCCCCCCTCTTCCGAAAGAAGATTTTTTTGTCTGTATATATTCGGACAAATTCTGTCTGTTGCCTGTGATTTCAGTAATGACCCGACTTTGAGGATTTTCGGGATTCCCGTTGTAAATGCCGTCGATGTTACTGAGAATAATCAAGGCTTCCATATTCATCATCGAAGCGATCAGACCGGAAAGTTCGTCATTATCCGTAAACATCAGTTCGGTCACCGAGATCGTATCATTTTCGTTCACGATAGGAATAACTCCGTTTTCGATCATGACTTCCATACAGTGCCTTTGATTGAGATAATGTTGCCGGGTCGCAAAATTTTCTTTCATCGTCAATACTTGACCGCAAGCAATTCCATGTTCGCGAAAAAGTTCGAAATAACGGTTTATCAGTTTAGCCTGACCTACGGCCGAAAATAATTGTCGCGCCGAAACCGCATCCAATTTTCGGTGTTGTTTCAATTCACTGCGTCCCGAGGCGACAGCTCCGGATGAGATAAGAACGATTTCCATTCCGGCTTTATGCAGTTCGGCTATTTGATCTACCAACGCCGACATTCGGGTGATATCGAGAGTCCCGTCTTTCCGTGTCAGTACGTTACTGCCTATTTTTACCGCTATTCGTTTATATTGGAACATAAAAAGAATAGTTATTTAATGATTGATTCCGAATTTCTTGAGCATTTGTTTATAGTCTGTCCAATCAGGGTCTTCGGTTGCACCTATTTGTATAGGTAAGGACGGAAGTTTTCCTAATAACTCGTTTACTTTCCCTGAAAAGGCTTGTAATTCTTGCGTATAATAAACATATAAAGCTTGCCTACCTCCGATATGAATAGCCGTTAAGATTGCAATATTCGATCTTTCGAGTGATTCCGTGAGCAGATTCATGATCCGGTCTATCACTTCGGTTTCATCGGCAGAAGGCATACCGTCTGTTTCCCCTTTGTATTTCCATTGCATTTCCGCCCGGGTACGGAACGACCCGGAGGCATTGCCGTTTTCGGCAAACATACGTCCCCGGGTGATGATCCTTCCTTTATCCGATTCCGATTCTCCGGCAAACCATTCGTTGCTGAACATTGTGTATATTTTATTTATGGTCTTTATCCCGTATCTCTACTCGTCGGATTTTTCCACTGATCGTTTTCGGCAACTCCTCTACAAATTCTACGATTCGCGGATATTTATAAGGAGCTGTAACATGTTTTACATGATCTTGTATTTCTTTGATGAGAGCTTCTCCGGCACGATCTTTGTAATCTTTTGCCAAAACGATAGTTGCCTTGACTACTTGTCCGCGTATTTCATCGGGAACTCCCGTGATTGCACATTCTACGACTGCCGGATGGGTCATTAAGGCGCTTTCTACTTCGAACGGACCGATACGATAGCCCGATGATTTAATTACATCGTCGGCACGTCCCACGAACCAATAATATCCGTCCTCATCCCTCCAAGCTACATCTCCGGTATAGTAGATATTGTCATGGTAAGCCTCTTTTGTTTTTTCCGGGTCGCGATAATATTCTTTGAAGAGTCCTATAGGTTTCCCTTTATCGGTACGGATTACGATTTGTCCCTGTTCTCCCTCTTCTGCCCATCGTCCGTCGTTTGTCAGCAAATCGATGTCATATTGAGGATTGCGTATTCCCATAGAACCGGGTTTAGGTTCTACCCACGGATATGTTGCGACAGTCAGGGTCGTTTCCGTCTGTCCGAAGCCTTCCATCAGTTTAATGCCGGTAATGCGATAAAATTCTTCATAAACTTTAGGATTTAGAGCCTCTCCTGCAATCGTACAATATTTTAGGGTCGAAATATCGAATTTACTCAGATCTTCCCGTATCAAAAATCTGAATACGGTAGGAGGAGCGCAAAATGAGGTAATACGGTATTTTTCTATCATCTCTAATACGTCCGCAGGCGTAAATTTGTCGAAATCGTAAACAAATACGTTTGCTCCGGCGATCCATTGTCCGTATAATTTCCCCCATACGGCTTTTCCCCAACCCGTATCGGCCAAAGTCAGGTGCAGACTTTCTTCGTTCAAATTGTGCCAAAAGCTTCCGGTAATGATATGCCCCAGAGGATAAGTAAAGTCATGTGCTACCATTTTAGGATTGCCTGTAGTTCCGGACGTAAAATAAAGGAGAGAAGTATCTTCGTTCGTATTGACGAATGCCGGGCGGGAGAATGGCGCTGCCGCTTCGATACCGGCATGGAAGTCGTCCCAGCCTTTCGGAATCACAGGACCTACCGATACGCAGTGTTGCAAAGACGGAGATGCGGCTAAGGAACGATCTACATGACCTGTGACAATATCTTCACCTACTGCTACGACCATTTTTATATCGGCTGCGTTACAGCGATATATAATATCTTTTTCGGTGAGGAGGTGTGTTGCCGGAATACATACTGCTCCTAACTTGTGGAGTGCTATGATAGAAAACCAGAATTCAAATCTTCGCTTCAGAATGAGCATAACCATGTCTCCATGTCCGATACCCAATGATTGGAAATAGGATGCGGTTTTGTCACTTTCTCTTTTTATATCGGCAAAAGTAAAATCGATATGTTCTCCTTTATCATTTGTCCAGCAAAGAGCTTTTTTCTCCGGAGCGATCCGAGCCCATTCGTCGACGACGTCATATCCGAAATTAAAGTTCTCGGGTACGATAACTTTAAAATTCTGCATAAAATCCTCTTGTGACGAAAAAGAGGTCTGTTTTAGAAATTTTTCTAACATGTTATTAATAAATAGGACTTTGATTTAGATAATTATAGCAAGGAATTGAACTCGTTTACCATCGAGGGCTTTCATGCCGTGAGGTCGGTTGGCATCGAAGTAAATGCTGTCGCCTTCATTAAGAAACAATTGCTTGTCTCCGATTTGCAGCATCATGTGTCCTTCGATCACAAGGTTGAATTCTTGTCCCGGATGGCTGTTCAGATGTACGGGAGCTGATTCGTTTCCCGGTTCTACGGTAACGATAAACGGGTCGGCTTTACGGTTCATAAATCCGGCTGCCAGAGATTGGTATTTATAAGCTTTTGTTCTCTCGACGGCAGCGCCTTTTCCTTTACGGGTTAAAAAATATGCATTCATGCGCGGTTCGTCACCGAACATCAATGCAGATAAGTCTATACCGTAATGCAGGCTGATCTGATGTAATATACTTACAGGAATATCTTGTTCTCCCGATTCTAATGCTATGTATTTTGCTTCAGAAATGCCACAAGCCTGAGCTACGTCTTGAGTAGTCAGGTCGAGTACATCGCGCAGTCCTTTTAACCGGATCGCAATTTGCTTTATCTGTTCGTCCATAATTATAGTTGTTTAACTTGTGCAAAGTTAAAGAAAAGGACGGTAATAGCAATAAAATGATATTGAAATAACGAAATCGCTTTTATTTTGTAATATGAAGGGGAGTCGGGGTACGTTATATCGTATCTGTCGTTCATTCTGTTAAAAAAGAACGTTACACGATGTCTTTAAGTCTGTTTCCCGTAGCTCCGCTATTTTTTATAGGCTCTAAGAGCCTGTCTGAATTTTCCAATTAGAAAATACTATCAGGTCATCTTTGTGTTTTCTTCCGGTCTTTTTTCCCGTTTTCCCTCGTCAG
>URAV01000039.1 GCA_900545915.1 uncultured Porphyromonadaceae bacterium
GTCAGAAAAATGACCGGCATATTGTGATGTTCACGGATCCTGCTAAGCGTCTGGATCCCGTCCATTTCCGGCATCATGATGTCCAGCAGTACCAGATGGATCTCATTGCTTTCCACGGTTTCCAGAGCCTGCCTGCCGTTATACGCTTCAAACAGCTGATATTCATCACCTGTCAGATATATTTTCAGTGCCGATACGATATCAGGTTCATCATCACAGATCAATATGTTATACATTCCTCTTCCACCTCCACTGTTATTATGCCACAGGAATCCTTAAGAAAAAATCCAGTGAGCGTTTAAGATTTATTTAAAAAGAGGGAGCAGCCACCTGTAACTGCTCCCTGCCTCTTATTTCTATTCTTTTTCCGTATCATCCGTCTGCTGTTTTTCCTCTTTTTTAGACAGCTTCAGTTTGTCATGCAGAAGATGATCCAGTTCTTCCTGATGTTCTTCTTTTATTTCTTCAAACTCGACATATTCGCCGTCTGTTTTGTCGAATATTTTTTCTCTTCTTTTTTGGTAAGTGTACCATTTCGTTGAACTGCGTCCGTCCTGCCGATTGCCGGAGTTTCTTGTCGTATCGGAGTTACGTCGTGTATTTCCGAAAAGGACACGTATTATCGTACCGATAAAACCTAATCCTAAAATAAGGATAAAGATGAATATAAATAGGAGACTATAGATAAAAATCATAATTGAGAATATTTTGTGTGCATCGATTATATTTTAACAAAAACCGTTCCGTTTTTGTTTTCACAGTTTTATATTAATAACTGATAAAACGATGTAAAGTACAATAGCTGCGGCAAATCCGCCGAATCCGAATAATGTAATAAAAACTATTGCTCCTAATAAAAGAATGTACCGTATGTAGTTGTTGTGTAATGAAAAGTCTTTGAATTTTAGAGAAAACATTGGCAATTCGGAGACCAATAAATAGGAAAAAATTAGAATCAAACAACCTAATACATAAATATTGAATCCGTTTTCAAGTCCCCAGAAGCAAACTCCGATCCAGAAAAGCGCATCAGCCGGAACCGGTAATCCGATGAAAGACGTAGTTTGACGTGTATCGATATTAAATTTGGCCAGTCTCAGACCGGAGAAAATAGGTATTAAGAATGCCAAATAAGGAAAGTATGTTTGAATAAACATCGGATGTTCGGTAGTAATTAATTGTTGGGTAAAAGAAAATATCAATATGCCGGGTGCCATGCCGAAACTAATCAGGTCTGCTAAAGAATCCAACTCTTTTCCCATAGGAGAATAGGCATTTAATAAACGGGCGGCAAATCCGTCCATAAAGTCGAACAGTGCAGCCAAACAGATAAATAGAGCCGATATTTCGAAGTCTGTTTTAAATGCGAAAAGACAAGCAAAACATCCTGATAGTAAATTCAGACATGTAATTGTATTGGGTATGTGGGCTATAATTTTTTTCATAATGATGTCGTTTAGGCATTGTCTTCTCCTATTTTTCGACAAAGCTATAATTTGGCGATTTGAGTTATATTCCCTGTCGTTTTGTCATTTAATTTGACAAGAACCTCTGTTCCTAAAGGGAGAAATACATCTACTCGGGAACCGAATTTTATGAAACCCATGTGTTCGTTTATATGACATTTATCTCCGACCTCAGCATAGGTGACAATGCGCCGTGCCATAGCTCCGGCAATTTGACGCATAAGAATTTCTTCACCTTTATCTGTTTTGATAACTACCGTAGAACGTTCGTTTTCTGTACTTGATTTGGGAAGATATGCTGCCATAAAACGTCCGTTTTGGTGGCTGACATGAGTTACCGTTCCGTTTACCGGAAACCAGTTGGCATGTACGTTGAATATACTCATAAAAATAGATACCTGAATTCTTTTATCATGGAAATATTCATTTTCCATCACTTCTTCTACAGCTACGATTGTACCGTCGGCAGGGGCTACGATGCTGTTTTCTATATCTCCCTTATAGTGTCTTTTAGGAGATCTGAAAAAATTGAGTACCAATAAAAAAAATATGATCGAAATTACAAGAAAAGGAATAGAAACATAATGTATGTTTATAAAATAGTGAATGAGGCTATTCAGTATCAGTAAGATAATACATAATATAATAAGTATGTTTCGTCCTTCCTGATGTATTTTCATTTTCATAATATCGCAACGTAAAAATTTATCATGCAAAAGTAATGACATTTTATGGAATAGCAAAAGAACTCTTTTAAAATCTTATAGACTGTTTAAGAGCCTGTCTTGATTTTCTGATAAATTTTATCTTCAAGGCTTGTTTAAATTTTTCATTGAGGAATATTATCGAGTTATCTTTGCGTTTTTTTCCGGACTGTTTCCCCGTTTTCGTTCGTTAGACCGCTATCTTCTTTATAAAAACAGAAAGACATCTTCTAAAGAAATTCTTAAATCAGACCCGAGCAAAATTCAGATAGGCTCTCAGACTTTTTCAATATCTTTTCTGAATTTATGAAATATACCCTGTAAAATATTACCGAATGTCTATCTTTGTAACTTAAAATAAAAAGAATGCTTACATGAGACAAACTCGTAACAATAGAAAAAGCAATAAAGGACATGATCAGGCAAGTTCGATAAAGACATATTCGGTGCAGGAAGGTCCTGTCAAGTTATTAGACTATCTGTTTATGTTGTTTCCTGAAAAGAGTAAGACCACCGTAAAATCTCTTTTGTCCCATCGTCAGGTTGCAATAAATAATATTCCTACGACACAATTCGATGATCTTTTGCATCCCGGTGATGAATTAGCGATAAATTTTGAAAGGGGATTCAGAATATTTAAACATACTCGTCTACGCATTGTGTATGAAGACGAATTTTTGATTGTCATAGATAAGGGATACGGGCTTCTTTCGATGTCGACAGATCGTATTAAGGAAAAAACAGCCTATCATATACTTAGTGATTATGTGAAAGCAGATAACCCTGCCGGCAGAATATTCATTATCCATCGGCTCGACCGAGATACTTCCGGATTGATGATGTTTGCCAAAAGTCAACAAATTCAGGAAACTATGCAACGATCTTGGAATGATATGGTGCTGGACCGACGTTATGTTGCAGTTGTGGAAGGTGCTTTCGATAAAGATAAAGGAGAGGTATCTTCTTATCTTGCCGAAAATGCCGCTTATGAGGTTTATTCTACTCAGGATAAAGAAGAAGGGCAATATGCACTTACCCGTTATGAGGTGCTCAAAAGCAATGGAAAATTTTCTTTAGTAGAATTGCAATTGGCCACCGGACGGAAAAATCAGATTCGGGTACACATGAAAGATCTGGGGCACAGTATCATCGGAGATAAAAAATACGGAGCTACATGTAATCCTTTAGGGCGTTTGGCTCTTCATGCTTCTCGTTTGAGGTTTGTTCATCCCGTAACGAGAAGAGACATGTTTTTTGAAACGCCGATTCCCGCTAAATTCAGGTATATTGTAAAAGACCGATGAAAAAGATCCGGGTAAGAGGCTCGTTTTGAGAATACTTTTCGTTCGCTACTTTTTAATAACACAAATAATCTTATTAACTTTGCGTACTTTTTTATTAAAGTACGGTTTTATGGTCATTTGTTTTTATTATTTTATGACGTTGAGAAAATAAATTATATAAGCAGCAAGGTGAATTTTCTTTACCTGACCAGTAAAATTTGTAACCTTTGTCCTGCTGAACCTTTAAAATTATATACAAAATGAATATTTCGTATAATTGGCTGAAAGATTATTTGAATATCTCGCAGACTCCGGAAGAAGTTGCAGCTGCCCTTACCTCGATAGGTCTCGAAACGGGTGGAGTGGAAGAGGTACAAACGATAAAAGGTGGATTGGAAGGTCTGGTAATCGGTAAAGTGTTGACTTGTATAGATCATCCTAACTCTGACCATCTCCATATAACTACTGTCGATTTGGGTAACGGTGAACCTGTGCAAATTGTTTGCGGAGCTCCTAATGTTGCGGCAGGTCAACATGTCGTTGTCGCAACTGTCGGTACAGTACTTTATTCGGGAGACGAAACATTCACGATTAAGAAATCAAAAATACGCGGAGAAGAATCTTTCGGCATGATTTGTGCCGAAGATGAGATCGGGATCGGCGATAGTCACGAAGGAATTATCGTATTGCCCGATACGGTCTCTCCCGGTACATTAGCTAAAGATTATTATAACGTAAAAAGTGATTATGTATTAGAAGTCGATATAACCCCGAATCGTGTCGATGCCGCTTCTCATTATGGTGTAGCTCGTGATTTGGCGGCTTATTTAAAGCAAAACGGGTATGATGCCGTCTTGAGACGTCCTTCCGTAGAGGCATTTGCTGTCGATGATAAAAACGGAGAAGCCATATCGGTATCGGTCGAAAATACTGAGGCCTGCCCTCGTTATTGCGGAATTACGGTGCGAGGTGTAAAAGTGGCGGAGAGTCCCGAGTGGTTGCAACAACGTTTGTTGGCAATAGGTTTACGGCCTATCAATAATGTTGTAGATATTACCAATTTTTTGTTGCATGAAACCGGACAACCTTTACATTGTTTCGATCTGAATCATATCGAGGGAGGAAAGGTTATTGTCAAAACGCTTCCGGAGGGGACTAAATTTGTAACTCTGGATGGTGTTGAACGTTCTTTGTCAGATCGAGATCTGATGATTTGTAATGAAAAAGAAGGAATGTGTATTGCCGGAGTGTTTGGCGGATTGAAATCGGGTGTAACTGAACAGACTACGGACGTATTTCTCGAATCGGCATATTTCAGTCCGATGTGGGTACGTAAGACGGCACGTCGTCATGGGCTTAATACCGACTCCTCATTCCGTTTTGAAAGAGGTGCTGATCCTAATAATTTAGTCTATGTACTTAAACGTGCGGCGTTATTGGTGAAAGAGTTGGCCGGAGGAAAGATAACGGGAGAAATCGTAGATGTGTATCCGAACAAAATCGATAATTTCAGGGTAGAACTCAGCTATGACCGTTTGAACAGTCTTGTCGGTAAGGTAATTCCTCAAGATATGGTAAAAAGTATTCTCTCCAGCCTTGAAATTGAAATCTTAGACGAAAAAGACGGAGTTCTGACATTGAGTGTCCCTACTTATCGAGTAGATGTTCAAAGAGATGTCGATGTTATAGAGGACATTCTCCGTATATATGGATATAATAATGTCGAATTTACAGATTCTGTACATTCTAATCTTTCATACAAAACGATAACAGATGAGAATCATCGGTTGTATAATTTGATTGCAGAACAGTTGACCGGATGCGGATTCAATGAAATCATGAATAATTCTTTGACAAAAAGTGCGTATTATGCCTCTTTGACGACTTATCCTGAAAAGAACTGTGTTCCGCTTCTTAATCCGCTGAGTAATGACCTCAATGTTATGAGACAAACTTTACTTTTCGGAGGATTGGAAAGTTTGGCTTATAATATCAACCGTCGGCATCCTGATTTGAAGTTCTACGAATTCGGAAATTGTTATTGTTATGATGCGGATGCCGATACGTCGAAAAATGTATTGGCCTCTTATTCGGAGGCACAACATCTCGGCTTATGGATTACGGGTAATCGTGTATCGGGAAGTTGGGCTCATCCGGATGAAAAATCTTCGGTATTCGAGCTGAAAGGGTATGTAGAAAATATCTTTGCCCGTTTGGGTGTGGATATGAAGAAATTACAATTTTCTCAGATTTCAGACGATATATTTGATGTTGCGTTGGTTTATACGATGCGGAACGGAGGAAAAATTCTTGCGAAGTTCGGATTGGTCTCAAAAAAAATATTGAAGTCATTCGATATCGAAACTGAGGTATCTTATGCTGAAATGAATTGGACTCTCCTTGTAAAAGAAGCCGTAAAAAATAAAGTCACGTTTAGTGAAATTTCTAAATTCCCTCCCGTGAAACGGGATTTAGCGTTATTGGTCGATACTTCCGTACAGTTTGCCGAAATAGAGAAGGTTGCTTATGACACTGAACGTAAGTTATTGAAAGATGTCTACCTCTTCGATGTTTATGAAGGAAAGAATCTGGAATCGGGGAAAAAGTCTTATGCAGTTTCATTCATTTTGCAGGATGAAACCAAGACCCTGAATGATAAGCAAATCGAATCGATAATGAACCGGATTATTGGTAATTTGCAACAGAAGCTTAATGCTAAACTCAGATAATTGTTTATATAAATAAGAAATATAAGAATAAAATACAATGGGAAGAGCGTTTGAATATCGTAAAGCCAGAAAGTTAAAGCGCTGGGGAAACATGGCGCGTACATTTACAAAATTAGGTAAAGAAATTTCGATTGCCGTGAAGGCCAGCGGTCCTGATCCCGATGCTAATCCGCGTTTGCGTGTTCTTATGCAAAATGCTAAGGCTGCCAATATGCCGAAAGAAAATGTAGAACGTGCAATTAAAAAGGCGACATCAAAAGATGAGGGCGATTATAAAGAAATCGTTTATGAAGGATACGGACCTTTCGGTATCGCTATTGTAGTAGAGACTGCGACAGATAATCCTACCCGTACCGTTGCCAATGTGCGTAGTTATTTTAATAAATTCGGCGGATCGTTAGGAACCAGTGGTAGTTTATCTTTCCTTTTCGATCATAAGAGCGTGTTTAAGATTAAGGCTAAGGAAGGAGTTTCTCTTGAAGATCTTGAACTTGAACTTATTGATTATGGAGTAGATGAACTTGAGGCCGACGGGGAAGAGATTGTATTATACGGAGAGTTCGAATCGTTCAGCAACATTCAGAAATACCTTGAAGAAAATGGATTTGAGATAGAAAGTGCTGAGTTTGAACGCATTCCGAATGATACTAAAGAAGTGACGGAAGAGCAGCGTGCTTCTATTGAAAAACTTCTTGAAAAGTTTGAAGATGATGAAGACGTACAAAACGTTTTTCATAATATGAAAGAAGCTGACGACGAGGAATAATATCTTTTAGGCATAGGACATAAAAAGAGATCTTTTTAAAGATCTCTTTTTATGTCTTGAATAGTTCATTTATAGCCTGTTTAAATTTTGCTCGGATCGGATTTGAGAGTTTCTTTCGAAAATGTTTTATTGCTTTTACAGTGATGATAGCAGACTATACGACAAGTGAAAACGAAAGAATGACCGGACAGTATTTTTATTGGAAAATTTAGTCGACCGGCTCTTTGACAGTTGCTTAGAATTCAAAACCGAGTTTTACGGATATTCCGTTGATTGCCATATTATCTTTATAGTTTTTATTATTTTCCGGTCTGTCGTTGATTTTCGCTTTTTGCATATTATATCCTATTGTTAAATTCATACCGAATCGAGGAGAGCTGGAAAGAGCTACTCCGATATGAGGGTTTATATAACAACCTTTGCCGTCATAAACTGAGTATCCGGCTTTCAGTCCTAAAAACGGAGATATATTTTTGTTGAGAAAATACGTTTTAATATCAGCAAAAACAGGAATAAAAAAAGTCTCCCAATTCATGTGGTATTCTATTCCGATACCAGCTCCGAAGAAAAAATATGGATTAAACTGATATCCGTGAGTTGTTGATACGGCAATTGCCCCGTCTCCTCTATTTCCGATCCCTATTACTCCTCCGAAATCTATGAATCCTTTGTAACCTGTTTTATCATAAGTCGGACTGTTATTGTACTGTTTGAGTCGGAATTTTTTTTGAAAGATTTCATCTTCGGGCGATATGATTTTTTCTATTTCATGTATAGAATAGACAAGTATGCTGCCGTTCGATGTTTTTACTTTTATAGATGTATTGGGTATTTCTTCGATGATGATTCCCTTTACTTTGTCTCCGTTTTTCAGATATACAATTTCTTGATTGTTTTGGGCGAATGCGAGTAATGTGTTGCACAAGACCATGCAGATAATGAATAATATATTTTTCATATTGTAAATTATATTTTTCGAGACAGACTCCCTTTATGAAGAAATGGGATATTCATATATCAGCAAAGATAATTAATTTTATTATTCCCCGATTTTTGTACTGTGAAGACTTTATAGATTAAAAAGTTTTATTGTCTTAATCGTTTATAATCTATAATTTTGTAGCGGTAAATATATTCGGATGTAATGAAAA
The DNA here is from genome assembly GCA_900545915.1 of uncultured Porphyromonadaceae bacterium. GTDB lineage: Bacteria > Bacteroidota > Bacteroidia > Bacteroidales > Coprobacteraceae > Coprobacter. The sequence continues at coordinate 8,100 of URAV01000039.1, forward strand.
TAAACTATAAACCAAAAGGAACGTGTAGTACTGATATTGAGCTAGAAGTGCAGGATGGGAGAATAGAAAAAGTCGTTTTCAAAGGAGGTTGTAATGGTAATTTACAGGGAATATCGTCTTTGGTGAAAGGAATGAGAGTCGAAGATGTTATCTCCCGTTTAGAAGGGATTCGTTGCGGAGTACGTTCTACTTCTTGTCCCGACCAATTATGCAAGGCCTTAAGGGCTTTACAGGCTGTCTGAATTTTACTCGGGTCAGGTTTGAGAATTTCTTCCGAGTATGATAGCAGGCTATCTGACGAGTGAAAACGGGAAAAAAAACGGAAGAAAACACAAAAATGACCTGATAATATTTTTTGTCGGAAAATTTAGACAGGCTCTTAGAATCTGTTTGGAACTTTGTCTGAGGCTATTTATATGTTCTTTTTTCTTTGAAAGAAGTCTGAAAGACTTGCAATAAACACATTCCAGTTTATTATTGTCGTTTTTGTTTTTTCCAAAGTTGCCATGAGTTGATACTGTTTTGCCACACGACATAAGATGCTGGTCCTATGGAAGCTAAAGGATGCAGATAAATAAGTGCCATCCAAATTGCAAGCACTGTATTTTTTTGCCCCAGTCCTTGACCGCCGGCGATTAAATTATTGTTTTTATATCCGACCCATTTCCCGATAATAAATTGAATAACGCAGGCGATTAGTGCGAAAAGAGCGATTAAAATTTCTTCCTTGATATTTCCTGATCCCTGATTGATTATGAAAGAAACTGTTTTTCCCATAACTATAGTGAGGGATATAGCCCACATATAGAATGATATGCTTTGGCGGTTTTGTAAAGCATTATGTGCTTTGGGGAAAAATTTTCTCAGAAAAATTGCTGCAACAAACGGTAAAATGAGGAGGGGGATCATCTGTTTGCATATAATAAAAAATGATTCCAAGAATGGCATCGTCCCATGTGCGCCCATAAAAGAAAAAATAACAGGAGAGGTTAGGGCTACAGTCATATTGCTGAGAAGACTATATGTTGCCAGACAGGCTATATCGCCCCCCAACATACCTGTAATAACGGCTGCTGCCGTTGCCGTAGGTGCGAATATGCAGATAAAAGTGCCTTCTGCTACCATCGAGTCGAGAGATAACAAGAGGTAATAGACCAGCAAACTTCCGAATATTTGTATAAGCAGTAACCAGAAATGTAATGGGGATATATTCATATTGCGTAAAGACAACTTGCAGTAAGTGATCAGCAGCATAGAGAAAATAAGATAAGGAGTCAAAAATGATACTAATTCGACATATTTATAAAATATCGCTCCCACTATCATGGCGATAGGCAGCATGTATGTTTTGAGTTTCTGCAACATTGTCATTATATAAAATACAATGAGAAACAGCCGGAAAATGTTATTATGTTTCTCACTATATTATATCTTATAATTTTTTGATGGTGCAAAAATAAGATTTATTATTGGGATAGACTCAGATTATAACAAATTATTTGTTGTTTGTCTGATTCTTGTGTTTTTTCATTAGAGAATATCTGGAGTAGATAAAAAAATCACACACCCATTTAAAGAGTGTGTGATTTTTGGGTTATCGAATAATCGATACGCTTTGTTTTACTATCGGTTTACCTCTTTTGCCAGATAAATAAGGGTAGGAAAGTGATCGCTATATCCGTTCAGATATACACCTCCGGCATGAGTCCTCTTGGGGTATCCTTTGTATTTGCCTTCTGTCTGTTTTAGGAAATCCCGGTTGAAAATTTCTGCTTTGACGAACTTTAATGTGGAACGATCTTTACCTAAAAGATTTGATGAAATAATGATCTGATCGAAAAGATTCCAAGAACCTTGATAAGCTAAAGATCCGATACCTTTGTCGAAAAAGCTCCACATAGTGTTATAATAACCACCCGACTTAACATCTTTCTGGTCTTTTTTAGCTCCTAAAACGACTCTGCAACTGGTATTGTTCGGATCATCGTTCAAATCTCCCATAATAATGACCTTAGAGTTCGGATCTGCGGTCAAAACCGAATCTGCGATATGTTTAGTCAATGCAGCGGCAGCTTCTCTTTTAGGTCTCGATTGTTTCTCTCCTCCTAATCTCGACGGCCAGTGATTTACGATTATATGTACCCGTTCTCCTCCGAGGATACCGTTTACTAATAATTGATCGCGAGTACGCATTGACGTATCGGCCGGATATACCAGTCTGAAACTATCGCTGTTTTCGAGAGTAAACTGGTCTTTATCGTATATAAGACCTACATCTACGCCACGTCTGTCGGGTGAGTCGTAATGAACGATTCCGTAATTTCTTTCTGCCAGTTTGCCGGTTTTGATAAGGTCTTCCACTACACCCCGATTTTCAATTTCGGATATGCCGATGATTGCAGGGCCGTTCGGTAGAGGAAAAGGTCCGTCGGTAGCCAGTTGGCTGATAGCATAAGACATATTTTTCAATTTGTTGTTGTATTTCAGTGAAGTCCAACGCATTCCGCCCTGAGGAGTGAATTCTTCGTCCAAAACGTCCGGCTGGTCGATTGTGTCGAACAGGTTTTCAAGGTTATAAAAAGCAACGGCATATACGGCGAATTGTTTCCTTTGTTCATTGTTTTGAGCACTTAGCGATAAGAAGCATAAAAAGATTAATGCCAGAAGTAAGCTGCATTTTTTCATAAGTCAAAATATTTAGTTTCTAATCTGTAAAATTATTCCTTACAATTTATAACCGGTATCTGCATACTAAACATGCTTTACGGGAAAACGAATTTTGAAAACCGCGTAAGGACAGCATATCGTAATACAAAGATTCGAAAAAAAATTGAAATAAACATCTCGTTTCTATGAAATTTCAGAAAATTGTAAGGAATTTATCTGTATGTATCGTGTAATACATTTATAATGAGTGTTATATGTAGTTTTAATCGATAATTGGCAAACGGTCTCATCTTTTGAAAAGATAAGCAAATACTTACTTTTAACACATCTGCATAGAAAATATAATGCGAATGTAATATGAATAATCAAAAAAAATATATTAATTTGCCCAACTATTTCGCTCCTAAAAATATAGGGAAGTATGATAGAGACACAACAACAACAAATTATAAACTAAACCTACGTATTTTATGAATCGAAATTTATGGCTGTTTATAATGCTTTTTTTCAGTGTTTCCGCTTTTGCTCAAAAGGCGTCATTGAAAGGAGTGCTTATAGACTTTGGAACTAAGACGCCGGTTGCCGGAGTTAAGGTTTCTTTAAAAAACAAAAACATTTCGGTAACGTCTTCAAAAGACGGAGTATTTATTTTTAAAAATTTGTCTTCCGGTGCCGATGAGCTTTTGGTCATTTCGGCAGATTATCAGTCTTATCAACAAAATGTTCTGATTGGCAAGGATGAAAAAATCGATCTTGGTAATATCGCCTTAATTAGAGTAGAGAAAGCCAGTCAGCAAGAAGAGAATATACAGCTTTTTGATGAATCGGTTTTGGATGATGATAACGAGACTTCTTCTCAATCGTCCTCTTATTTGTCCGGAGCTTCAGACGATATTTATCTGAATGCAGCCAGTTACAATTACAGTCCGATGCGTTTTTCTATAAGAGGTTATGACCAGTCGGCATCTACGACTTATATAAACGGTATCAATTTCAATGATCAGGAACGGGGACGTTTCAATTATTCGAGCCTTGGCGGACTGAATGACGCGTTCAGAAATAAGGATGTAATTAATGGTATTGAAAATGCTCCGTTTGCTTTCGGTAGTCTGGGAGGAACAACGAATATCAATACTCGGGCTACGGCTTTTGCAGCCGGAACGAAAGCAAGCGTTGCCTATTCTAATCGTTCGTATAATATGCGGGCTACGGCTACGCACTCTACCGGTTTGATGAATAATGGCTGGGCATTTACCGGATCTGCGGTATGGCGTTGGGCAAAAGAGGGTATTATAGAAGGGACATTCTATAATTCTTGGGGTTATTTCCTTTCGGCAGAGAAAATGATCAATGACCGTCATAGCATTTCATTGGCAACTTACGGAGCTCCTACAAAACGTTCGCAATCGGCTGCAGTGACTCAGGAGGTTTACGATTTCAGAGGCATTTATTATAATCCGTATTGGGGATATCAGAATGGAGAAAAAAGAAGTTCTCGTGTGGTGAACAGCTTCGATCCTACTGTCGTTGCCAATTGGGATTTTAAGATTACGGATAAGCAAAATTTGAAAACCGGTTTCGGATTCCATTATAGCAATTACAGTAATACGGCTCTCGGTTTTTATAATGCAGCCGATCCGCGTCCCGATTATTACCGCAATTTGCCGAGTTATCAAATCAATGATGTTCTTGGATCGTATAGTCTTGAAAACCAACAAAATCACATGGACATGATAATGGGTAATGTCGATCAGGATTTGGTGGATAAACTGACCGGGCAATGGGTAAATAATAATACGGATGTAACGCAAATCAATTGGAACTCCTTGTATCAGTCCAATTATCTGAATAATGTCGCTAACCCTGACGGAAGTGCGAAATATGTATTGGAAGAACGTCATAACGATTTGATGACGACTGCATTAAACTCTGTTTATTCAAATCAGATAAACCGTCGTCTTAAACTTACGGCAGGGGTCGAAGCCAACTATTCGAGGGGTATGCACTACAAAACGATGAACGATTTGTTAGGCGGTAATCAATGGATCGATATCGACCAGTTTGCCGAACGCGACTTTACCGGGAATATGTTGATCATACAAAACGACCTTCGTCATCCGAATCGGAAAATTGTAGAAGGTGATCGTTTCGGGTATGATTATAATATGCATATTGTAAAAGCCGGAGTATTTGCTCAGAATGAGTGGAATTGGACGAAGTTCGATCTTTCTTATGCGGCGAGATTTACTTATACGACTTTCTGGCGTGAAGGAAAGATGGAGAACGGTCGTGCAGCGGTTATCGGAGTTCAATCTTATGGAAAAGGAAAATCCTTGAGTTTTTATGATCCGAGTTTCAAGGCAGGATTGGTATATAAGATCAACGGTCGCCAACGTTTGGTTTTGAACGGATTGGTAGAGACTCGCGCTCCTTATGCCGGGTATGCTTATGTCGCCCCTCGTGTTAAGGACACGCAAATACAAAAAGTCGTGGTGAATCCGAAAAATCCGAAACAGTATCGTTTGGAAGATTTGCCTTCTGAAAAAATTTATTCTTATGACCTGACTTACCAGTTTACGACTCCGATTGTTAAAGGGCGTATTACAGGATTCCATACGATTACCCGTGACGGAGTGGAAGGTACTGGATACTACAATGATGAATTCCGTACATACATTAACCATACATTATCGGGTGTAAATAAACGTTATATGGGTATCGAAGCCGGGATTTCCGTAAAACTGAACAATAGCTTCTCTGTCGAATTAGCGGGAACTTACGGTGATTATCGTTATACCGATGACGCAATGGGAACGATGAGTGCAGAAAACGGTGCGAACCTGTTGACCGGAGAACTGCCTGTAAATGCTGAAGCCGCTAAAAAGTCGGATATTCGTGAACGAGTATATATCAAAGATTTGAAGATAAATAACGGTCCTCAATTAGCAGCCAGCATAACCTTAGACTATTTCCATCCGAAAATGTGGTTTGCCGATATAACGCTTTCATATTTCGATAATAATTATCTCGATTTCTCTCCTTCTCATTTTACCGAAATGAACTATTATGGAGGTACTTATCAAGATGAAGCCGGACAAAATATAACTTATAGCGGTTATCGTAAGCGTGGAGCTTATACAGCAGAGGAGATTAAATCGGGAATTTACGCACAAGATAAGGCTTTGGTGGAAATGTTCGGTACTCAGGAAAAACTGAAAGGCGGATTTATGTTGGATGCTTCGGTCGGGAAAGTTCTTTATCTGAATAATCGCAAGCAATCGTTGAATATTAATTTGAGCTTTAGTAATATCTTGAATAATAAAGATATGGTTACCGGCGGTTACCAGCAGGGACGTATAGCTCGTAATAATAAGAGTCAGACCAAAGATATTCAGTTGGTAGATCGTTATCCGAATAAATATTATTATGCATGGGGATTCAATTGTTTCTTAAATCTCGGGTACAAGTTCTAAATTTTAGCGAAGAATAGTTATGAAAAAGATTAAATATATAGTTTGTGCATTATTGACGGCAGTATCATTTACTTCGTGTGTGAATGATTATGATGAGATCACGCAGGAAATGGCGGTTTTACCGGAAAACGATCCTCGGGTTTGGCCAGCAAATATGTCTATCGGCGAGTTGGTGGCAATGTATGACCGAATCGATAGCTTGTATGTGTTCGGTAAAGACGATACACTGCATTACCATGCACCGCTGGACAGAGCAACAGGGAGCATAAAAAATGCTTATTATACTGTTAATCAAAGTAATGTGGAATACCCGATTGTCGGAGCGGAATATGTTGACGGGCGTCTTAAATTGCCGATCGAGTATAAAGGTAAGAAATTTACTATTTATCGTGAAGAAGGAGATACCTATAAGGATCTCTTTACACTGAATCCGATCGAAGGTCCGCAAGATATTTATATAAAGGGACGTATTATTTCTTGTGATACAGCCTCGAATATTTACAAATATTTTGTTTTGGAAGATTTGAATACTCGCCAATCGTTGAAAGTAGCGATAGATGCCGGAAGTTTGAGCGGTGTTTTCCCGTTGGGGCAAGTGGTTGCCGTGAAATGTAACGGTTTGATGATGGGACGTTATGCCGAAATGCCGCAATTAGGAGTTTACTCTTTCCGGAACGATGACAAGACCCGTTATGAACCGGGACGTATTCCTTATTCCATGGTGTATGACCATTTTCAACGTATCGGGTTACCGGATAAAAGCAAGGTGATACCACATGTTTTTGAGTCTATTTCGGATTTAGAAGCTACATTGACACTCCCAAATAACCCGGATAAGAATAAGAAAGACTCTACTTGGTATGGACGTTTGATTCAGATCAAGAATGTGCATTTTACTTGGGAAAACGATAGTGAAGATGAATTGCAAGAGAAGTATGTCTCTTTGCGTCGTTCTATAGAGGATACCAAGAAGGTAACCGCTCACCAGTTAAGCGGCGTCTTTGCACCTTCTACCTATGATATAAGTAAGAAATACAATATCGGCTATCCGATGTCTCGAGGGGTGTCAGACGGTACGGGAACGCTATATATTTCGACGAGTGAATATGCCCATTTTGCCGAAACGTTTATTCCGAAAAAAGGAAGTGTAGGAACGGTAACAGCTATTTTAGGGTGGTTTCGTGATAAAAAGAATTATGATGGAAAATATCAATTGACGATTCGTTCTTTGGATGATTTAGAAGGATTTGAGTATGAAAGTTATCCTCGTGAATACGCTGAAGGCGAAAGACCCCAATAAAAATAAGACAATATAAATATACCAATAATTATAATTTAAATTGAGTTTAACTATGAAAGCAATGAGAAAATTAGTGTGGATGCTTCTTGCTGTTTCGATGGTCGGATTTACATCTTGTGACAGCGATGATGATGAATGGATCGATGATGGCGGACCAGGCAGTGGCGGTTCGGATGAAGGCGGTGTTGTTGTTCCTTCGGGTAGTGGTACTTATGCAGATCCTTGGAATGTTGCTGCGGCGAAAGAAAATCAAGGTACGGATTATAAATTTGTAAAAGGTTTTATTGTCGGAAATATTCCTGGCGGAGATTTGGAAGATGCTCAATTTGCACCACCTTTTAGTGGGACAGACGTGAACGATAATCCTATAACTGAAGGGACAAATATTCTTCTTGCAGCGAGTGCGGATGAAAAAAATGTTGCTAATTGTATTCCTGTAAAGTTGACTTATGGTGATGTTCGTACGGGATTAAACTTGATTACTGAAGGTAATGCTGAGAAAAATTTGGGTAAAGAAGTTATTTTACAGTGTAAATTAGATAAAGGGTTCGGGACACAATGTATTACCGCTACGTATTATGCTGAATTGAATGGAGAAACATTTGGATCTATTGTGGAAACTGGAGGTTTTGATGTACCTGAGATTTCTCTTGCAGATGTTCGGGCTATGTTTACGGGTTCTGCAGTAACTATTACCGAAGATAAAAAATTTGTTGCTGTTGTTATTTCGGACAAGGATGGAGGAAATTCTGCTTCATTGAAGAATGTAATTGTTGCTTCTCCGGACAATTCTTGTGGTATTACTTTGCGTTGTACGACTGATGCATCGTTTGCTGCCGGAGATAAGATTGAAGTAAAAGTCAAAGGACAATCTTTGGAACTTTATAGTGGGGCTTTGCAACTTAATAATATACCTTTGGTAATGATTCAAAAAGTTGGTACTGCAACTGTAACTCCGAAACAGACAACTGTTGCAGATTTGGTTGCAAATATTAGTCAATATGAATCTACTTTAGTTACAGTATCAGGAGAGATCGTTGCTGCTCGTGAAGATGGTAAATATGGAGATTCCACGAAAAAATCTCATACGACGAATACGATTAAAGATGGAGATGCTACTATAGAGTCATTTGTATCTAAATATTCTGCATTTTGTGGTGAAACTATTCCTACAGGAGTAAGAACAATTACGGGTATTGCTGGTATAAACAACAGTAAACCGCAATTGAATATACGCAATTCATCTGAAGTAAAATAAATCGCAGATTTTAAGATAATAAAAGAGCTGGCCGTTTGGTCAGCTCTTTTTATTTCAGTATATTTGCTCGCTTTATTAATTAATTTCGGAGTTATAAACCTATGTCGAAAAAATTTCAGATATTTTTTTTATTCTTATCGATCTTCGGTCTTATCCGTGCTGAAATTCCCGAAGGGTATTATCCTGTTACATTAAATGGAAAGAAAGAACGGGAGCTGAAAACGGCTCTTCATTTATTACTCAAAGACCATACCCGTATCGGATATGGAGGCGGGATGGGCGGAACTTGGTCTGTGTTCCGGTATAGCGATGCCAAACCGGGAGGAATAGTTTGGGATATGTACTCCAATACGGTACGTTATTTTACGTCGGGAAGTTATGGAGCAACGAAAAATATGAATATCGAGCATTCCGTACCGAAGAGTTGGTGGGGAGATGCGGCAGATTATAACGGTACGACTCCGCTTACACGTTTTAAGTATGAGGCATCGTATGATTTACACCACTTGACACCGGCCGATGCCGATGCTAACGAAGAGAAAAGCAATTATCCTTTGGGAGTGGTTACTACTCAATCTTGGACTAACGGAGTTACGAAAGTCGGTACCGGATATATCAATGGTATGCCAACGAATATATTTGAACCGGCAGATGAGTATAAGGGAGATTTTGCCCGGATGTATTTTTATTTTGTAACTTGTTATCAAGATTATACATGGGTGAGTCTCGGTACAAGAATGTTCCAGAGAAACGATTATCCTACATTAACCGATTATGCCCGTGATTTATTGTTGGAGTGGAGTCGTCAAGATCCTGTCAGCCAGAAAGAAATAGACCGGAATGAAGGTGTTTATAAGTTTCAGCGTAACCGTAATCCGTTTATAGATTTTCCTGATCTTGCCGAATATATCTGGGGAACGAAAACAGATGAGGCTTTTTATTTGGGGGCGGGAATTACGAACTGGCAGACCGGAGACTATTTTGTCTTTCCGAATTCGTCTATCGGAGAGTCTGTCGAAAAGTCATTCAGGATTGAGGGAATACAAATTACATCGACCGTATCGTTGATTCTTGACGGTGACGATAAAAATATGTTTTCTTTTTCTGTATCGGCGCTTTCGGCTGATGAGGTGAATGCCGGGACGAATGTCAGTGCTGCTTATATGCCTTCTTCAGCTGGATTGCATAAGGCAACGCTTACGTTGGCTGCAGATAATATCGCTTCGGTCGCTGTTGAATTACGAGGAGTATCCATTCCTCAAACGATAAGGCGGGTTGTTCCTGTGGGATTGAAAAAAGAATATTTTTTGAGTGATTCGGGAGTAGCCTTGAAATTGAGTGAAACGCTTCCCGGTTGTATGTGGGAAGGCGATGGGGTGAGTGCAAATGTCTTTACTCCGGAAAAAGCCGGTAAGGGTACACATACATTAAGGTGGAAGTCTTCATCCGGTTGTGGGTCGGTGCAGGTTGTTGTTAAATGATAAAAACAGGTAATGATGAAAATATACAATATAAATTATACGGGAATAATGGCTTTATTTTTGTTTTCTATCCTTTTTGCTTCTTGCAAGGATGAAAATAAAAATGATACGCCCAAAATACAGCTCGATGTTTCTGAGATTATTGTAGAAGAGGGAGAGGCTGTCGTGGTGACCGTTTCCGGTGTAGAGAGTTTTACGGCTTCTATAGCACCCGAAAATATTGCGAGTGCCGGAGTCTCAGGGAATGTAATTCGAGTCAAGGGGATACAGGCCGGTAAAGGAACTTTGACGGTATCTTCCGGAGAATATACTGTCTCATGCCCTGTTACTGTCTCCGGAAATTTTTATAAGGAAACGGATGTCCGTATCGAAGGCTGGAAGAGCGATATTGTATATCCGGAAAAAGAAGAGGGATATTTATTCTCGAGAGAGAAGGGATTTGACGCATTGGGTTTGACAAAAAGCAAATCTATTGTCTGGGATTATGCTCCGTTGGAAGATGATGCGACTTTTTTTCGGATAAGCGCTTCCGGTGACTTTGCGGAAGAAGGGGAAATATTGGAAGACGGGTTGGTTTTGATTCGTGAAGCCGGACAACCGGATCGTTCTTTGATTGCCAAAAAAGTCGTTTTAAATAAGATTTCCGATAAAAGGTATTGGATAACATTCGAGTTCGAAGGTTCTCAACAAGATATTCGTTTAGTTGCCGACGGATTTTAATCGTTAACCGTTGATAAAACAAGCAGGGTGACCGAGAAATAAATTTTCTTCGAGTCACCCTGCTTGTTTCTGTATAAAGTCTGAAATTTTCCCAATAAAAAGATGAGACAGGCTTTAAAATAGCGTTACTTATAATCTTTCAACATTTCTTGTAAACGTTGACGGGCAAAGAAGATGCGGCTTTTGACTGTGCCTAACGGCAACTCCATCTTTTCTGCAATTTCATGATATTTGAATCCCGCCACGTGCATAGAGAACGGAACTTTGTATTCGTCCGTAAAACTGTTTATTGCTTTGGTAATTTCTTTCACGGTAAAAGAGCCTTCGGGAGTATTGAATCCTGATTCTTGAGGGAGATTAAGATGATATAAATCTTCGGTTTGATCGACAATGGTCTGATTGCGGACTATGCGTCTGTAGTTATTTATAAAAATGTTCCGCATAATTGTAAATACCCAACCTTTGAAATTTATATTATCGATATACTTCTCCTCATTATCGAGGGCTTTTAATGTAGTGTCTTGAAGCAGATCTTTTGCTTCTTCCCGGTTCGATGTCAGCATATAAGCAAAATTTAGCAGATTGTCCTGTAATCCCAACAATCTCTGTTGAAACGAATTTGAATTCATACATTCAAGAATTTAGATTAATTAATTGATATTGTCTTATATTGCTACTGCTCTTTTATCGAAGTTATTAAGATAAAGGGAGAGTTCAAAAAATATTTTCTTAAAAAAATCCCTTTTGTATAGTTAAATAACAAAAGTTGTGCTTTTTTGAAATGTGTTGAGCTTTTTTGAGGGCATTTTGACATTGATTGCTTGTTTGATGCCTCTTCTTCGAGATCTGTTTGACTTGTAGTTTTTCTCATTGTTGTAGATTTTGTTTTTTGGTTAATATAAATAATTTATGTTCAATGGTCGAATTTTGATTTTCAAGATCTGAGTTTGTCGTTTTTATTCGCTTTTTTCTGAATAAAAATCGTAACTTCGGCAATGCGTTTCGAAAGAAAAGCGGATAACAGAAATAGTCTGTATCCATCTGTTGAAATCGGACACATCTTTTTATATAACGTATAAGTGATGAAAAAGTTCTGGATTATAACTATTATTTCACTATTTACTTACATTCAGGTAGGATATTCCGGTGAAAAACCGTTGTATTATAAGATCGATATTAAAAAAGAGATCGGGAGTACTACGTGGAGGTATATGCAGCGTGGTTATAAGGAAGCAGCAGATCATAATGCGCAAGGAATAATATTGCATCTGAATACGTACGGTGGAACTGTCGTTCATGCAGATTCTATACGAACTCTTATCCTGAACAGTACGATACCGGTATATGCTTTTATCGATAATAATGCGGCTTCTGCCGGTGCGCTGATCGCTATAGCTTGTGACAGTATTTACATGCGTCCCGGAGGAAATATCGGTGCTGCAACTGTTGTAAATGAAACAGGGGCAGCTATGCCGGATAAATATCAGTCTTATATGCGGGCGACGATTCGTTCTACTGCCGAGGCTCACGGAAAAGACACAACAATTACCTTGTCGGGCGATACGGTTATCAAATGGGTAAGAGATCCTCTTATTGCAGAAGCAATGGTCGATACCCGAATTATTGTTCCCGGATTGGTAGATTCTACCAAAGTTCTTACGTTAACAGCTCAGGAAGCTCTTAAATGGGGATATAATGAAGCAATCGTGAATAATGTTCATGAAATAGTGACCGAACGGCTTGGTGTGCCGGAATATACGTTGCAGACGTTCGAACCGTCTGTATATGATAATCTTATCGGTTTTTTGCTCAATCCGACGTTGCAGGCGATTTTGGTAATGATAATTATCGGAGGAATTTATTTTGAGCTGCAAACTCCCGGCATCGGTTTTCCATCTGCTGCCGCCTTGATTGCTGCCATACTTTATTTTGCACCTTTGTATCTGGACGGACTGGCGGCAAGTTGGGAGATTTTAATATTTATTGCCGGAGTTATTTTGATGGTTCTGGAATTGATTGTGATTCCCGGATTTGGAGTGGCGGGTATATTGGGTATTATTTGCATGCTTGCCGGGCTTGTTCTTGCGTTGGTAAATAATGTGGATTTTGATTTTGAAGGGGTATCTTCCCGAGAAATGAATCGTGGTATTTTTACCGTAATATCCGGACTTGTCTGTGCTTTTATTCTGGTGATTTATCTGGCTCATAAAATCGGACGTAAGGGGATTTTGCATCGTCTTGCGTTAGATTCGTCCCAACCTGTGGAAAAAGGGTTTATCGCGATATCTCCGGAGTATATGGATTTGGCAGGTAAAGAGGGTATAGCGACAACGATTTTACGCCCTTCCGGAAAAGTTCGTATCGGAAATGATGATTATGATGCGGTTTCTTTATATAATAAATTTATTGAACTAGGTACATCCGTACGGGTGGTCAAAGTGGAGAATGCGCAATTATATGTGGTAACTATCGATAATAAAGAGAAATAAAAACGAGATTTATGAAATTTATAGGGATTATTCCGGCACGATATGCTTCGACCCGGTTTCCGGGAAAACCGCTTGCCGATATGAAAGGCAAATATATGATTCAACGGGTATATGAGCAGGTAAAGACTGTTTTGGATCGAGTTTATGTTGCTACGGATGACCGGCGTATTTTTGATGCGGTTCACTCTTTCGGGGGAAAGGCCGTGATGACTTCCGAAAATCATAAAAGCGGTACAGATCGATGTTTCGAAGCCTATTCCCGTATAGGAGAGGGAGAAGATGTCATTATCAATATACAAGGCGATGAGCCGTTTATACAAACTCGGCAAATAGAGGCGATTATGGAGTGTTTTGAGTCTGAGGGAACGCAAATCGCAACTTTGGTAAAGCCGTTTACGAAAGAAGACGGTTTTGATGCTTTGTTCAATAGCAATTCACCCAAAGTCGTGCTGAATAATCGGAATGAAGCACTCTATTTCAGCCGTTCTATTATCCCGTATATTCGTAATTATAAATATGATACATGGCTCGATCACCATACTTTCTATAAGCATATAGGTATGTATGCTTACCGGGCAGATATACTGTCTGAAATAACTGCCTTGCCTCAGTCTTCGCTTGAAATAGCCGAATCGTTGGAACAATTGAGATGGCTGCAGAACGGTTATCGCATAAAGGTAGGAATTACGACGCAGGAAACGATAGGAATCGATACGCCGGAAGATCTCGAAAGAGCTTTGAAATATTTATAGAGTTTTTTTGAGATTTTATTTGAAGAATAAGAATAATTTATTAGAGGAGATTATAAATATGCTTGACCGGAAAACAGAGCCGGAAGTACATGACTTCGATTTATTAACGTTGCCTAAAGCAGATTGCCGTATTCTTCCGAATGGAGTTCCGTTATATGTGATCAATATGGGAGATCAGGAAGTGAACCGTATCGATATAATGTTTAATGCCGGACGATATGAACAGGATGTTCCGTTAGCTGCAGAAGCTGCTAATGCCATGTTGAGGGAAGGATGTAGGGGGCTGACATCTGTAGATATTGCAGAAAAACTCGATTTTTACGGAGCATGGTTGCAGAGTTCCGTCTCTTATCACAATTCATATATGACGCTCTATTCGCTGAATCGGAGTTTCGCGGAAGTGTTGCCTATGCTCGAGTCTATCATTTATGACCCTGTGTTTCCGGAGAAAGAATTTCGGACGTATATAGAACGGAGTAAGCAAAGATTATTGGTTGAACAAGAAAAGGTGCAGACTTTAGTAAATCGGGAATTTTTCGGACAATTATTCGGGAAGAATCATCCTTATGGGCGTCCGGTAGAAGTTGAGGATTACGATCGTTTGACTATAGAAGATTTGAAGATATATCATAGAAATTTTTATTGTCCTGAACATTGCAAAATCGTTATTTCGGGAAAAATTACGGAGTCTATGATCGATAAAGTTTCCGATTGTTTCGGACAGAAAAGGGGGTCTTTTGTGATAAATACCGAGCTGAAGACTTATCCGATTATACGGTCGGAGGAGCGTTTCAGGTATTTTGAGAAACCCGGAGCTTTGCAGTCGGCTGTGAGAATCGGTATGCCGGTAATCAGCCGAACTCATCCCGATTATATGAAACTTAGGATTTTGAATACTGTATTAGGTGGATATTTCGGAAGTCGTCTTATGTTGAATATTCGCGAAGATAAAGGTTTTACTTATGGAATATCATCTTCTGTAATCGGTTTGAAAGAGGATGCTTATCTTTCTGTATCGACGCAAACCGGTACGGAATATGTACGCCCTCTTATAGAAGAGGTGTTTAATGAAATAGAGAGGTTGCGGGAGGAGAAAGTGCCTATGGAAGAATTGAAGATGGTAAAAAGTTATCTGTCGGGAGAGTTGGCACGCATTTTTGATGGACCGTTTTCTGTTTGTGATGCTTATATCTCTTTGATCGTAAATCAACTCGATTTTGAATATTATGACAGACAATTTACGACTGTTCAGTATATAACACCGGAGGAGTTACAAGAAGTTGCTTGCAAATATTTTGTCAGGGATAAATTTTATACTTCGGTTGCCGGTCAAATGTAATAGAGAGTTATCTATTATATAATATTATATTCGTATTGCTGAAATGGAAGAATAACAAATTATTCCTTATCTTTGTTATTAATTAAAAAGGTGTTGATTATGAATAAAACATTGACTATTGCATTAGTTGCACATGATAATCGTAAGGCCGATTTGGTCGAATGGGCGGTGCATAATGCCGAATTGCTTTCTAAACATCATTTGGTGTGTACCGGTACTACCGGAAGTTTGATTAAAAAGGCGTTTGATGAACATGGGATAAAGGCAGATATAACTTGTATGAATTCCGGTCCTCTCGGTGGAGATGCGGAAATTGCGGCGATGGTAGTAAAGCATCAGATTAATCTGGCTGTTTTTCTGATCGATGATTTGAATCCTCAGCCGCATGAAGCGGACATTCAAATGCTGCTTCGTCAGTGTCGGGTTCATAATGTACCTATTGCTTGTAACCGTTATAGTGCCGATTTAATGATTACGAGCACGCTATGGGACAATGACGATTATGTACCTACTGAGCCGAAATATGTGTATTTTAAAAGATAATTCGGAAAATAAGAATAGCGAGGGAGGAAAATAACTTTTCCTCCCTCGCTATTCTTGCTTTATTTCACATATTTGAAATTTTATTCGGAATTGCAATATTGTTCGGGAAATAGATTTTTAGAACGGGACATCATTATTTTGTTGTTGTAGAAAATCTTCTGGGGCATTAGAAGACGTATGAGAAGGAATAGGTGCGGAAGAAAATGTTTTTCCGTTGTTCATTCCCGATCCGAATGTCCCGTATATCTCCGTATCGTCGTTAAGATTTTGGAATCTTGCATATTCCCCTTTGAAACGTAATCGCACATCGCCTACAGCACCGTTACGGTGCTTGGCTATGATTATTTCTGCAAGTCCGATCAAGGAATTCCCTTTTTCGTCTTCGGTTATTTTATAGTATTCCGGACGGTGGATAAAACACACCATATCGGCATCCTGTTCGATTGCACCAGATTCACGCAGGTCGGCCAATTGGGGACGTTTTCCATCGCCTTGCCGGGTTTCTACACCACGATTCAGCTGGGAAAGAGCGATGATAGGAATATTCAGTTCTTTCGCCAATCCTTTTAATGATCGGGAGATCGTACTTACTTCTTGTTCACGACTTCCGAAATTCATTCCACTGGCATTCATGAGCTGCAAATAGTCGATAATGATCATCTTTATATTGTGCTCTCTGACGAGTCTTCGTGCCTTGGTACGGAGTTCGAACACCGATAAACTCGGTGTATCGTCTATATAGATAGGTGCGTCGTAGAGGTCCTTGATTTTTGCCATTAATTGTTCCCATTCGTATGGTGCTAATTGTCCGCTTTTTATTTTCTCTCCGGTAATTTCGCAAGTATTTACGATTAAACGGTTAACTAATTGTACATTAGACATTTCGAGAGAAAAAATAGCTACCGGAGTATTATAATTGATGGCCATATTCTTTGCCATGGACAGAACAAATGCGGTCTTTCCCATTGCAGGACGAGCGGCGATGATCACCAAATCCGAGTTTTGCCAACCCGATGTCATTTTATCCAAATCATGGAATCCCGATTGCAATCCGCTTAATCCGTCTTTTCGGTTCGATGCGATTTCCAGAATATTGAGCGCTTCTTTAATAACCGGGTTGATTTGAGTGACATCTTTTTTTACATTTCGTTGAGATATTTCAAATAGTTTGCCTTCGGCTTCCTGCATTAGGTCATCGACATCATTTGTCTCGTCGAAAGCTTTAGTTTGTATTTCACTGGAAAAGCGGATCAATTCGCGGGCGAGATATTTTTGCGCGATAATGCGGGCATGGAATTCTATATTTGCGGCAGAAGCCACCCGACCGGTAAGTACGGTTATCGTATATTCGCCGCCGACTTCTTCCAATTCGCCTCTCCGCCGGAGTTGTTCGGTAACGGTAAGCATATCGATAGGTTGCTGTCTGAGTGCCAGATCTACGATGGCCGAATAAATAAGCTGATGAGTATGTTCGTAAAAACACTCCGGTTTTAAAATATCGCTGACGATAGAATAAGCATCTTTTTCAAGCATAAGAGCTCCTAATACCGCTTCTTCGAGTTCTTTTGCCT
Source organism: uncultured Porphyromonadaceae bacterium (assembly GCA_900545915.1). Classification (GTDB taxonomy): domain Bacteria; phylum Bacteroidota; class Bacteroidia; order Bacteroidales; family Coprobacteraceae; genus Coprobacter. The sequence goes on from URAV01000039.1 coordinate 25,693, forward strand.
GAGGCTGAAGTTTTCCTAAGTCGGTGATAGACGGTAAATTATTTTTTGCAGATCGATAATTACGTTTCTGTTCCATGAGTAAAATTGAAGATATATTGCAAACGCAGATAAACTTTTTAGCCTGACAAAATTAAGAAATAGAATCTTATTAACGGATTATTCTTCTCTATCTTTATCGAAATATGGATAAATAATCTGTATTTTTGCAAATAAACCCAATTAAGCTATGATTACATTTCCGAATGCAAAAATAAATCTCGGACTGAATATTGTCGCAAAACGTCCGGATAATTATCATAATATCGAGACGATTTTTTACCCTATTCCGTTGGAGGATGCATTGGAGGTTGTCGATTTACCCGGAAAAACGGATGCTTGTTTGCATATTTCAGGTTTACAAATAGACGGAGAACCGAATAAAAATTTGATAATTCAGGCTTATGATTTATTGAAAGAAAGCTTTGATTTACCCGCTATAGATATTTACTTACATAAGGTGATTCCTTTTGGTGCAGGTTTGGGAGGCGGATCATCGGATGCCGCATTTATGCTCCGTCTTTTGAAGGATGAATATAAGCTGCCTGTTTCGGAAGAGAGATTATTGTCTTTAGCCGCTCATTTAGGGGCAGACTGTCCTTTTTTCCTTTTGAATAGACCGGTATTGGCTACGGGTATAGGAAATGAATTCACACCGGTTTCCCTTACTCTAAGAAATTATTATCTGGTGCTTGTCAAGCCCGATATTATGATTGCTACGGCAAAAGCTTATTCTTTGGTGAAGCCAGAGCAACCGAAGATACCGTTATCCGAAATTGTAAAGAGACCTGTGGAAGAGTGGAAAAATCTTATGACGAATGACTTTGAGCAGAGCGTATTTTCTCATTATCCGGATATTGCAGAGATAAAATTCCGATTGTATGATATTGGAGCTGTTTATGCATCTATGTCCGGATCAGGTTCTTCGGTTTATGGTTTGTTCAGGGATTTACCGGAGTTGCAAGACAATAGCTTTTCCGGATGTTTTGTCTGGCAAGGAAAGTGTCAATATTGATCTGAACGATTTGCCCGTTAAACTGTTATAAGCTCAAAGAAGAATTTCAGAGAACTTATATATTGTTATTATGTTGAAGAAACGGGTAGAAGAAGCTTTGAATGCTCAAATTAATGCCGAAATATGGTCGGCTCATTTCTTTTTGGCCATATCCCTTCACTTTGCGGAAACCGGTTATCCCGGATTTGCTGCACGAATGAAATATCAGCATCAGGAAGAGCATCGGCATGCTTTGAGACTGATGGATTATGTAATAGAACAAGGGGGAAAAGTCGAGTTGCAGGATATAGTGGACATCCCTTCTGATTTTGGTGATCCCATAGAATCTTTTGAACAGGTTTTGGTACATCTAATGCGGATTACGGATACTTTTGATACTTTGCTTGGTGTTGTTTGTGACGAAAAGGATAGAACTACGCGGGCTGTATTGGATTGGTTCGTGCTCAACCAAGTGAAAGAAGAAGCCGAGATTTCTCAGATTATTACCTACCTAAAGCGTATGACGAACGAAAACGGATATTATATGATGGATGTGGAGCTTATTAAAAAATATTAAAATATAAAGACTGACAAAACAACCTCGCAGAGGTGACAAAAATGCTGCCGATTCCTATTTGGCAGCATTTTTGTTGAACAGGAGTTGAGGTATTTTGTCAAGTGACGATAATTTGTAGAGTCATCTCTCTGAATGCTTCGGTAAAATTTGATAAGAAAAGAAAAATATAGATAGCTATGAGTGATAAAAAGAACAAAAAGAATGAGATACATGATGAGAAGTCAGGTGCTCAATCGACCGAAGAGGCTGCTGTTGAAACTTCTGAAGTTCCGGAGAATGTAGCGGATGAGAATCTTCCTGAAGTAGAAGATACTGCATCTGATGCTGCCAGTTTGACAGCAGAAGTAGAAGAGCTGAAGGTACAAATCGAACAGCTTAATAAGGACAAGTTGTTGCTGATGGCCGATTTTGAAAATTATAGGAAAAGAACTCTTCGTGAAAAAGCTGATCTTATCAAAAGCGGCGGCGAGGATTGTCTGAAACGGATGTTACCGTTAGTAGATGATTTTGAACGCGGTTTACTTGCTATTAACGAAAGTACGGATATTGAGGCGGTTAAAGAAGGTATGACTTTGATATATAATAAGTTCAAGACTTTCCTTGATCAACATGGTATAAAAGAAATTCCAGCCAAAGATGAAGATTTCAATACAGAATATCATGAGGCTGTAACGACGTTCCCTGCTCCGAGTCCTGAGATGAAAGGCAAGGTAATCGATTGTGTACAAAAAGGATATACGATGAATGACAAAGTGATTCGCTTTGCCAAGGTTGTTGTCGGTGAATAATTGAAAGGGTAAGAAATGGCTAAGCGAGATTATTATGAAGTGCTGGATGTTGCCAAGAATGCAACGGACGAGGAGATAAAAAAAGCATATCGTAAGAAAGCTATACAATATCATCCGGATAAAAATCCCGGCGATAAGGAAGCTGAAGAGAAGTTTAAAGAAGCTGCCGAGGCTTATGAAGTATTGAGCAATCCTGATAAGCGGAGTCGTTATGACCAGTTCGGACATGAAGGGTTGAACGGTGCAGCCGGTGGTGGCGGATTCAGCGCCGGAGGAATGTCTATGGAAGATATATTTTCTCATTTCGGAGATATCTTCGGTGGCGGATTCGGCGGATTCAGCGGCTTCGGTGGCGGTAGTAGCGGCCGAACACGACGTCATGTTAATCGGGGATCGGATCTTCGGGTAAAAGTAAAACTTACATTAAAAGAAATATCGACCGGAGTCGAGAAGAAAATAAAGGTAAAAAAATATGTCGCTTGTAAGGCGTGTCATGGAACAGGAGCTGAGAACGGTACAGCTTACACGACATGTTCTACTTGTAATGGAAGCGGTGTCGTTACTCAGGTACAACAAACATTTTTAGGTGCGATGCAATCGACGACTACATGTCCCACATGCGGAGGCGAAGGTCGCATTATAACCAAAAAATGCAATGTTTGTAATGGGGAAGGCATTTTAAAGGAAGATGAGGTTATCACATTGAATATTCCGGCGGGTGTAGCTGAAGGAATGCAGCTTTCAATGAGCGGAAAAGGAAATGCCGCTCGGCATGGAGGGGTAAACGGTGATCTGTTGATCGTGATAGAGGAAGAACCGCATCCTGAATTATTACGTGATGAGAATGATTTAATATACAATGCTCTTCTTGATTTCCCGACAGCGGCTTTGGGAGGGACTCTTGAAGTCCCGACGATAGACGGTAAGGCGAAAGTCAAGATAGAACCCGGAACTCAGCCGGGCAAAGTGTTGAGACTGAGAGGGAAAGGTTTGCCATCTATTAACCGTTACGGTGTAGGAGATTTGTTGGTAAATGTCTCGGTATATGTGCCGGAGAGCCTAAGTACATCGGAAAGACAGGAAATAGAGAAAATGAAAGGTGCTTCCAACTTTACGCCTTCTAAGTCTGTGAAAGACCGTATATTCAGCAAGTTGAAACACATGTTCGATTAACGTGTGGCAATATGAATTAAAAATAGTAATACGGCATCTGCGATTATTTACGTAGATGCCGTATTTTTGTGAAAGTATTTATGATAGATTGTCCCATTTATTTTGCTCCTCTACAAGGTTATACCGATGCTCCTTATCGAAATTATTTTCACACTTATTTCGGTGGAGTGGATGTTTATTATACGCCGTTTGTTCGTTTAGAGAATGGGAATAAATTTCGGAATAGAGATATTCTGGATATTGATCCATTACAGAATTCGGTACCGTCTCTTATTCCTCAGGTTATAGCTTCCATTCCGGAAGAATTACGTTCTATACTATGTTTATTCGAAAAACAAGGTTATACAAGAGCAGATCTTAATTTGGGATGTCCGTTTCCTCTTTTGACAAAACGCCATAAAGGTTCGGGAATATTGCCATTTCCGGAAGAAGTAGAAGCTCTCCTTAAAGTATTTTTGGAGTTTCCTGCTATCGACTTTTCTATTAAGGCAAGATTAGGATGGGAGAGCACAGATGAAATATTTCGTTTGTTACCTTTATTGGAAAAATATCCTGTTTCACAAATAGTTTTACATCCCCGTTTAGGGATTCAACAATATAAGGGAAAAACCGATCTGAAAGCTTTTTCCCGTTTTTATGAAATTTGCCCTGTTCCGTTGATTTATAACGGTGATCTGCTAACTTTGGAAGATATAAAATATATTATTGCAGATTATCCTCATCTTGCCGGTGTCATGTTGGGGAGAGGTTTATTGGCTGATCCGTCGTTAGCTTTGGCGTATAAATCGGGAATTAAGTTATCGGATAGTGAATTTAGAGAGCGTTTATATTGTTTTCACGATGCGTTATTGCAATATTATTCGTTGCATTATCAAGGAGGGGATCATCAGGTTTTGATAAAAATGAAAACTTTGTGGGAATATTTATGTCCTGATATGGATCGAAAATTAAGAAAATGTATTCTTAAATCCCGTAATTTGGATATTTACCGGAATTACGTACGGGAAATATTGGAAAGATAGACTTAAAGCTTCGTCTGAATTTTTCGATGCAGGAAATATTATCAGATTATCTTTACATTTTCTTCCGGTCTGTTTTAATTACGATTACCACAAGTGATCACTTTTTATTTATTTGTTTTTCAATAAATAAGGAAAGGATATGGATATTCTTTTCATTATTATATTGTTCCAGTACTTGTATCCGTTCGGCTCGTTTCGACTGGTCGAACGGTTCGTTCAAGGCTGTTTCGATGGAGTAAGCCATATTTTGAGGAGTGTCGGCGATGGGGCAGGCATTATCTAATCCTGTGCCGACCAGCATTTGGTGGTTTACGATACAGTGTCCTCCACAGAAAAGAGCATTCAGTAATTTAAGTTTTAATCCTGTAGGTTGGAAGGTAATGAGTATGTTAGCCGCCGCTTTTTTGACAAGCTCGTTCATTTGTCTTTCCGATGGGTTGGCAATAAGTTGAGTATCAGGTATTTGTTCTATCTGTCGCATAAGCTTTTTAGAAGGGTTTTTTCCGGCGAATATCCACGATATGCCGTGAGTAAGCGGTACGACATATTGCAATAGATATTCGGCAGCTTCGATGTTTTCTTCAACAGAAAGATTCCCGTGATAAAGTATATAGTTTTCTTTTGAGCCTATGGGTGCTACTGTTGTATGAGCATGAAAGGCCGGAAGTAGCATTACAGGAATTTGCGGATACTTCGAAGAGAAGTAATATCGGTCGTTTTCGGTAATCGCTAAAATAGCATCGGCATGCAGAAGTATTTTTTCGTATTTTTTCAGTTTAAGGGATTCGAGTTTATAGTAAAGTTTTTTCCACCCTGATGTTTTATTGCTTAATCCCTTATAATATTCGTGTTCGATGTTATGCATCCGGACTAATTTGAGCCGGTTTTGCAGCCGTTTGTCAGAAAGAAATGCACAACAATGCAGCCCTTCGAACAATATAGGTGCATCATCGAGAAGTAGATCATCGAGAAGTTTTGTGCTCCGTCGACTGGAAACGATGTATGGAAATAGGGATAACTGCTGAATTGCAGATCGGTGACGTGGATAGTAAAAAACTTTAGCCGTTACTTCTTTCAGTTCTTCAGCTTGATCCCGTCTATATTGAAACGTGTGCAGCCATATCTCGTAGCCTGCATCTTTTAACGCTTTTAATTTATAGTAAATATCGATAACTCCTCCGTAATCTGGAGGGAAAGGAACTTGCAGGGAAACTACATGAATGCGTTGGCGAGAAGATGACGGCAAATTCATAAGATTAAAACTTTTTTCGAGGCCGATAAAAATATTGGCATGATCGAAATGGGTTATGAAAATATGTTTTTTTTCTCGATATGTGAATTTAAATAGTATGATATGTTCGTATGTTATTCGTTCTAAACATGTATCCAAACGTTTCGTGTTAAGATTTTGTGCTCGAAAAATGGTGGCAAAAAACAAATCCCTAAATATAAAAAATTCATATCTAAAAGTTTGAAGAACAAATATACAGTATCTTTTTGTTAATATGCAATTACCAAAGGTTATTTTAGAGCCTGTTTAAATTTTACAATAAAAAAATACTATCAGGTCATTTTTACGTTCTCTTCCGGTCTTTTTCCCTGGTTTTCCCT
>URAV01000040.1 GCA_900545915.1 uncultured Porphyromonadaceae bacterium
AAAGAATCAGATTCTGCTGCCTTATCCGATTCGTTTGGAGGATGGCGTCTCTTGGCTGCACTTGGATGTTTATGATGCGGATAAAGGGAGAGTGTATCTATTTAAAGTATAATTAATCTGGCGGGGTAAAAATCCCCGGCTGTTAGCGGTAACGCCAATCACACGCTAACAAAATAATGCACCAACTTGCACAACCGGGGATAAAATTCCTTGTTGCAAATTGGTGTATTTTTTTGTGTGATTGGCATTACAAATATAGTTATTAAACTATGGAATTACAAATAATAAAACATACTTCTTCATTGGGTTCTTTAGTTATAAAGGTTATTGATAAATCTCTTGCAAAAGAAATGGTAATAAAAAATCATTATAGCCATAAATGGAATGACGGAGGTTTTGGAAAGTTCAACTTTGGAATTTTTAAAATAGATGAACCAAATAAATGTTTAGGGTGTTCTGTTTTTGGGTATATGAAAAACCCAAAAGCAAAAATTTTTGAACATCCTAATCCACATGCATGGATATGTGAATTAAATAGATTATGGGTTGACGATACTCTTGGAAAAAATACAGAAACAATATTTATTTCTGCGTCTATAAAATTGCTTCGAAAATTAGATCCTAATATTGTCGCCGTACAATCTTTTGCGGATGGTCGTTTGGGCTGTGGAACTATATATAAAGCGGCAAATTTCAGATATTACGGATTTCATCACACTCGTTTTCTCAAAAATATTCGAACTTCGGAAATGGTGCACGAGCAATTGCTTACAAATACAACATCGCCCAAAGGATACGTTCGTAATAATATTGCGTGTTTGCTTGGTGATATGGAGGTTTTTCAAGTTCGAACATATAGATATATTTATCCATTAAGTAAGTATTTTCGTTTTAAATTACCTGAACTACCTTATCCGGAGTATAATAAAGGCATTATTAAAATTGTGTGGAAAAGAGATAACCAAAAAATAAAACGTAATATTATTTCTTTGTTAGACAAGATTGTTAAGTGACGTATTATTTAAAGGGTATTATACCCCAATTTAATACGAAAATAAATACTGATTTAATAAAGTGCAAATTGTCAATTTTAAACATTTGCACTTTATGTTTTTCGTATATGTACTTTTCATTTTTCGCGATTTATTTGGTGTTAATAATATTTATATATATCGGAAATTTTATATATAAATGTTTTTAACGTCTATATAAGGTTAAAATCAGTACCTTGTAATACAAGGTATTTTTATTTATGCTATATTTGTGATGAAAAGGAGTAACGTATGAATACGGAAAATATAAAATCTCAGATGCGCAAAGGGATTCTTGAGTATTGTACGCTCTTGATTCTTAGTAAAAAGCGGGCGTATGTATCGGACATTATACAATCTTTGAAAGAATCTCGGCTTATTGTGGTCGAAGGGACGCTTTATCCGCTGTTGACACGCTTGAAAAATGCCGGTCTGCTTGATTATGAATGGGAGGAATCACCTCAAGGCCCTCCTAGAAAATATTATCGTTTGACAGAAACCGGGAGAACGTTCCTGAATGAGTTGGAGGGAGCTTGGACAGAATTGAACCGCACCGTTGAACATATTCGGGAAATATAGTTTTATAATGATAAATACATATAGATATGAAAAAGACACTGACGGTAAATCTGAATAATACGGTGTATCATATTGATGAGGACGCTTATGTTCAGTTGCAGGATTATTTGGAGAGTCTGAATGATTATTTCAGGAATGAAGAGGGAGCGAATGAAATATTAAGTGATATCGAGGCTCGTATTGCCGAATTGTTTAAAGAAAGAATGCGTTTCGGGATGCAGATAATTACGATGAGGGAAGTAGATGAAATCGTTTCTATTATGGGACATCCCGAAGATTTTGCTTCCGATACGCTGAATCTTGAAGCTGATGATAAGGAGATCGGGGAAAAAGAAGTTGAAAATCGGGACACTGAAAAAGCGGATGATGAAACGACACCTCAGGAAAAAATTCCCGAGAGAAACCGACGGCGTCTGTTTAGGGATAAAGACGATGCTTTTCTTGGCGGTGTAGCTTCAGGATTGGGATATTATCTTGGTGCCAGCACGGCGCTTATCCGTGTTTTGTTCGTATTGTTTACTTTTCTTACCGGATATGCACTTCTGATTTATTTAGTTTTGTGGATTTGTATTCCGGAGGCTAAAACTGCCGCGCAGAAATTGGAGATGAGAGGGGAGGCGGCGACGATCGATAATATCAAACGATTCGTTTCCGAAACGATAGCTAAAGAGGAATTGGAATCGGAGAAGAAAACTTTCGGTGATTATGTCCTTTCGGTGATTAAGACAGTATTGAAGATTGTGTTTGTAATTTTCGGAGGGTGTCTTGGTTTTATTTTATTGATTCTTCTGGCCTTTTTATTATTTGCGTTGTTGGCAGCGACCGGAGGCACGATCGGTATCGTCACACAAGGCATAGATCCGTTTTTTATGCAGATGCTCTCCGCTGTCCATTATCCGTGGATATTGACTGCCGTTTTGCTGGTATTGCTGGTCATTCCGGTATATGCCATATTGAGGCTGGTCTTAGGACGTGTATTTAATTTCCCTCCTCAATCCCGTTGGGCGACGATTTTGTTGCTCGTATTGTGGAGTATAGCTTTTGTTGCCGGTATAGTGATGTGGTTTACTTCATTTCCGGAGATACAAAATGTGTTGAATCAGTATCAGGGGATATAAGTATAAATAGATAGTTTGGAGAGGACATCAGGACGGAAATGACAATTGGGGAGGAAGTTCTGTTTCGTAACTGTTCAAAGGGTCTGTTTTAGAGCCTGCTATCTTCTTTATAAAAGCAGAAAAACATCCTCGAAAGAAATTCTCAAACCAGACCCGGACAAAATTTAAACAGGCTTTTAATTTTGATACCTTTCTGTTTTTGGGATATATTTTATTGACTGTTGCGATAAGCTTGGGGACTCATTCCGACATGGCGTTTAAAATATTTTCCAAAAAACGATACATTTGGAAAGTTTAGAGAATAGGAAATTTCCTGTATTGTCAATTCAGTCGATTTTAGTTGTGCTTTAGCATCGAGGATTACCATTCGAGCAATAATGTCGGAGGCAGTAAATCCTGTGATTTGCTTTATGGTCGTGCACAAGTGCTGCGGAGTAATATTGAGTTGTTCGGCATAGAATGAAATAGAACGTTCCCGTGTATAATGTTGCATGACAAGTCCGACAAACTGTTTACGAATTTCTTCTTTTCGGGTAAGTGCAGGCGGATTCCATGTATGTTTCTGATACATGTAACCGATACCTTGAAGCATTGATTGTAAGATACTTTTGGTAATTTCCGTATTGAATATTTCTGTAATCTGTTCCTGAGTTTTTACCAGTAAAGAAAAATATTCTGCAAGAAGGTCGGCGCTTTCTTGTTTTAGGGATATTACAGGATTTTCAATGACTTGAGGCAAGAAGTCTGCTGAAAATTTTACCATATTGGTTTGGCTCAGAAACTCCGATGAGAAAGCGATGAAACACAACCTGACTTTTCCTCGTTGTTCAAGAAACTGAAGGATGTTTCCCGGTAAAATAGAGACGAAATCATTCTTTTTTACATAATAGTCGGTCATTTTTATGGAAACGTGTATCTCCCCTTCTAAACATAACACGAAGATTCCGGCTTTTAATCGGAACGGTTGTTTATAAAATGCCAAGATTTCTTCGGTGATATCTGTTCCTATAATAATATTTTCAGATATGTCGAATTGTGGTAAATCGGTTCTAAGCATATCTTATATTTTTAATATTCGATTGCAAAAATAAGAAAATAAAACCGATATTCCTATGAAAATATTAAAAATAGATCAATTTATATGTTGTATCGTTTATCTGCTCCCCACATGAGTTTGTCTCGTAAAGTATCGATGAAAACATGGTTATTCCGTTTTACGATAGAAGTAGTAAAGGGGGCTTTGCAAATAATTAATTCATGATTTGTACTCATCATGGCGGAACGTCCGTCCAGACTTACCAAAAAGTTGTTACTTCGGCTTTCGATTTGCATACGGATCGTATCTTGATCATTGAATACCAGAGGTCGGACATTCAAACTGTGAGGGGCAACGGGGGCTATTACGAAGTTCGGAGCTTGCGGAACGAGTATAGGGCCGCCTACACTCAATGAATATCCGGTCGATCCGGTAGGAGTCGAAACAATCAATCCGTCGGCCTGATAAGTGTTCAGAAATACATCGTTCAGGTATGTACGGATGGTGATCATTGAAGAACTGTCCCTCTTCAGAATGGCAGCTTCATTCAGGGCAAAAGGCCAAAACTTTACAGGAAGAGCATCTGCCTTTAGTTGTAACAGAGAACGCTCTTCGATTCTGTAATCTCCGTTAAACAGTTCCGCCACAGCTTCATCTATTTCATTTTCGGCTACATCGGCAAGAAATCCGAGCCGTCCGGTGTTGATTCCCAGTATCGGGATATGTTTGTTCCCGATCCGTTCGGCAGTTTTAAGGAATGTGCCGTCTCCGCCGAGGCTGAGAGCCATATCTGCCGAAAAATTATTGTCCGTAATCAGTTCGCTGTATTGAGGTTCTATTTTCATTACAGTATGCAGAAAGCGGTAGAACTCTTCACAAATAAGAATTTCCGCATTATATTTGCTTAATGCGTTGAAAAGATGCTTTGCCTGTATGCTTTTTTCTGCTTGATATAAATTTCCGAAAATGGCTATTCTCATCGTTATTTACATTTTTTATGAGCTTTTTGATCTTTTGCTGGCGTTTTTCTTTAGATTTCTGTAAAACCTATTAATTTTGCATCAGCACAAAGTTCTTTTGCAAACGTACATAAAATTTTTGGCTTCGGAGATAATTTTCAGTTTTACCGGGTCGAAAAAAGTTCTTTTTATCATAAGTAGAATTAATTTTGGAAAAATGACCAAATTAAGTGTAAATGTAAATAAGATTGCCACATTGCGTAATGCCAGAGGTGGTAATATGCCTAATGTCTTAAAAGTCGCGCTGGACTGTGAAGCTTTTGGCGCTGACGGAATTACGGTACATCCGCGTCCGGATGAACGCCATATCCGCTATTCTGATGTGTATGAGCTCAGGCCTCAGTTAAGAACTGAATTTAATATAGAGGGTTATCCGTCCGATCCTTTTATAAATTTGGTGTTGCAAGTCAAGCCGAATCAGGTAACGTTAGTTCCCGATGCTCCGGATGCAATCACTTCCAATGCCGGTTGGGATACACGTACGCATTTTGATTTTTTAAGTGAGATAATAGACCGTTTTAATCAAGTCGGTATTCGAACATCGATCTTTGTAGATACCGATCCTGAATTGATAGAGTTTGCAGCCAAAACCGGGACGGATAGAATCGAGTTATATACCGAGCCGTATGCTTCGGCTTATACTTCGGATCGGGAAAAAGCGGTCGCTCCTTTTATTAAAGCTGCGGCATTAGCTCATAAATTAGGTTTAGGAATCAATGCCGGACATGATTTGAATCTTGAGAACTTACGATATTTTCATGAACAGATTCCTGTTTTGGATGAGGTTTCTATCGGGCATGCTCTTATCACTGATGCCCTTTATTTGGGATTGCAGGAGACTATTCGCCAATATAAAGATTGTCTTAAATAACATCGATAACCGAAAAATAAAATTATATGAATTTATTGCTTTCTCTTTTAGCTGATGCTAATATGGTAATGCCGGTTTCTGCCGGGACGACTGCAGCTCCTGTTGCTGAGTTGAATATGTGGGATTTGTCGCTGAAAGGTGGTATTATTATGATTCCGCTCCTGATATTGTCCATTCTGGCAATTTATATCTTTATAGAACGGGCTGTGGTTATCCGTAAAGCGGCACGAGAAGACCGTACGTTTATGGATCGCATCAAAGACTATATCCATGAAGGAGATGTAGATGCGGCTTTAAATCTTTGTAAAAAGACCGATACTCCCTATGCACGTTTGATTGAAAAAGGAATTACCCGATTGGGACGGCCTATGAATGATGTGTTGGTAGCGATAGAAAATGTCGGTAATCTGGAAGTTGCGAAGCTGGAGAAAGGATTTCCTTGGTTGGCTACGGCTGCGGCAGGAGCGCCGATGCTCGGATTTCTCGGTACGGTGACCGGTATGGTAAGAGCTTTTTACAATATGGCATCTGCCGGAACGAGTGCCGATATAACTACTCTGTCCGGGGGTATTTATGAGGCGTTGGTTACTACTGTCGCCGGTTTGGTCGTGGGGATTATAGCTCTGTTTGCTTATAATTATTTGGTAGCCCGTGTAGATGGAGTGGTCAATCAGCTTGAAGCCAAAACTATGGAATTTATGGATCTGCTGAATGAACCCGCAGATTAAGCTTGGAGGTAAAAGTATGGCTCTGAAACGAAGAAATAGAATAGAAGCCTCATTCAGCATGGCTTCTATGACCGATGTGATTTTTCTGTTACTGATCTTTTTTATGGTAACTTCAACTTTTGTATTTCCGAATGCGATAAAAGTGTTGTTGCCGCAAAGTAAAGAGCAGACAGCCGCAAAGCCTTTGGCAAGGGTGACAATCGATGCACAGCTCAATTATTATGTTTCTTTCGGTAATGAAGCGGAACATCCTGTACAATTGGAAGAAATAGCTCCCTATTTGCTGAGCGCATTGAGTAAAGAACCGGATATGTATGTCGCTCTTTATGCCGATGAGAGTGTTCCTTACAGAGAGGTGGTAAAGGTGTTGAATATTGCCGGAGAGAATAAATTGAGAATGGTATTGGCTACACGACCTGTAAAGGAGTAGCCCGAAATTTGTAACCTGTGAAAGACAAGACGAAAAACAAGTTATGTGGCATAGTGGGGACGGTGTTATTTCATCTCCTGTTATTTCTTATGTTGTTTTATTTTACTTTTCCCCGTCCTGAGATACCGGATGAGGCAAGCGGAGTTTTGGTTCAGTTGGGAACAATCGATGAGGCAAGCGGGACTTTTCAGCCCGAAATGAGCGGACAGGACGTTGCTGATGCGATGGAAGCCGAGATACCGGATGAAGCGGTCGAAGAGACTATTACGCAGGATATAGAGGAGAGTGTAGCTGTTCCGGATAAAAAGAAAGAGGAGAAGCAACAGTCTAAACCCGATAAAAAAACACAACCGAAGCCCGAAGTGGATAACCGGATTAAAAATCAGGTTGCCAATGCGTTCAGTAAAGGTAATGCAGGATCTAATCGAGGAACGTCGGATAAGGGTTCTGGAGCGGAAGGAAGTCCGAATGGAAATAGTACTACCGGTGCTAAACACGGCTCTCCCGGTTATGGAGATTATGATTTGGGCGGTCGAGGTTTAAGTGGGGAATTGCCTATTCCTCAATATGACGCCAGTAACGATGAGGGAACGATTGTTGTTTCGATATATGTCAATGCTCAGGGAAAAGTAACTCAGGCTGCGGCTACGCCGAGCGGTAGTCGTGGGACGGCGTATGCCAATCTTACGTTACGGGCAAGGGCCGAAGCAGCTGCGCGGAAAGCTGTTTTTGAAAGAAAACCGGGAGCGGTTACCGAGAGAGGGACGATTACTTATTATTTCAGACAAAATTAAGAGCCTGTCTCAATTTTACATAGCTGTTTTTTGAGAGTCGTTTTCGGTTGGGTATAAGAAACGAAGATTCTGACCGGATATTTGGGAATTATATTTTCAGGCAAGTTCGTACTTTATTACGAGAAAGAATGAGCGGTACGGTTATTTTACTTATTATTGCTGTCTATTTTGCTTTCTTGATGCTTATTTCGTATTTGACCGGGCGTAGAAGCGATAATGACACGTTTTTTTTAGGAGGGAAACAGTCTCCATGGTTTTTGGTTGCATTCGGAATGATCGGCACTTCTATTTCCGGAGTGACATTTGTTTCTGTTCCCGGTATGCCGTTGAGTATCGACATGACTTATTTGCAAACCGTTTTAGGATTTACAGTAGGATATTTGGTTATCGCATGGATTTTATTGCCTCTCTATTATAAGCTTAATCTTACGTCTATTTATACATATCTTGAAAAGCGTTTCGGTCGAAATGCATATAAAACCGGAGCATCGTTTTTCTTACTTTCTAAGGTCGTAGGTGCGGCAGCGCGGCTTTATATTGTCGTACTTATTTTGCAACGTTTTGTGTTTGATGTATGGGATGTACCTTTTGTCGTTACGTCGGTAGTAATCGTTGCGCTTATTTGGCTCTATTCGCATAGAAGCGGAATAAAGACGATCGTTTGGACAGATGCTTTGCAAACGGCTTTCTTGTTGGGTGCTTTAGTATTGATAATTTGGCAGTTGACCGATAAGATGCAACTCGATTTTTCCGGTGTGATAAATACTGTCAGAAACAGTGGTATGGATCGAATATTTGTTTTTGATGATTGGCAGACAAAACAGAATTTTTTTAAACAATTTTTCAGCGGCATATTCATAACGGTAGTTATGACAGGGCTCGATCAAGATATGATGCAGAAAAATCTCTCTATTCGCACGTTAAAGGCTTCTCAGAAAAATATGTACTTTTACGGAGTCGCTTTTCTTCCGGTAAATCTTTTATTTCTTGTCTTAGGAATCCTGCTGATTACGTTTGCCGGTCAGCAGCAAATAGATATACCTGTGCTGAGTGATGAAATGCTTCCGCTTTTTGCTACGCAATATTTAGGTTTTCCGGTACTTTTATTTTTTTGTATAGGAATTATTGCCGCAGCGTTTTCCAGTGCCGATTCGGCATTGACTGCTCTCACAACTTCGTTTTGTGTCGATATTCTCGAAGTTGGAAAATATCCGGCATCAAAAGCTGTGTTGTGGCGGAAACGGTCTCATGTGTTTATTTCGTTGCTTTTTGTCGTTATTATTTGTGTGATCAGGGCTGTAAATGATAAAAGCATTATAGATGCTATATATACGATAGCGGGTTATACTTACGGTCCGTTGCTCGGGCTTTTTTCCTATGGACTTTTTATGCATGGAAAACCTCGAGATAAATGGATACCTTATATCGCTTTGTTGTCTCCGGCTCTTTGCTTCGGTCTCGATTTTTTGTTTAAAGAACTGTATGATTATAAACTGGGATATGAGATGCTGATGATAAACGGGGCGTTGACATTTGTCGGACTTTATCTGGTCGCTTTGGGTAGAGACGGAAAAAAGAGCCTCTGTCCGGAATCTTGATATTCGGGAGATATAAATATAAAAAAACCGGAAACAAATCTCGTAATATTCATTTCCGGTTTTATTTAGAAAATTTAAACAGACACTTACTCTTCTACATAAGGTTTTATAAGGTCGCGCCACATGATATAAGCCGGTCCTAATAAATGCAGACCGTCATTGGTATATTGGATATTCATTTTACCTGAAGAGTTGGCAAAAAGGGAGTAAACGTTGACATAGGTCAGTTTATTTTCCTTTGCGATTTTTTTCAGTTCTTCATTGATCGGGACAACCATTTGCCAGCGGGATGTATGTTCCTCGAATTTCCCGAAATAGTCGTTTACAGGCAGTAGACTTTGTAAATATAATTTCGTTTTGGGAGAAACTTTTTTGATCTTTTTTACTAATTTGTCGATATTTCCGGTAATTTCTGCGATGCTGTGACCTTTAGAAATATCGTTTATGCCTGCCATTAAAAATATCTTGGATGGCTTCCCTTTCAGAATTTCGTCTATGCGATCATTTATGCCGCTAATGACGTCTCCGCTTATTCCCCTGTTTTTGACATTTTTGTTTTTAAGAAGTTCGTGCCATTCGCAGCCGTTTGTGATACTGTTTCCTAAAAAAACGATGTCTTTGGACGTGATTGGCAATATGTCGAATAAAGACGCACGTTGATAATAATAGGTAGAATATCGGGGTAGAGCATATCTGTCAGTGCCGTTCGTGATCCAATCTAATGAGAACCGCATAAAATACAGGCTGAATCCGTCTTCTCCCGGTAGATTTTTATCCCATTTGCCTTCCTCGACGACAATGCCGATCGTTCCGTCCGGTAATACGGTCATTGTAGAATAAGCAGAATAGCCCGGACATATCGTTTTCTTTATAGGCCAGGTCGCTCCTTCATCATAACTGACAGCTATAGATACGTTTTGCCGTATTGATATGTCATTGGGAAGAGAATGCAGAATGCAGGATTTGTTTTTTAGTCCGAGAATCGATGCATAGTTAATTATATCTCCATTACATGCAGGCTCTTTTAAATCTTGATTTTTTGAAGCTTCCGACCAATTGACACCACGGTTTGTCGAAATACTGAAAGTGCGGTTTTTAGGGCTACGAATACTCATCATAACATTTCCGTTATTTAATTCTACCAGTTTGGCTTCGTCGCCGGTAGATGTCGCAGCATTATTCGATACAGCCCAAGTTTTGCCTCCATCGTCAGAATAACATGCGTAATTAGATAGATTTCCGCCCCATGTGTCGGTAGTTCGTACGGCAAGGACGAACATCAAACGTCCGTCTTTCAGTTGTAAACCTCGTCCGGAAGCTGCAAAAGCGCCATACCAGTTCCTGCGTATGGAGTCTTTACATTCTGCACCGTATATTTGTGGGGTGATATCTTCAGTAGAACTCCAGGTTTTTCCATTGTCTTTACTGCGAGATAATCCTATCCGAATCGGGTCGGATGCCGTGGATTGCCACAATCCTTGTCCGAAAGCGTAAATACATAATATATCCCCCGTTTTTTTATCTACGATCAAGGCCGGATCTCCATATCCTTTTGTGTCGTCATCTGCTCCGGCTACGATTGATGTCGTTGACCAAGTTTTGCCTTTATCTTCGCTGCGTTTGGCTACGATGTCTATGTGAGAAGGCAGATCGTTCAATTGTGTCCATCTTTTGTCGGCGACCATGATCAAAGAGCCGTCTGCAGCTGTCGCTAAAGCGGGAATACGATAATATTTCGAACCTTCATCTCCGGGAGCGAAAAGCAATTTGCGTTCTAAAATAATTTCTGTTGTTCCTCCGGCTTCATTTTGCGATAGCGTACAAAATCCGATAGTCGATTCTAAAGACAATAATCTGATGTTTATACGGTTTCCTTCATAAGCGTTGTTTCTTACCGAAGCTACGATATAGAAATAATTGTTACCCGAAGAGAGCGGTTTGTCAAATGCGATATGAATATCATCGGATGAAATGTCGGTAACAGAGGCGCATAATGTTGCCGTCTCCGGTTTAAACCGGTCGTCTGTATTTTGACTGTAAATTTTTAGTGCGGTAATATCTGTTATGTTCGTAGATCCTTTGAGATCGATATTTATACCTTTTAGCCGGTGCGGATTTTCTGCATCGGTAATTCTGACGTTGAAAGACAATATCGCTTCGGAAGAGCCCCTTCCGACCAAAGTAGCGGCTCGTTTTAACGTAACATCACAAATTGCAGATGCTCGATTGCTTTGTGTACACTCCTTTGGTCGGGTGGAATATTCTTGTCCGACCGACAGATATTCAGGTACTGCATTACAGTAAGTTCCGGAGAAACCTTGTGTAGAAAACAAGCATAAACATGCGAATATTAAAAACCTGTTCATCATAGCATTAAATTTGATATATTATTGCAAATATACAATAATGAGTAAACTTTTAAAGAGAAATATTTTGTTTTTTGCATTTTATTAATCGAAATAGTTGTTTTCGATAAGTTCTGTTTGTAATATTTTTCAATATTTATTTATTATGCTAAAAGATTGCATTTCGATAGGGAAATACTATCTTTGCAATAAGAGCCTATCTAAATTTGTTAGGGGTTAGGTTTGAGCGTTTCTTTCGAGGATGTTTTCGTTTTGACGAGGAGGATGGCGGGCTATCTGACGAATGAAAATGCGACAAATGATCTGATGGTATTTTTTACTGGAAAATTTAGACAAGCTATGAGATTATCGAAATCTGAGAGAACTTGAAACGGGATTGAATGTTATAAAGATTAAATAATATAAAGTATGAAAAACCGGATCTCTTTAACCAGACTTTGTGCACTATTATGTGCTTTTTTATTTTTATTCTCATGTAGTGAAAAATCGGAATACATGCAAATCATTCCTTCGGATGCCGCTTTTGTCGTGACATTTGATATGAAGTCTTTATCTAAAAAAGGAGATGTATCCGAATGGATAAAATCTGAAAAAAATGCTTCTTTTTTCGATGCTTTTGGTAGTGGTATGAGCGAAGGAGCGGTGAAACTTTGGGAAGATATACAAGAAGATCCGGCGGCTTCGGGGCTTTCTTTTACGGATAATTGGGTCTGTTTCGGAATTGGTGAAACGAATCCTGTACTTTGTATTTTAACTAAGGTTTCGGATCTCGATAAATGGAAAGAGGTATTGAAGGCAATGGAGGCTGAAGGTGCGGCGACTCCGGTAGTAAAAGAGGGAGATATAGAGAGTTCTCTTATCGGTCAGGAAGTAAAATGTCTTTTTGATAAAGATCGGATGTTATTGGTATTGGGACAGGATGCGACAAACATTTTGGAGAGTAAAACTGCAGCCGGGTGGTTTACTCAAAAGAAAGAGAACAGCTTGTTGTCGAATGAAGAATTTTCTGCTTTTTTGAAAGAACGGAAAGATGTTAATTATTGGTATCGCATGAGTGCTCTGCCTGTATTTTTCCGTTCTGCATATACCGCTTATTTACCGGATGGTGTTTTATTGGGATCGCTTTATTCAGTCGGGTATTGTGATTTTCAAAAAGGAAAAATCGAAATAACATCCGAATTACGTTCTGATGATAAAGATTCGATGAAGAAACTGGAGGAAATTTTTAAGATAGGAGGAAAACAGTCCGGTAGGTTCTTGAAACAGATACCGGCGAATACTCTTTATACAATCGGAATGAATTTGGATGGACAGAAATTGTATAAACTTCTTTTAGCATTACCCGGATTCACCCGGACACAAATGAATGCAATTCAGAGTGAAGATGCAAAAAAAATAATAAATTCCATTGATGGAGATCTGTTATTATCTGTGATCGGCTTGTCTGGAAGCGGTTCTGGATTTATGGGGACTGCAATACCTGATGTGGCTGTTTTTGCTCAAGTGAGTGATGATTATGCGGTAGAGTTGATAAAACGCAATTTGGGTATATTGGGAGTGAAGGAGATCGGGAAGAACCGTTATAAACTAAGTACGGGAGAAACATCGATATATTTCGGACTGGAAAATAAGAAGAATTTTTTCATTACGAATAGTACGCAAGTATTCGAGAATATTAGTAACGGTATGCCGGA
Source organism: uncultured Porphyromonadaceae bacterium (assembly GCA_900545915.1). Lineage (GTDB taxonomy): Bacteria > Bacteroidota > Bacteroidia > Bacteroidales > Coprobacteraceae > Coprobacter. Next base: position 13,265 of record URAV01000040.1, read on the forward strand.
GTCTATGGCAAACACTCCTTATGCTTCGGCTTTCAATAAGCAGTCTTATAGCGTTATCGTTAATATGAAAGAGGGAATCGATAACATTATACCGATGGTTAAGGGAACTTATTCATCGAGGCAATATGCACCGTTGCTCGCACAATGTCCTTTTACATATTTGGTCAGTTCAGGTAGCGGGGTGAATGGAAATATCGAAATATTCATGTCTGACGACAGTAAAAATGCTTTTGCTTCTATACTTGACTGGGTGACGATGATGGCGTCACAAATGATGTAGTCAGATTTTTATGAAAAAAATTATTTTTAAACAAGTACTTCCCCATGTCTTTTCGGAGAGTGGGGATGTTCTTGATTCGGAAGTCTGGAAAAAAGACATAACTTTAGAAAAAGGCCGGATCTATTTGATAGAAGCCGCATCGGGGACGGGAAAATCTTCGTTTTGCAGTTATTTATATGGTTATCGGGACGATTATTCCGGGCAAATTTATTTTGATGGTCAAGATATAAAACAGTTGTCCGTTTCCCGGTGGATCGACCTTCGACGATGTTCGTTGAGCCTTCTTTTTCAGGAACTTCGTCTTTTCCCTGAATTGACGGCTTGGGAAAATGTAATGATTAAGAATAACCTTACCGATTATAAAAATATTGAGGAGATAAAGATATATTTCGAGCGACTCGGAATAGCCGATAAGAAGAATTCGTTAGTCGGAAAGATGTCTTTCGGACAGCAACAACGGGTTGCGTTTATTCGGGCGCTATGCCAACCGTTCGACTTTATCTTTTTGGATGAGCCGATCAGTCATTTAGATGAGGAGAACGGTCATATTTTATCTTCTATATTATTGGAGGAGACCGAGAAACAAGAGGCCGGTGTAATTGTGACATCTATCGGTAAACATTTGGATATAAAGTATGATAGAATATTGAGATTATAGAAGGGCACTTGCAGTTTAAATTTTGCTATCATTAAAAACGATTTCTGAAATATGGTGTGGAAACTCTTGAGACGACATCTGAGCATAGTCCAATTTGTCGGATTCTTTTTGGCTAATCTTTTAGGGATGTTCATTGTACTTTTCAGCATTCAATTTTATCAAGATGTGAAACCTCTTTTTTCACAAGAAGACGGTCTTATGAAAAAAGAATATATGATCCTTTCCAAACGAGTCAGTACATTAGGTTCGCTTGTAAAGAAGAGCTCCGGTTTCACTGTAGAAGATATCGAGGAAATCAAGAACCAGCCTTTTGTGAAAAGTATCGGGACTTTTACTCCGGGGCATTTTAATGTATCTGCAGGAGTCTCGATGGCAGGAGGCATGGGAATGAGTACACAGATGTTTTTCGAGTCAGTTCCCGATGCCTATATTGATGTAAAATCTGCAGATTGGCGTTTTGATGAGCGATCGGATTTCCTTCCGATCATTCTTCCTCGTAATTATCTGAACTTATATAATTTCGGATTTGCCCAGTCTCGGAATCTTCCGCAACTTTCCGAAGGGGTGTTGGGTTTGGTCAATATAGATATCCATATTTCAGGAAATGGAAAAAGCAGATCTTTTAAAGGGAACATCGTTGGTTTTTCCAATAGACTTAATACGATTTTAGTACCGGATAAATTTATGCAATGGGCTAATGAAGAGTTTGGGAATAGAGAGGTGAAAGAACCTTCCCGCCTGATAGTGGAAGTCGCTAATCTGTCTGATGAGCGAATCGTGACTTTTTTACAAAAGAAGGGTTATGAAACTGAAGGTGGAAATCTGGATGCCGGGAAAGCAACCTATTTTCTTAAGATCGTTACGGGACTGGTCATTGCGATAGGCCTATTAATTACAGCATTATCATTTTTTATTTTGATGCTGAGTATTTATTTGCTGTTGCAGAAGAATACACGGAAATTACAAAATCTTTTATTGATCGGTTATACGCCCGAACAGGTATCACGTCCTTATAGAGTACTTACGATAATACTGAATCTGTCGGTATTTCTTTTTGCAGTGTTTGCTGTTTGGGGTAGCAGGGAATATTATACCGGCTTGCTTTCTCGCATGTGGCCGGGATATGAGCCGGGTTTGTTTTATCCGACCCTTCTTGCCGGAAGTGTATTATTGTTGGCTGTATCGTTTTTGAATTGCCGTGCAATATATCGGAAGGTCATGAGTCTTTGGCGGATAAAATAATGACGTCAGAGTATTTTATTTACCGGAATAAGTCCTTTAGAAGCGGCAAAGTCGAGCATGAAGCGAAAGGCAGCATCCCGTTCGTTCGGGATAATACCATCGAGAATAGCGTCTTTGATAGCGCTTTTTATATCTCCGACTTCCCGGCAAGGTGTCAATCCGAAAATATCCATGATCTCTTCACCGCTGATCGGGGGCTGCATATTTCTTATTCGGTCTTTTTCCTCTATCTCTTTCAGTTTACGCCGTACCAGAGCGAAATTATCTAAAAACTTCTTTACCTTTTCCTGATTTTTAGATGTAATATCTGCTTCACAAAGAGTCATTAGCTCTTCTATGTCGTTACCGGCGTCGAACAATAAACGCCGAACGGCAGAATCGGAGACTTCTTCTTCGGCCAATACGATAGGACGCATGTGCAAGTCGACCATTTTCTGGACAAATTTCATTTTGTCGTTCAATGGCAGTTTCATACGTCGGAAAATTCCCGGAATCATTTTGTAGCCGATAAAATTATGGTTATGAAAAGTCCATCCTGATTTTTTGTCGTATCGTTTCGTCGCCGGTTTAGCAATATCGTGTAGTATGGCAGCCCAGCGTAGCCATAAGTTGTTACTTTTCTCTGCAACGTTGTCCAGAACGGTCAGTGTGTGATAAAAATTATCTTTATGCCCCCGACCTTCGATAGTTTCTATTCCTTTGAGCGCACTTAGTTCAGGGAAAATTAAAGGCAATAGTTTCGATTTGTCCAATAATATAAAACCTGTAGAGGGCTTTGAAGATGCTACGATCTTGTTTAATTCATCGATGATCCGTTCTTTCGAAATAATTTCTATACGTTTACGGTTTCGCTCTATTGCAGCGAAAGTTTCATTTTCGATAGAGAATCCCAATTGGGTGGCAAATCGTATAGCCCGCATCATGCGTAACGGATCGTCACTGAATGTAATATCCGGATCTAAAGGCGTGCGGATAATACCTGCTTTCAGATCTTCCATTCCGTTGAACGGGTCGATTAACTCCCCGAAATGTTCTTTATTCAAGCAAATCGCTAATGCGTTTATCGTGAAATCCCTGCGGTTTTGATCATCGCAAAGAGTACCGTCCTCTACGATCGGTTTGCGTGAGTCGTGGGTATAAGACTCACGGCGTGCTCCGACAAATTCTACTTCGATATCTTTGTACTTGACTTGTGCCGTACCGAAGTTTTTAAATACCGATAGTCGAGCCGACTTTCCCAATTTCTCGGCGAAAGTCGTTGCTAATTCGATGCCGCTTCCTACGGTAACGATATCGATATCTTTCGAATCCCTTTTCAGAAAAATATCACGTACATATCCTCCGATAACATAACAAGGGAGGTTCATCTCGTCTGCGGTTTCGGAAATCTTCGGGAAAATAAAATGGCTCAAATGTTTTTTTTGCAGGGCAATGTCAAGTTGCATCTTTATTAAGAATCTGATTTTCGATTGCAAAAATAGCTATTTTTATCGATCTGCCGAAAAGCCTTCTGATTTATTCTCGTTTGTTCCGATGTCGAGGATATTCGTTGCGACCGAAGAGACAGGGTAAAAGGTCTCTTGTTATTATGAAATTAAGGCTGAGTATTTCTTAATAAATCTTTTTGTTGGGAAATTTAGATGTCTATAAGTTTCTGTAAACTTATCGGTTATGAATTGAACCGTAAAATTGTCGCTTTATTAAAGGATTTATGAAAGTAAAAATTTTCATTAAACTATTGCAGAATAAAAAAAAGTATCTATCTTTGCAAACGCAAAAGGGAACAGGAGAGTTCCTTATGACAAAAATGGTGCGGTAGTTCAGCTGGTTAGAATACATGCCTGTCACGCATGGGGTCGCGGGTTCGAGTCCCGTCCGCACCGCAGTTTTTAAAATTAAAAACGTAAATCTCTGATTATCTGTTAATCGGAGATTTTTTGTATTGAATCTTTTCTATTTCGTTTCAATATTCTTTATTACTACAAGATCAGAATAAATAGGTTAATTTCGATTGCTAAATATCTTTTGTCGTATTTTGGAAAATGTAAGTCCCGGTCTGGATTTTAGGATATTTTTGCGTTATTCTTCTGTTCTATAACGATGTCGGTATCGTTGCAATCTATTTCTTAAGAGGAAAACAGACTATTCATGTGGATTTCTCTCAAACCTGACTTGTGTAAAATTCGGATTGTCTCTAAAATTTTCGATAAAAAATTGTATATCCGGACATTTTCAGACATGTATTCGGTAATGAGTAGGATAATATAGTTAATGTTTTATAATTATCTTTTGGCTTTTCTTAATTAACAGTTTCCTTTTAGTTATTATATTTGTAGTATGACAGATAGGTTAGGAGGGCAATGTATTATGAAAAAATTTATTTTTGTTTTTTTATGGGTAATAGGGGGAATATGTACAGTTTTTTCTCAAGGGATTACGAAAAATGAGGCTGTTGCTATGCGGGACAAAACAGCGAAACCGCGTACGGCTTTGGTTGAAGCTGATAAGAATTTGAAGAAAGCGATACAAGAAAAGAACAATCCTTTGATCGCAAAGTATCTGCTTGAATATGTGCATTATCAGTTACGAATTTCACAAGATAGTTTTCCCTCGTTGATACGGTTTGCCGAGCATTTGAGGGAGTCTTCTACCGATTCGGTGCAACGTGCCGTGCTCAGCTCTATTGAGGCTCAGATGATCTTTGATTATTATGAGGATACTCGAAGGGTATTGGAGAATGGTATTCCGACAGATGTAGCTCCCGATCTTGCGAAGATCGATGAATGGGATAGAGCAGCTTTTGTAAGAAAGATATCCGATCTGTTGCAGTCTTCCGTTAAACCGGCAGAAATTTTAAATAAAACTTCTACTCAGGTTTATAAAGATGCTCTGTATACCGATAAAGATTGGGAAATATTGACCCCGACCATGCTCGACTTTTTGGCGTACCGTGCAATAGATATATATGAGGGATTATTGTCGAATCCGGTACTTCCTTTTATTCTTGAAGAGCCTTTGTTGGAAGAATTGAATATGCCGGCAGCAGATTTTGTAAACTATCCATATTTCCCTGAGAAATATCAGTTGAGACATCAGGTAATTGCCGTGTATCAGTTATTGCTGAGATTTTCCGATCCGGGATCGCCCTCTTACCTTATAGCAGATTTGAAACGGTTGAAGTTTTTACAGGATAATAACTCCGGAGTTGAATACCCTCAAAAATTAGAAAATCTGCTGAATGTTTATAAAAATAGTCCTTATTCGGTAGAAATAGCGATAGATTTATTGGATTATTATAGCCGGAATACATCACCCGAAACTAAAGCCTATCTGGTAAAGTTATCTGATCGGTTGATTTCTCGTTTCCCGGAATATCCCCGTTTGGATTGTCTTAAATATGAACAAGATCAATTGACGGCATATAGTTTCGATCTGAATATGGGTAAAGTTTTATATCCGGGAGAACCGCATACGCTCTCTTTTGGGTATAAGAATATCAAGCAGCTTTATTTTAAGTTATATCGTACGGAGGGTAATGACAGCATCCTGCAATTTGCAGATACTTTGCATCTGAGTGATACGTTGAGTTTGGCAAATCGCACCGGGAAATGTGTTCTTCCGGCACTGAATAACGGAGAATATTTCTTGAGATTCTTTTCGGAAGAGCAAGCTGATCTTGGAAAAATCGGTTTCTATGTTTCCCGTATCTACGCGGCGACTTTAGCTCCGACAGAAAAAGAGACGCTCGTTATCCTGACTGATTCTAAAAGCGGAAAACCGTTATCCGGGATTCCGGTAAAATTGTTTCGTTCAGATTCTGAAGATTCTTATGTAAGTACGGTAAAGGCAGATCGTTTGGGTTTGGTTCGTTTGGGTGAGAAAGATGCGGTAACGTATTTTAAACCCGAAATGAAGAATGATGTTTATTATCCGCTTCAGAACTTGAGATACGGATATTGGAACGGTGATGCGGATACGGAACGTGGAATGATTTCTCTCTTTACCGACCGTTCTGTTTATCGTCCCGGACAGACGCTTTATTTTTCCGGAATAGATTATCGGGTGGGAGAAAAAGTCGGGACAGTCGTACCTGACGGACGTTATACAGTCGTTCTTTCGGCCCAAGGTAAAGATATTGCCCGCCGCACGGTTCAAGGCGACTCGTTCGGCTCGTTTACCGGATCTTTTGAGCTTCCCTCGGATATGGTAAACGGATATTGCCGGATTAGAGTAGAAGGTCGTAACGAAAGTTTATCTGTACAAGTGTCGGAATATAAAAGACCGACTTTCCGTATTTTATTCGAGCCGGTAAAAGATGCCGTGTCTTTAGGCCAGGTGGTCTCGGTTAACGGTAAAGTCATCAGTTTTTCGGGAGTTCCTGTTTCAGGAGCGGATGTTTCTTATACGGTGCAACGTCTTGCGAACAGTTGGTGGAGAAATAATAATGGTGAACAGATAGCTCAAGGAGAGTTGTTTACGGGAGAAGACGGTGAGTTTACGCTTCGATTTGTTGCTCGGAAAAGCGATAAGGATGCATTGAAGACCGGAACTTTTTATCGATTCAGGATTGATGTAAATGTAACATCTGCTAATGGTGAAACACAATCTCAATCTTATTGGGTGACGGTGGGAGAAAGTCCGTTGTCGGTGCAGATGGAAGTTCCCAAAATGATTGACAAGGATGCACCTAATCCGGTCAAGTTCAGGATAACGAATATGGCAGGAATACCGGTTTCGGTAAAATGTAAGTATATATTATATTCGATGTATGGTTTGGAAAATCCTATATCGAAACATGACATTATAAGTGCCGATTCGTTGAAAGTGCGGATGCAGGTAGAAGAAAAGAGTTTCGTGTCGGATAATATTCCTGCTTTGGGAAGTTGGAAAAAATTGCCTTCGGGCATATATCGTCTTGTACTTCAGGTGACGGATACTAATGGAAACTTGGTTATCAGAAATGCCGATTTTGCTTTATATAGTATGCAAGATAAAAAGCCCCCGATAAAAACGTATGAATGGGCGCCTAAAAATTTGTATCAAATTTCGGATGGGGAGTCTGTCGATGTCATATACGGGACTTCTATCAAGCAAGCATACGTTTTATGCAATTTATATGATGGATTTCGTTTGGTAGATTCTCGAAGAGTAAAAATATCGAATAAAAACCACCGATTCCCTGTTTTATATAAATCGGAATATGGTGATCGTCTTAAACTTTTCGTATCTTTTATAAAAGAGGGGTGTTCTTATAGCTCTGTGATAAATATACATCGGAAAAAGCCGGATATGAAATTGTCGATAACGACTTCTACTTTCCGGGACAGAACGATACCGGGCAGTCAAGAGTCTTGGAGCTTTACAGTGAAGGACGCATCGGGAAAACCCGTTTCTGCACGCTTTATGACCGAAATGTTCGATGCTTCTTTAAATGAGATAATGCCTCATGATTGGAGTTTCAGACCGGTATATAATCCGATAGATTATGGCTTGTTTTTGCAGGGAGTAGAGGGACAAAACATTTGGAAATCGGAACGGATAAGCACTTCATGTTCTCCGCTTTATTTCGGAGGGTTTGTTTATTCTACTATTTACAGAAGAATGTCCTCTTTGACTTTTGCGACACAGATGAATACAATGGCAAAAAGCCGGGTCGGTATTTCTGTTGCAGATGTAGCAGCTCCTGAAGTCTCGGATGGTGCGATCGGTTCTGGAAATTTGGAACAGACACCTGTGCAATATCGGCGAGATTTCAATGAAACGGCATTTTTTTATCCTCAATTGACGACGAATGAGCAAGGAGAAGTGTCTGTTAAATTTACGATTCCCGAAAGCAACACCGAATGGCAATTTCAGGCTTTGGCTTATACGAAAGATCTGAAATACGGTTCGTATAAAAATAATGTGATTTCTCAAAAACAGTTGATGGTAGTCCCGAACATACCTCGTTTTGTACGTAGGGGAGATGAGGTCTCGATTGCTACATTAATGCAGAATATATCAGATCGTTTGATGAGCGGCAGTTTCACATTCGAGTTGTTCGATCCATATACTGATAAAGTATTGGAACAGAAAAAGCAGGAGTTTATTCTTGAAGCCGGAAAATCGAAATCGGAAAGTGTGGATTTTACAGTTCCTGAGGGGTTGGATGTGTTGGGTATCCGTGTAAACGCGGTGACTCCCGGAGTAAGCGATGGAGAACAACACATTATTCCGATATTACCGTCGCGGACGTTGGTGACGGAGGCTGAACCTTTTGTGTTGAAAGGCGGGAAGGAAATAAAAAACATACGGATGCAAGGGCTTTCTGATGATGCGGAAGAAAATTATCGTATGGTATTGGAGTATACGGCTAATCCGCTTTGGTATGTAGTGCAGGCTCTTCCTCAATTAAATGAAGTTTCGGGTACCGATGTTATTAATATTACGGCAGCTTTATATGGCAATACGGTCGCTTCGGTTTTAGCTCGCAATAATCCTGAGATCGTTTCGGCATTGCAGACTTGGAAAGTTAAAAATGAGACCGGTTCATCTTTAGCATCTCCTTTGGAGAAAAATGAAGAGTTAAAATCCGTATTGATTTCAGAGACGCCTTGGGCGTTGGATGCACAAAATGAAACGGAACGATTGCAATCACTTTCCAGTTTATTGGATGTTTCTCGTGCTGAGCAGTTGCAAAATAAAGCATTGGAATTGCTTCATGACTTGCAGAAGCCCGAAGGCGGTTGGGGTTGGATGAAAAAAATGCCGGTTAGCTTCTTGATGACGGTTAATACTTTAGAAGGGCTGTCTCGCTTGACGAAATTAGGTGGAATACAATATGACGAAGCTTCTAAATATATGCAGATGCGGGCGATCAATTATTTGGATAGTTGTATTATTTCGGATCAGGAAAGGAGGAAAGCTAAGAAGTTGGGTGTGGTATCTGAATATGGCAAGCTTCTTTATGTGTATGTGAGAAGTAGCTATCGGGACATACCGTTGGCAAAAGCTCTAAGTGCTCATAAAGAGATCATCGAGTATATAAAGAGGGAGTGGGTTTCTTTCTCTTTGTACGAAAAAGCTATTGCTGCAGTATCGTTGTATCGTTATGGTTTTACCGATGAGGCCAAAGAGATATTGGAGTCTTTGCGAGAATATTCTACAACGACAGAAGATATGGGAATGTTTTGGCAAAATAATAAGTCGTCTTATGCTTATAGAAATAGTGCAATACAGATGCATACTGCAATAATGAATGCTTTTGCAGAAATAGATCCGAATTCAAAACAAGAGTTGAATGAGATGAAACGTTGGTTGATTATGCAAAAACAGACGCAGAATTGGGGATCTGTGCCTTCAACAATAGATGCCGTCAATGCAATATTGAATATCGGAGACTATATGTTGTCAGCATCGAAAAATACGGTAAAAATCACATGGGGGAAAACCGTTTTAAAACCTGAGGTTACGGATGGTTTCACCGGATATGAACGGTATGTCCGTCAGGGAGCGGAGATTACTCCTGATTTGGCAAATGTCGAAGTATCGGCCGATCAGAAACAACCTTCATGGGGAGCGTTATACCGACAGTATTTTGCCGATTTTACACAGATACGAAATAAGGCGGTCAAAGGTTTTTCTATCGATAAGCAATTTTTTGTGGAACAAATGTCGGGAAAAGAAAAAGTATATTTGCCTTTAAATAAAGTGACGTTGAAAAGCGGAGATAAGGTCAATATCCGTTTGGTAATAAGGACAGATCGTGATTTGGAATTTGTCCATGTAAAAGATCAACGTCCTGCATGTTTCGAACCGGTCGATCAGCTGTCGCGTTACGAATGTAAAGACGGAGTTTGCTATTATCAGGAAACAAAAGATGCGGTGACGAATCTCTATTTCGATTTTCTCCCGAAAGGTACTTATGTAGTTAGTTATGATGTTTGGGTCGATCGTCCCGGAAGTTATCATAACGGTATTTCTACGATACAGTGTCTGTATGCTCCTCAGTGGGTTGCCAATACAAAAGGGCGTATGATAATCGTGAAATGAAATTTGTAATTGCACCGGAATCTGTAAGAGTCGTATAGTTTGTGGTGATATATAAAAGTTCTGCCGATAAGAATCCTTATCGGCAGAACTTTTATATATAGTCCGGTTATTGCGATAGTCTGTCTTTTGAGGATAAAATGTTAAAAATAAGCGTTGGGAATCTCTTTTTCAGTATATAGATTTTGAAAACGTTAACAAGCTGCTTACCTTTGTCTATATTATATATATTCTTTCCTGAAATTTATATATTTATGTCTGTAACTGGTTATTTAAATAAAAAATATGAATTTAAAAAATTTATTGATTATGGCGGCAGTGTCTGCGATGACGTTCGGATTTGCCGCATGTTCTTCCGATGACGATGATGATAAAGACGGAATGCTTTATGATGATGTAAATTCGGAATATAATGATTATGTCAGCGTTTGCGGAATAAAATGGGCAAGAGGTAACCTTCAGCATTTAGGTGAAGATTGGAAGATTGCCGATCATCAATGGGAATACTTCAATTATGTCGATGGTAATACCGGGTCGTCTATTTCACAAAGTTCTTCGCAGATGGATCATTTCAATTGGGGAGTATGCGGTGCAAATGCTTTGACTACCAGTTCCAGTGTTTGTGCAAAGAATGTGTCGCAAGACATAAGTGGTAAAATGTTTACCGATGAGGCATGTACGGCCGAGACCTCTGATTTTGCTGCTGCGTCTTACGGAGATATTGCTTATTGGGCGACGCAAGGGGCATGGAGACTGCCGACACAGGCGGAGATGCAAAAATTGTATAATGAAGCCTCATATCAATATGGATATTATACGACAGAGGATGGTAAAAATGTATATGGATATTTGTTTACTCCTCCGATGAAAAGCGGCCGTATAGAGAATACTTCAGCACGTCAGATTACCGATGAAGAGTTGGTCGGCGGGCTTTTCCTGCCGGCAACAGGGTATCGTATCTATCCGGGATCGACGATTTCTAAAGGCGGAGAAGTCGGCTATTACTGGACATCTCAGTATCGTAATGCCGGAGATAATGATTATGCCTATTATTTAGAGTTGCAACCGACTCAGATTCGTTGGGCGGGAAATGCCAGTTATTACGGACGGTCGGTACGCCCTGTGAAAAATTAGATTATATAAGAGCCTGTTTAAAATTTTTCCAATAAAGAAAACTTCAAAGCAGACTTGAGTAAAATTTGAATAAGTTTTAAAGATAAAAAAAGTAGCCGTTTCCGATAAATGTCAGGATAACGGCTACTTTTTGCATTATAACAGCTTTATCGATGGGTTCTCATTCTATCTTTTGCCATTTCGGCATATTCAGTACCGGGACGTCCGTAATTGCAGTATGGGTATATGCTGATTCCGCCTCTCGGTGTAAAAAAACCGGTAACTTCGATGTATTTGGGGTTCATAAGTTTGATGAGATCTTTCATAATCAAGTTGACGCAATCTTCATGAAATCCCCCATGATTGCGAAAACTGAATAAATAAAGCTTCAAACTTTTGCTCTCTACCATTTTTATATCCGGAATATAATCGATCTGTATAGTTGCAAAATCCGGTTGTCCTGTAATAGGACAAAGACTTGTAAATTCGGGACAGTTGAAACGTACCCAATAATCCATCTCCGGGTGTTTATTATTGAATGCTTCCAATACTTCAGGAGCATAATCTTGAGGATATTCTGTCTTTTTTCCTAATAGGCTTAGTGTCTTTTCTTCCATATAAATATTATACTTCTTTTATTTTTAGTATATTATAAGAAATGTCGGTGTCATATACATCGCTTCCGTCAATTCGTTTGATTAGCTTTACCACTCGTATGGTAACCGGTAAGATGATAGCCTCGTAGGCCGATTTCAGAATTGCTTGAGTTATGATAAGTATCAGCAGCTCGTTAAACGGTACGACTCCGGCAAAAGCCACAGGAAAAAAGATCAAAGAATCGGCACTTTCTCCTACCAATGTCGATACCATTGCCCGAAGCGAAAATCTTTTACCTTTGCTGGCTACTTTCATTTTGCTCATAACGTAAGCATTCAAAAACGAGCCGGACAAAAATGCGATCAAGCTGGCTACTGCGATGCGGGGAGTTGCGGCAAATACCAAAGAAAAGGCTTCTTGTCCATTCCAGAATGAAGCCGGAGGCAAAAGTATTGCCAACTGTATAAGCGCTACGGCAAGAAAGTTCATGGCAAATCCTGCCCAAATGATCAATCGAGCTTTTTTATAACCCCATACTTCGGCAATACAATCATTTATAATATACGAGATAGGGAATACGATAAGTCCGGCAGTTGCCGTGACAGGACCTAAAGAGATCATTTTCACTTCCAGAATGTTGGAAATGATGAGGCATACACAGAAAAGTATGCTCAACACCATAAAGGGGAGGCTGACTGTTTTTTTCATACATCTTGTTTTTTACGTGGTTTATCAAGCACACGGGAGTGCAAAGGTACGATCTTAAGGAATACTTAATTGTTAAAAATGAAAAAATATTTACGCTTGTGTTTTTCCGAAAGAAGGAGCTCTGATAGTGCAATGGTGTGTCATCGTTTTTGAGGAACATTGATATATTTTTATAAGATATAGATAATCAGCTTGAGTATATTTTTAAGTATTTTTGTTTCTCATAAATAATATCGGATAATTATGAAATATTTTATTGTTGGAGTCTTAATCGCATGTTTTACCGTTACAGTAGCTTTCTCAAAGGATGAAAGAGAATTGAAGATGCGTATCGCTTCTGTTTTGGAAGGGAAAAAAGCAACCGTAGGAGTTGCTGTTTTTTCTGGAGATAATCAACTTTTGGAAATAAATAAAGGCGATTATCCGATGATGAGTGTTTGCAAATTTCCATTGGCTCTTGCCGTTCTCGATTATCTTCATAAAAATAATCTTTCCCTCGATACCGAGATATTTGTCCGGAAATCGGATCTGTTACCTGACACATATAGCCCTTTGAGGGATCGGCATCCTCAGGGTAATATTAAGATGTCGATACGGGAGTTGCTTTCCTATACGGTATCGTTGAGTGATAATAACGCGTGTGATATATTATTCGGGTATATCGGCGGGGCAAAAGTTGTCGATGATTATATTAAGCGGTTGGGCATTTCGGGAATGTCTGTTGTTGCGACGGAAGCGGTGATGCATGAGGCATTTGAGAAACAGTACTGCAATACGGCTACGCCGTCTTCTGCCGTTCTATTGTTGGATAAATTTTTAAAAGAAGATTTGTTCAGAGACGAGTATGGGAGCTATTTAAGAAAAATTATGATAGAAACATCTACCGGAAATGATAAGATAAAAGCCGGACTTCCTGAAGGGGTGGTAATGGGACATAAAACTGGAAGTTCTGATCGGAACGCTAAAGGAATAAAGGCGGGAGACAATGATCTGGCTTTTGTACAGTTACCTGACGGACAACACTATTGTATTGCTGTTTTTGTACGGGATTCGGAAGAAGATGATAAAACAAATGCGGCTATAATAGCCTCTATTTCAAAAGTTGTTTATGATTATATTGCAAAGAAGTAATAAGAGTCGGCTTTAATAAGCAAATTATTTTGTATTTATTTAAGTATAAGTATATTATATATATTT
>URAV01000041.1 GCA_900545915.1 uncultured Porphyromonadaceae bacterium
CAGCTAATTCGCTACGCTTTGCCCAAATTTACTTTTTCGCTATGTGTTTATTTTATAATTTTGCTCATGGCATAGACGACAGAGCGGTTGAAGCTATAAAAGCCAGACAGTCGGTCGGATGTGAAACGACTTTTGAAAGAGACTTGACAGGCAAAATGTCCGTTATTATAGAACTTTATCATGTAGCCTGTGAATTGACAGAACGTATCACTCGCAAAAAATTTCAGGGGAATACGCTTACTCTAAAAGTAAAATTCAGCGACTTTTCACAAAAGACAAAATGTATAAGCAATCATCATCCGTTAACAGATCTTGAAGAAATACTGCCTTTAGCTAAAATGCTATTGAATGAGATCGATATATCAGGACGTCCTATTCGTTTACTCGGTTTGTCAGTTTCACATCCGACAGAAAAACTACATCCTCAACAGCTCAGCATCCAATTCTGAAAAAACTTAAACTAATACTCATTTATTTCAGACAAACACAAAATCCCCAGAAAAACCACTTTCATATAATCTCAATAATATTTTGAACAGATATGAACTTTACAATAGAAATTTGGCATACATTTTGAACACATTTATTTTTAAAATTTGGTAACTTACAGAGTAAGATATTATCTTTATCAGCCACAGAAAAATATGACAAATATGACAGTAAAAGAAATAATAAATGCCCAACAGGAGATCTACCGATTGCTTACAGAAAAACAGATAAAAAAGGTATTCGGATTGTTATCCGGATTGTCTACTGCATTACAAGATTGGACTGTCAATGATAAGCTGAATGAACTGGAAACATCCTATAAATATATGCTCCGATACATGTTTGAAGGTATCGAAGACCCTGAACGAGAACAGGTATATAAAAGCTTGATTACCTCTTTATTCTCATTAACCGATAAAGTTACCGAATCATTACTCGAGAAAGAATCATCCGGTTTTTATTACTCTAAGAAAAGATATTTTCAGCTACATCCGGAAATGAGTATTCAACAACAATCGGATGTATTAGACACCGCTATTAATAATTTGTCTTTAAACGACTTGTTAAGCGATATAGAAAATAATGTCCAGATACAGTCTGAACTTAGAAAGCAAGTAGAAAAGGCTGAAGAGGAACTTGTAACCAGAATCTGGTGCAACTATCCGGCAACCGAATGGGATTACTCGGCTTTACGTGAAGGATTATCTCCAGAACATTTTCCTGTCGAAACGACTTGTTTAATCGTTTCGGCACTTACTTTAAATCTACTGCATCGGTATGACGAACAAAAATTGGCAATCCTGTTGGACGTTTATGAACAATCAGGCAATGAAGAAATACGCCAAAGAGCCTTATGCGGACTCCTAATCCTTATGTATATATATAAAACAAGAATAGAACGTTCTCCTTATTTATTGGCAAGAATTGAAGCTTGTAAAGAAAACGACCGGTTTTGCAAGGATACACGAACGATTTTCCTACAATTCATAAAAAGTCGCGAAACTGAACGAATTTCTCGAAAATTTACAGAAGAGTTGCTTCCTGAAATGATGAAAATAAGTCCGTCTATCTATAAAAAAATGAAACAAGACGAGTTAATGAATGATATGAATTCTTTAGATAAAAACCCGGAATGGCAGGAAATTTTGGAGCAATCAGGAATCGCAGATAAACTTAAAGAATTGAATGATTTGCAGTTAGAAGGGGCTGATGTTTTTATGAGTACTTTTTCAGGGCTCAAAAGTTTCCCGTTTTTCAAAGAAGCAGCGAACTGGTTTCGCCCGTTTAATACCAAATATACAGCACTGACCAATGTTTTCACTCAAGGAGATAAAGATAATAATTTCAAAAAACTCATCAGCCTGTCTCACTTTCTGTGTAATTCCGACAAATACTCTTTTTGTCTCAGTCTCACACAAGTTCCGGAAGCACAAAGAGGCATGATGACCTCCCAATTTAATGCCGAAGGTATCGAGATGCAAAATATAGAAAAGGACAGACTCACCCTGAACTCTGATGAAATAGGTAAAAATATATCGAACCAATACTTACAAGATTTATATAGATTTTTCAAACTTTCATCTTTTCGGTCTGAATTTTCTGATCCGTTCGCATTACATATAGACTTGTTTCAGGTTTCATTCTTACAATCCATATTTTCTGATGACAACACATTGAGATTGATCGGAGAATTTTATTTCCGGAAAGAATATTATGCCGATGCCCTGATAATGTTCAACAAATTGCTACAAAGCCATCGATCGGACAGTGAACTATATCAAAAGATCGGATATTGTTTACAAATGTCCGGACAATATAGCAAAGCTTTAGACGCATATTTAAAGGCTGAAATGATATATCCCGATAGCTTATGGACATTAAGAAGAATTGCCTCTTGTTACAGAACATTGAAAAAACCGGAAGCTGCATTAGAATACTACTTGAGAATAGAACAAATGAAACCTGATAATTTATCGGTAGAAATGAATATCGGACATTGCTATTTTGAACAAGAGAATTATGATGAAGCTTTGAAATATTATTTTAAAGTCGATTATTTAGACCCCAAAAGCACCAAAGCATGGAGGGCTATAGCATGGTGTTCTTTTTTGGCGGGAAAACAAGAACAAGCCCGGCGTTATTACGAAAAAATACTGAATAATAAACCGACCCCTATCGATTATATGAATGCCGGACATGTAGAATTTGTCCTTAAAAATCTGAATAAGGCGATAGAATTATACAGAGAAAGCATAGAGAACGATAAAGGAAATGCGGAATCGTTCCTTAATAATTTCAGGCAAGATGTCAAATATTTGATACAAGCCGGCATATCTGCCGATGATATTCCGTTGCTAATCGACCAGCTCATGTATTCCTTAAACCGATAATCTCCCCCGCCGGAGATTATCGGCTGCCTAAATCATCATATAACTTTTGTAGAAATGCCTTACCTGCGTTCTCTTTACTTCCGGTAGTATCTCCTTCTGAAAAAATTACTTTCCCCGCTTCATTATCATATATGACTTTAGCATCAGAATCCAGATAGCCGAATCCGTCCTTGAAAGTATAATAAGCGAATTTATATTGAGTAGTATCGGCAATATTTTTACTGAATTTAAAATCTGAATAGTCTATATTCATTTGTCCCAAAAGGGTGGCGGCAATATCGATCTGAGAACCATAATCACTTACCTCTTTAGGATTATTCACCGCTCCACCACACCAGACCATAGGAATGTGATGACGGATAATATCCGGTTCTTGAACTCCGGCAGGATAACGCATAGCATGATCAGGCACTAAAATAATTAAGGTGTTATTCCATTGTGGAGTCTGACGGAATCGATCGATAAACGCCCCGAGGCAACTATCGGTATAAGCTACCGAATTAAGATAAGGATCATCGAAATGATGGTACGGAACATCAAAAGGTTCATGACTGCTCAGTGTCAGAAAAACTTTCATAAAAGGATGCTTCTGTTGATTTTGTATCAACTCACCGAAACGAGTAAAAGTCGTGCCATCATTCGCCCCCCATTTCGATAATAAATCACTAACCGGGAAATCTTTATCGGATACAATACTTTGAAATCCTGAAGAAATAAAATAAGAACGCATATTTGTAAAATCTGCATCTCCCCCATAAAGGAATTGTATATCATAACCTTCTTTTCGCAATGATTTGGATATAGCAGGCAGAGATTGAGACTTAACGGGATATTTCATAATAGATGTTGTCGGTTGTGCAGGATATCCGCTTAAAATCGAAACAAGACCTCTATCGGTTCTAAAACTATTCGCATAAAAGTTTGTAAAAAATATTCCTTCTTCCGCCAAACGGGTAAGATTCGGCATCACTCCCGAAACCCCACCCAGTTTCTCCATTGCTGTACCGGAAAAACTTTCTAATATAATCAACAAAATATCTGGACGTTCACGATTAATCCAGCGAACAGTATCATTTTCAGGGAAATAAACTCGACTGTGTGTCATCTTTGAAAATTCTTGATCTGCTTTATCTGCATCCATAAAACGATACTGCTGTTTAAAATCTTGTCCTTTAGACAAAGATGCCAGCAAACTGAAAGCCGGATTTATTGCTGCATGATTAAACAACATATTATCACTGTAATATACCCTTCCTACATTAATCGTTGAGACCGAAACGCCTCCACGAATCGGGATAAACAACAAACCGAGCAACAATAAAAACCAACCTGTCGATCTGATGCGATGTTTACAGAATTTCCATTTCCCAGAACCTTTCACAAACCAACGATTCAAAGGATACCAAAAAATCGTAAAATATAAAATGATACCTATAATTCCTAAAATCAAAACCCAAAACGGAATACTCGCCATAGCATCGGCAGGAGACTTCAAATAAAACAACGGAGTCGCATCCATCCTAAATCCCCAATAAGTATATAATTCTATATCAGAAATAAAAATGAGCGATAAAATAGCTATAATCAATGCAAAATACCCTTTATAAAACCACTCTGCCCATAATCCTTGTACCCATACTGTCACCAAAGCTACAAATACCGGCAACACTAAAATATAGCTTGCAACCGAAATATCGAGAGGAAGGCCGTGATACATAACCTGTATCCAGTCCATAAAAGAGGCCTTATCGAATAAATCATAATGGAAAAGCATGAATAGTGGTTTTTGCAACATAAACATGAGTATGAACCACAAATATATTTTGAGTAAAAAAAACAATCGCTGTTTCATGATTTTTTATTTTCTATGTTATACCCGACACAAATGTATGCTAAAAGAGGAAAAAACATACTTGCAAAGAGAATTTTTACTTTTTAATTAATATAAATTAATAGCTCTTTTATGTTAAAGTATCAATTATTTGAGAACTTTGTCAACCTTAATAAAAACTTTTCTCATGAGAAAAATATTTATATTTATAGTTTTTCTAACAATAACTTTATATATGACTCAAGCTGCAAATCCTTTTTTCGGGAAATTTAAAACACCCCGAGAAACCGCACCATTTGACAAAATCAAAACAACAGATTACGAACCTGCGTTTCAAGAAGGTATCCGTCAACATCAAAAAGAAGTAAATGCAATTGTCAATCAACGTTCTACACCTACGTTTGAGAATACAATAGAAGCATTGGAACGGTCAGGAAGCTTGTTGAACAAAGTATCAACCATATTTTTTGCTGTTTCCGAAGCCGAAGGAAACGATGAGATGATGGCTATTTCTCAAAGAATCTCACCTATTCTCTCAGAACACGGTAACAATATCAATCTGAACGAAAAATTATTCGAACGAGTCAAATTCGTTTACGACAAAAAAGGAGAGCTTGATTTATCTCCCGAACAATCGGCTCTATTGAACGATACTTATGAAAGCATGGTACGCAAAGGTGCTAATCTGAAAGGCGAAAATCGGGAGAAATACCGTAAACTTACGACCGAGCTAAATCAATTGACTTTGACATTCGGACAAAATCTGCTTAAAGCAACAAACAGTTTCGAAATGCTGTTGACTAAGCCTGAAGAATTGGAAGGGCTTCCTCAAAGCGCAATAGATGCAGCAGCACTAATGGCTCAAAATAAGGGAAAAAAAGGATTCCTTTTCGACCTTTCTTATCCAAGTTATGGCCCGTTTATGCAATATTCGGCACGTCGGGATTTGAGAGAAAAAATGTATCGGGCATATAACTCACGCTGTCAGACCGGAGAGTTCGACAATACACAAATCGTGAAACGTATTGCTGAAGTCAGGATGGAAATCGCCAAATTGATGGAGAAAGACAATTACGCAGAATATACATTGGAACGCCGCATGGCAAAAAATAGCCGAAATGTATACAACTTGCTAAACGAGTTATTAAAAGCATACAAACCTGAAGCTTTACAAGAAGTTCGAGAAGTAAAAGGTTTTGCGATCGGTATGGAAGGGAAAAACTTCGATCTGATGCCATGGGATTGGTCTTACTACTCAGATAAATTAAAAAATGCCAAATACGATCTTAACGATGAGATGCTGAAACCTTATTTCGAATTGAATCGAGTAAAAAAAGGTGTATTCGGTTTAGCGACACGTTTATACGGTCTCAAATTTAAGAAGAACAATAAAATTCCCGTATATCATCCAGAAGTAGAAGCTTTTGAAGTTTTTGATGCAAATAATAAATATGTAGGTGTATTATATACAGATTTTCATCCTCGAGCAACTAAAAGAGGAGGTGCATGGATGACCGAATATAAAGGACAATGGAAAGACGAGAATGGAAAAGACAGCCGCCCCCATATTACTATCGTTATGAATTTCACTCGTCCGACAGCTGACAAACCGGCATTATTGACTTATGGGGAGGTCGAAACCTTTTTGCATGAATTCGGTCATTCTCTACACGGTTTATTGGCAAACTCAACTTATGCATCTCTTTCCGGAACAAATGTATTCCGTGATTTTGTAGAGCTGCCTTCTCAGATTATGGAAAACTGGCTTTCCGAAAAAGAGTTTCTCGACACATTTGCCTCTCATTATGAAACAGGGAAAAAAATGCCGGCAAAACTAATTGAAAAGATAAAAAAATCAAGACAATATAATGCGGCTTATCTCTGTTTGCGTCAATTATCTTTCGGATTTCTCGATATGGCTTGGTACACACAAACCGATTCCATCGAAAATGTTACGGAATTTGAACAAAAAGCTATGACTCCGACTCAATTGTTACCGACTGTTGATGGAACTGGGATGAGCAATCAATTCGGGCATATTTTTTCGGGAGGTTATGCTGCCGGATATTACGGATATAAATGGGCTGAAGTTCTTGATGCAGACGCATTTTCCTTATTTAAAGAAAAAGGCATCTTCAGCCGAGAAATTGCAGAATCTTTTAGAAAAAACATTCTCGAAAAAGGAGGCGCGGAAGATCCGGTGGAATTGTACAAACGTTTCCGCGGGCATGAACCCTCAATAAAAGCATTGATGCAGCGTGACGGTATTTTTAACGAATAATCAAATATCCCCTACATTAATAATAAAGAAATTCCTTTCAAATATATTTTGAAAGGAATTTTTTTTGTCTTATCAAAAATACATAATATATATGTATTATCTTAATATCAGTCTACCGGCTGACAAGAAAAGACCATACCAAAATAGAGGAATAGAAATAATTAAATTATATCAGGTTCTTTTCCAAGAGTTCGATTTTGTCATATTTGTCCGGTTCGATACGCTTCTCTAAAGTTCTATTTACCGCTATAATTGTTCTATAAGTCTCTTAATAAAGAATAAACAGCCTATTATTTAAAAAAAATATATACGTTTATGTCATAAATTAGAATATTATGAATCATATATCTGTTCCTAAAATAGATTTATCATCCGTAAAAAACTACAACACGATCGATCTTATAGATACGGACTTCGCTATATTGGATAACATCAACAATATTCCACTGTTCAACTACCCTTCGATTATCGAAACGACAGTTTTCGCACTTTGCTTGAAAGGGAATTGTAAAATAACAATTAATCTGGATGAATATAATATATGTCCGAATGACATGATCCTGCTCATGCCGAATCAAATCGTCATGTTATGTGAAAAAAGCGATGATGTTTCGGGATTATTTATAGTTGTATCAAAAAATTTCAGTAACGAGATTCTCCCCAACACAGAAGATATGCTATCCGTATTTTTTTATGCAAAAGAATCTCCTAAAACTACACTTAACCCGAATGAAATAAAGTGTCTGAAAGAATATCATTCTTTTTTGCGAAACAAGGTAAAAGAAACAGAAAATATTTATCGCAAAGAAATTATACGCATATTATTGAAATCTTTATTTTATGAAATTGCCAATATTACCAAGAAAAAAATTCCAGAGAAATCGATACGAAAATCCAGAAAAACGGAAGTATTCGAATCTTTTTTAAAAACAGTCGCCATGCATTATAAACAACAACGCTCAGTAACCTTTTACGCCGACAAACTATATTTGACTCCTAAATACTTGTCTTGTGTAATTAAAGAGATAAGTGGAAAATCTGCTGGAGAGTGGATCGATGAACAGGTCATTTTAGCAGCTAAAGCATTACTTAAATCAAGCAACATGACAATTCAAGAAATTTCGGTAGAACTAAATTTTGCCAATCAATCTTTTTTCGGGAAATATTTTAAACAACATACTGGTATTTCTCCCAAAGCTTATCGAAAGATATAATAAAAAGGATTATAGAAAATTTTGGTTTTTCTATAATCCTCCTTACTATCATTTTTTACCTATATCAAATTCCAAGAGAAGCTTTCACGGCTTCTATTTTCTGATTTGCCAATTCATTGACTTTATCATAATCTTCACGAGATTTCAATTCACCTTTTACTTCTATATAGAATTTTATTTTAGGCTCTGTTCCTGAAGGACGTATAGAAACTTTAGTTCCGTCTTCTGTAAAGTACTGTAACACATTCGATGTAGTCGGCATATCTAAAGTGTACTTTTCGTTCTCCACTAAATCATTAGCAACTAAAGTAGAAAAGTCTTTTGTAAGAATAACTTTCGAACCGGCAATCTCCGTCATCGGATTATTTCTGAAATTCTTCATCATCGCTTCAATCTCTTCAGCTCCCGATTTTCCCTTACGAACTACAGAAATACCTTTTTCTTTAGAGAAACCGTAAGTCAGATAAATATCCTGCAACATTTCATATACAGTCTTGCCATTATCTTTTGCCCAAGCAGCGACCTCCGCCATCAAAGAAATCGCCGATACAGCATCTTTGTCCCGAGCAAAATCCTCAGCCAAAAAACCGTAACTTTCTTCTCCTCCACCGATATATTTCTTCTTTCCTTCCAACTCACGAATTACAGATGCAATCCATTTAAACCCGGTATAACAATCATAGCAAGTGATATTATTACGATCAGCAATTGTTTTTATCAACTCGGTCGTCACGATAGTTTTCACGATATATTCGTTTCCTGTAAGCCTACCTAATTCTTTATATTTGGTCATCAAATAATTAAGTAAAATCATAACAATCTGATTTCCATTTACAAGAACAAATTCCCCTTTATCATTCTTTACTGCTATACCGATACGATCGGCATCAGGATCTGAAGCCATAACAATATCTGCATCCACTTCGATACCCTTGCGTATAGCCATATCCAAAGCTGCCGGTTCTTCGGGATTCGGAGAAACTACTGTCGGAAAATCCCCGCTGACAACATCCTGTTCCGGGACATGAATAATATTCGTAAATCCAAAATTTTTCAATGATGCCGGAACTAATTTTACACCTGTACCGTGTATAGGCGTATAAACAATTTTCATGTCTTTGTGCCGTTCGATAGCATCAGGACTCAATGACAAAGTTTTAATTTTATCAAGGAAAAGCTTATCTACCTCTTCTCCGATTATTTCGATCAAAGCGGGATTTCCTTTAAACTTGATATCGGCAATCGAACGAATCTTATTTACTTCCGCAATCGTATTCTTATCGTGCGGAGAGATCATTTGAGCTCCATCATTCCAATATGCCTTGTATCCATTGTATTCTTTCGGATTGTGAGATGCTGTCAGTATAATACCGCTTTGGCATCCTAATGCTCTTATAGCAAAAGACATCTCGGGTGTAGGTCTCAACGATTCGAATAGATACACCTTAATTCCGTTGGCAGAAAAAATATCTGCAGAAATCTCTGCAAACAAACGACTATTATTGCGACAATCATGGCCAATCACAACTTTTATTTCAGATAAATCGGCAAATTCTTTTTTCAGATAATTAGATAATCCCTGTGTCGCAGCACCTACCGTATATATATTCATCCGGTTTGTTCCAGCACCCATTATCCCACGCAATCCGCCAGTACCGAATTCCAAATCTTTATAAAATGATTCTATCAGTTCCGTCTTATCATCATTGTCAAGCATTCTTCTTACTTCGGCTTTAGTAGCTTCATCATATCCGTCTCCCAGCCAAGTCTGTGCTTTCGCAGTTACTTCTTTCAATAAGGCTTCATTTTCCATACAATTCTCTTTTTTAGAAAAATTTCACAACATCTATAATACACAAATATACAAAAAAGTTTTTACCGATATAGAGATATAAAGCAAAATAGTTTTAGAGACAGTTTAAATTTTTATCTTTCAAAAAGCGACTTTCAATCGGTCTCCGGCATCTTTAGCGACCGCCCGATAATACTCTTCGGAGTATCCCGGGAAATCAGGATCAGCAGGCAAACCATACCCATTCTCTAAAAAATGTCCGCCTTTCTCTTTCTTCCGATTTCCATCTAAATATTTAACCAACAAAAACTCTCCCAACTTTTTCCACTGGACAGTCGTTTGTTGAGCCTGAGCCATACTATAAGCATTCAAAAAGCGAATTGCCGCTACAGGATCGTTACGATACAAATCATTAGCAACCTTTTCAACAACAGGCTGCTGAGTATTAAATGCCATTTCTATATTTTTTTGTACAGGACGTATATCTTCTATCATCTGGTTATAACGAGAATAAGCCATATTAGCAACCCAATTATGTACCCAAAATGCAGAAGTCCAAGACAAATCATACATGCTTCCGTTCGATTCGCTATAACATTCCGGAACTTCATTCAAACAAGCATACAAGGGTACATAAATACAAGTATTCGCATCATCTACCCCAAACCATAATACTCCTCCGATTGCATTCGGCAACCAAGACCGCATCTGAGCAACCAATGTAAAGGCAGTCTGTTGTGTTGCTGTAGCCCGTTCATTGGTATATTCTACACTATCCACTTTAAAAGTCATAGGCCGAAATCTATAAGGACACTTAAACGGCCCAGCACCTACATCTTGGGTCATGTCAAAAGGAGTACCTTCAAAATGATCGCGCATGGCATCTTTCATATCCTGTACCGACAATTTCCGATCAGGTTTTATATAAAGCGGCAAATATTCTTTAGATTCACCATTCAAATATGATAAATATTTACCCATAGAGCTATTGAATCGATTGTAAAAACTCCATACTCTTGCCTCACATCCTCTCAATGCTCCAAAATCTGCAGGAGCATAAGCATCAGCAAAACTGAAATCTTTATTCAGACCATTGAAATAACCCTTTTCCCGGGCAAACGATATGACATCAGGAGAATATAAACAATTTTCTTTGTCATCTAACGGAAACTTATGAATACGGGACTGATTAGCATGTGCGGCAATACAATCATCAGGAATACGTACGGCGACCCATACAGCACCTTGATTTTGATGACCTTTTCCAATCATCTCCATAATCCACACCTCCTCAGGATCAGCAATAGAAAAAGATTCTCCTGAACTATAATAACCATATTCATCAACCAGATCGGTCATAACCGTAATCGCTTCTCTCGCTGTTTTAGCCCGTTGTAAAGCGATATACATCAAACTGCCATAATCGATTATACCTGTAGTATCTACAAGCTCAGGCCTCCCACCCCACGTAGATTCGGTTATAGACAACTGATGTTCATTCATATTACCGACCACTTTATAAGTATATTCGACTTGCGGAATGCGACCTAATATTTTATTCGTATCCCACTCCCTGATTTCCATAGTGCTGTTTTTGGGATGTCTTGCTGCCGGAATAAATTTTAAAGCTCCATACAATGTATGGGAATCTGCCGCGTATGTTATAAATGTCGAACCATCGGTTGTGGCATTCCTACCAGCCAAAAAACTTGTACATGCTCGTACTCCGGGAACGAGCATTCCCCAACAAAATGTACACAATAAGATAAATTTTTTCATAAAAATATGTGTTAGGTATTTACCAATAAAACGAATTCTCATAAACTGCTTGATTTCCACATCGATCAGTAACTGTAAGTCTCAAATGATGTTTTCTATTCCTTTTGATATGTTCCGAATCGAGCTTACAACTTAATATTGCAGTCTTACCATCCATCTCAAAAAGTGCAAATTTACCGTCAATTTCACCTCTGTAAGACTTGACTCCAGTATGTTTATCTCCTATTCTGATACGAATCTTTCCCCTATTTCCCCATTGAGCAGGAGACATAGGTGTAATTACAGGATTTATGGTGTCTGATTTAACAACAAATGTTCCTAATTCTCTTACTTTAACTTCTAAATACCCATTCATATATGTACCGGTATAAGGTATCTCTTTATTCCCGAATACTCGAGCTAAATAGTATTGTTTTTTATTATTAAGAGTATCTGAGGGTATTCTGATTTTTAAATTGCAATATAAATGCAAAGGCACGCATTCTTGCCCTACGACATAGGAGTTGTCGTTATTCCGAGAACATTGCAATTGAATATTTTCATAAAGAGCCCCTTTGGGAATAAATAATGAAACTCCATGTTGATCGATGAAATTGTCTTGATTATACACACAAACATTATCGGAGGGATTATCCACCGGAATATTTTTCTTTTTTCCGTTTATTGAAAATGTACATATCGTCAAATTTCCATGTCGGTCTCTCAACTCATAACGAATTTTATAAACTCGTTCCTGATCGATCGTAATCACACCTTGATCAACAATATCCTTATAAACAGGCAGATAATTTCCCATAGCCACATAAGAACGCATTATAAAAGACCGTCGCTTTACCCAATCTTCATAATCGATAAATGAGTTTACAGCCCGACTCTTATCAAAAGAGAAGCGTTCAATAGCAGAAGAATAAACGATTTTATCATCCACAAATAATCGAATAGAATAAACTCCGTAAATATTGGAAGTCTCGTTCATATAATCATAAGCTTTCACTCCAAGAACTATTTTTCCCCATGCTGTTACCGGAGATGAAAGAGTCACAATTCCGTTCTTCTGACGAATAACGGAAAAATCCTTACGAACATATCCGTTATTTACAATTCCTGTTATAGGATAAACAGCGACAGAACGAATTTGAGGTGGACGAGTATCTTTCAGGTATGTTTTGAGAAAAGGCATAGGATCTAACAAATATTCCGATTTTGTTTCCCTTATTTCAAAATGCAAATGCGGACCTCCCGAACTACCGGTATTTCCACTATATGCGATTACTTGTCCCTTTCTGACCTTAACCTCGTCTTTTTTCAAAAAAAGATTGACAGAAAAACATTCTTGTGCATATTGCTGTTTTTTTACTACACTATCTATAAACGGAGCAAAACGATCTAAATGTCCGTACACGGTGGTTACACCTATTCGGGGATGGTCGATATATACAGCAAGACCATATCCGTACGGAGAAACACTTATTCGAGAAACAAAACCGTCTTCGACAGCATACACCGCTGTTCCAGACTGAGCTTTTATATCCAAACCCGAATGGAAATGATTATTCCTCAACTCTCCGAAGTTTCCGCTTAAATACATAGCTCCGTGTAAAGGCGGATCGATTTTGAAATTAGTAGATACAGGTTCGTAATTCGGGGAAATTCCCACATATATATTTAATAAAATCAATAACAAACTCAACATATCCCGATAATTAAAACCTAACAAATGTACAAAAAATAATCGTGCATCAATTCTTTAATCGGACTGAGTATAATCTTTGGCCAATCCGCCTTCTCCGGTCTCTTTATATAATGAAGGTAGATCATGCCCCGTCTGCTTCATCACCTCTACGACTTTATCAAATGAAACCCTATGTATTCCATCAGAAAAAGATGCATACAAATGAGAATCCAAAGCTCTCGCCGCAGCATAAGCATTCCGCTCGATACAAGGAATCTGCACCAGCCCGCAAACCGGATCACAAGTCATCCCTAAATGATGCTCCAACCCCATCTCTGCCGCATATTCTATCTGAGCGGGGCTTCCTCCCAACAATTGAGTAGCAGCACCTGCAGCCATAGCGCAAGCAACTCCTACTTCACCTTGACAGCCGACCTCCGCACCCGAGATAGAGGCATTTGTTTTTACTATATTTCCGATCAATCCGGCAGTAGCCAAAGCCCGGTAAATACGCGTGTCACTAAATCCCCGATTTGTCTGTAAATGATATAAAACAGCAGGTAAAACTCCGCATGCTCCGCAAGTCGGTGCAGTTACAATCGTGTGTCCCGAAGCATTTTCTTCACTAACAGCCAAAGCATAAGCAAAAACCAATCCACGATCTCTCAAAGCCTCTTTATATCCTCCAGCCTGAATAAAATAATCGGCAGCCTTCCGTCGGAGATTTAACGGACCGGGCAAAACACCTTCCGTGTCTAATCCTCTCCGGATACACTCTTTCATATTTTTCCATACTTCAGACAAATAGTCCCATACATCCGAACTTTCTCTCTCCGCTACATATTCCCAATAACTTTTCCCCGAATGCTCACACCATTTTAAAATATCACTTAAATGAGACATGTCGTAAACATCGGAAATTTCTCCGATAGGCGGCCGATTTTCTTCTGATAATGCACCTCCGCCTATACTATATACAGTCCAAGTGTCCAGAACTTCGTTTTCCGGACTTATAGCACAAAAAGTCATGGCATTCGGATGAAAAGGAAGAAACATCTTCGGCAACCATTCAATCTGTACAGGAGCATGAGGTTCTAAAACTTCTAAAATTGCCTTGTCGGTCAAATGACCTTTACCTGTCGCAGCAAGACTTCCGAATAAGGAAACTTTGAAAGAAGCACTTCGGGGGTTACGTTCTAAAAAAATTTTTGCAGCCCGTTGAGGTCCCATAGTATGGCTACTCGAAGGCCCTGCCCCAATCCGAAATATTTCTTTAATCGAATTCATGGTTTTCATATAACAATAACTCAATACGGCTTCAACAATTCATAATAATGCATATCCATAATCTTACCGTTTTTAATTCCCATACGATGCATAACGGCAAGTTGCTTAAAACCATTTCGCATCAATACCCTCATCGACTTTTCATTGAAGTCAAAGGTTAATGCATATAAACGAATCAAGTCTGTTTCGGTAAATATATAACTTATCAATTCTGACAGAGCATCTGATACAATACCCAACCCCTGAAACGGTTCTCCAATCCAATATCCGATCTCTGCATTAAGCCGTTCGATATCATTTTGCCGAATAAACCCGATACCTCCTACTGCCCGGCCGGAAACCTCAATTGCAAATTGAGAATAAGGCTCGACCGAAGCCATCTTGATAAAAGCATCTGCATCGTCTAAGGTGTATGGGTGAGGAAATGAATCACGAAGATTATTCCATATACGGATATTGTTAGCATAATATGCTAAAGAATTACAGTCTGACTCCCGCCACGGCCGCAAAATGTAATTCTCTTTTTTCACTATCATATTTTCAAATCATTAGAATTATTTGTCTGTTCCGGTTATGATAAAATAATTTACCGATTCTCAGGCTCTTAAAGTTTAAAAGCATTAAAGCCATTTCACACTCAACTAATACCTGATCCAAATTATAAATTGTCTCAACAAAGATATAGTAATTAAACTATAAATAGTTATTTGACCTACCATAAATAATTAGCGATAATTTCATATTTTATCTTTCAACCTATTCTTACTCAAAGGCGTCGCTGAAAAACAAAAAAGCGGTTTTCTTGATAAATAACCGCTTTTTAAACCAAAACTACTAAAATCCTTTCAATCAATATTTTGTATCTACACCATGATCAAAATATTCAGCCAACTCTCTATTTGTTTCAATCCCGTATCGCTCGTCGTGCTGACTCATATCCAATCCGATCTTCTCGCTCTTTTCAGATACACGCATCGGGATCATTTTATCCGTAATCCAATACAAAGCATATGTTACAATAAATGTATATCCGCAAACTATCACTACCGCTATTATATGATTTAAAAGATTTTGCCAATAAGTAATATTTTCAGCCGCATTATATACAAAGATTCCGGTCATAATAGTTCCGACAATTCCTCCTACACCATGTGTAGGAAATACATCCAAAGCATCATCAAAAGAATTTTTCTTATTTTTCCAAGAAACAGCCATATTGCATATAATTGTCACAACTAAAGCAATAAATATGCTTTCTCCGACAGTCACATACCCGGCCGAAGGTGTTATGGCAACCAATCCCACTACCGCTCCGATAGCAGCTCCCATTGCAGAAGGTTTACGTCCCCTCAAGCAATCAAATACAACCCAAGTCATCATCGCTGTTGCCGATGCCGTATTCGTATTTAAGAATGCTTTTACAGCTACAGCATTAGCCGCTAAAGAAGACCCTGCATTAAAACCGAACCATCCCAACCAAAGCATAGCTGCTCCCAATAACACAAATGGAATATTAGCCGGCTGCCCCGATTCTTTTCTTTTCCCTAAAAATATAGCTCCGGCCAAAGCCGCAACCCCGGAAGAAGCATGAACTACAATTCCACCGGCAAAATCGAGAACCCCCATTTGGCGAAGAAAACCGTCAGGATGCCAAGTCCAATGAGCCAAAGGACAATACACGAATATACAGAACAAAATCATAAATACCAGATAGCCGGAAAAACGAACGCGTTCGGCAAATGAGCCGGTTATCAATGACGGAGTAATAATGGCAAACTTCATTTGAAACAAAGCATATAATGCTAATGGTATCGTCGGTGCCAATAACTTATCTGTAGTTCCACCTACATTCACAAACATAAAAAACGTTCCCGGATTTCCTATAAAATGCCCGATATCTTCGCCAAAAGCTAAACTAAAGCCCACGACTACCCAGATAACACTAATCACTCCCATAGCAATAAAACTCTGCAACATCGTAGATATGACATTTTTAGACCGAACCATTCCTCCATAAAAGAAAGAGAGTCCCGGTGTCATCATCAAAACAAAAATAGTTGCAGTAATCATCCATGCGATATCAGCAAAATTCAAATTAGGATCTATATCTGTAAACACCCCTTCATGACCCGAATAAAATAATCCTAAAAAACTAACGCTTAATAAAGCTACAAATAAAATAATCCAACGTTTTTGCATACCCATTTTGTTTTAAACATTATGAAAGATTTTTATGCAAAAATATTTCATTCAGACATAAATACAGAATAAAATTAATCAAAATGACAATACATTCTGTTTGTTAATTTTATATTGACACAAAACATATATGCAAACAATATTTTTTTAACGAATTAAAGTAAATATGTTTCAAAATGACACTATCCCGATTTATTTCAACACTTTCAGTAACGACTACTAAATACACAAGCTCAGTTTCATATTTCATTTTCTCATTTATTAAAAAAAAGACATTCGATAGAAAAAATATTTGTATTTTCGCCACATGAACAAACTGTCTGTGCGTATTTTAAAATCAATCGCCACATTACTTTTCGGATTAGTAATGATCTTATATCCGGAAATTTCTTATGCCATTCCCCAAGATTCATTAACAAACTCTCAAAACAAAAAAGGATGGAATATAACTCCTTTCCCGGAAATCGCTTACAATAGTGATCTCGGATTTCAATACGGAATATATTGTGAACTATATAATTTCGGGGACGGATCAAAATATCCCGACTACACGCATAAATTCTGTATTGAAGCCGCTCGATTCACAAAGGGTTCTGGTGTCTATTGGTTTTTCTACGATTCTCCCCAATTATGGAAAAATCACAGATTCTCATTCGATGTTGCATACTTACCGGATAATATGTGTGATTTTTACGGATATAACGGTCGTAGCGCACCTTACTCAAATACGCATAACGATTCTTTTTACAAAATAGACCGAAAACAAATTCGTATGATTTTCGGTCTGCAAGGAAAAATTATCGGACAACTTAACTGGATGGCAGGCATCAGTTGGCAAAAAATGATGATTCAACCTGTTTCATTGAAAAAATATATCGGGGCAGATAATCTATACAACCGCTATATAAAAGTAGGATTAATAAATCAGAATGAAGCAAAGGGCGGAAATGTTTTGCAATGGAAGGCAGGAGCGGTTTACGATACCCGGGACAGGGAGGCTGATCCGACGCAAGGCATATATGGAGAAGCTATCTTTGCTTTTTCTCCGGACTGGACAAGTAAAAACGGATACTCTTTTATAAGAACAACTCTGAACGTCTGTTATTATCAACCGCTTTGGAAAGAACACCTGACTTTGGCCGGACGAATCGGACTACAATTTACTCCTGTCGGAAGAGTTCCATTTTATTTTTTATCAGACATAAACACTTATTATATAAGACAAACTTACTCTGAAGGATTAGGTGGAACGAATAATATAAGAGGGGTGTTACGTAACCGAGTTACGGGAAACGGTATCGGTTGGACAAATATAGAATTAAGATTGCGTTCAAGGGTTATCAGGTTGTTGAAACAAAACTGGTATATCGGAATGAACCCGTTTTTCGACGCGGGAGCTGTACTCCAACCATATCGGCTAAAATCACAAAAGGAAAGCAATGATCTCATTATTTACAGTGGTAAAAACGAATGCGTACATGCAAGTGCAGGAATAGGATTGAAACTGGTTATGAACCATAATTTTGTTCTTTCGGCAGAATGGGGAACAGCTTTTTCTCGTGAAGACGGAACAAACAGTATAGATCTCGGAATCAATTATTTATTTTAGAACCGGCATAAGTTTCCAATAAAAAAATACTTATCGGGGCATCTTTGCGTCTTCTTCTGGTCTTTTTTCCCGTTTTCACTCGTCAGATAGCCCACTATCGTTCTCGAAAGAAATTCTCAGATCTGACCCGAACAAAATTTAAACAGGTTTTTAGAGTCTTATCTTCTTAAAAATATATTTGAAATTACACATATTTAATGGCTTCACGATAGGCTGATAATTTAAAACGATATATATTTGTATTATATTGTTTTTAAATGGCAAATTATATAAAATCATTTTTCGCAAAAACGGATTACCAATATTTTAATTAATAGCAGATTTTATGAAAGAGATTATTTTAATATCGGTTTTATTATGCAGCATCTCATGTTCATCCCGGCATATCTCGACTGTGTCCGGAGGGAAAAATGACAAAATTGAATACATGGAAATATCTGTTTTACCCGATACGATTCGGTTCTCAAATAACTTCAGAATGTTATGGGACGATTTACTAAAAGAAACTAATGGCTGTTTACCCAAAAAAAATTATACTCCATCCGAGCAGCTGCGAGAAAAATATAATTTGGAATCTTCTGACGGAAAATGTTATATCAAAGGGTATTTACATACCCGACCGGATTTCGATAAAAATAAAGCTGAAAACCAAGGAATATCGATCGTCTCATATACCGACACACTGAAAAGTTTCTCATGCTTGATTTCACAATTACCGGAATTAATAACCCTACCCGATATTTCTGCCATAGAACTAAGTAAGTCTATCAATTTAAGATTACCTAAAAAATATTGATTATGAAGAAAACCATTATCTCTTTATTATTATTCTGCTTTGTCACACTCGTTATGGCTCAATCAAAATTGTCGCCATATACACGGCATTTTATAAATGAAAAGGAACAGATAAAAACGGACAAAACATTCTCTTCCAAATTTAAAGTAAAGAAAATTGACGAAATCGATTATGTTAAAGCTTATATTTATTTAAAGGCTCAAACAGATCCCTATTTTTTAGAAAGTTATGGAGTAAAAGTCAATACTTGCATAGATTCTTTAATCACAGCGCAAATTCCTGTCAGCAAAATTGAAACCATATCCTCTCTAAATAACATCAAATATGTACAAATCAGCACACCGATATATCAAAAAATGAATAAAGCCAGAACTGAAACCCTGGTAGATAACGTTCAAAGCGGGAAAGATTTAACGACACCATTTTTAGGAAAAGATGTCGTTATAGGAATTGTCGATAATGGTTTTGAATACGGACACATCAATTTTTACAATACAGACGGAACCGAACTACGGGTAAAACGAGTGTGGAATCAAAATAAAAACGGTAAAGCTCCAAACGGTTTTACCTACGGAACGGAATATACAACTACTGATGAAATTCTTGCGGCAAAATATGACGTAACAGACGAAACTCATGCTACTCATGTAACCGGTATAGCCGCAGGTGCAGACCATACAAAGTCTTATTACGGAGTTGCCGGAGAAGCAGATATAGTCTTGGTCAGCTATGATCTGAATGATAATACTACTGATCAGGTAAGTCTCTCGGACGCAATGAAATATATATATGATTATGCCGAATCGGTAGGAAAACCTTGCGTTATCAATATGAGTCTGGGATCTCATATCGGCCCTCACGACGGAACTTCGACTTTCGATCAAGTTGCAGATAACCTGCAAGGTCCGGGAAAGCTGTTTGCCGGAGCAGCAGGTAATGAAGGATGTGATCCGATGCATCTTAGCAAAACATTTACATCTTCCGATAATACATTAAAAACATTTATCGATTTCTTGGATAATTCTGACCGCTATTCGATGCTCGATATCTGGGGTGAGCCCGGAGAAACATTCAAGATTACTATCGATCGATATAATATCTCAAAAAACAAGTCTGAATACTCTGAAACGGTCAATATCTCAGGAAATGGTTCTAAAACAATTTCATTAAAAAACGGGATCAGCGGATATGTTGAAATTTACTACGAAGTAAATGCTAATAATAACAAGCCGAACGCTTTCATAGTTTCTGAGGTAAATAGTATGAGTTCAGGCTATGCGATAGGAATCACAATCACTGCAACGAGCGGAACTGTACATATCTGGGCTGATGATTATTATAGTCAACTTACCGGTAATGGCTTATCAGGATGGACAGATGGTGATTCAAAATATACTGTCGGCGAAATCGGAGGAACAGGAAAAAATGTAATTAGTGTAGGAGCTTATGCGACTCGTACCGGAAGTTATGCTCGGGAAGAAGGTATGATTGCTGAATTCTCAAGTTTAGGACCGACAGCTGACGGACGTGTAAAACCGGATATTACAGCACCCGGGAATCAAATTATTTCATCATACTCCAGCGCACAATCTTATGATAGCGGTATCTGCGATAATACTACTGTAAACGGGAAAAAATATTATTATGGATATATGTCCGGAACTTCTATGGCAACTCCATTCATTACGGGTGTATTAGCAACATGGCTTCAGGCAAATCCGACTCTCAGCCCCGATGATGTCAGAAACATTTTCAAAAAAACAGCACGACAAGATAACTATACAGGAACTGTTTCCGGAAATGGAGATAATACTTGGGGATTCGGAAAAATAGATGCATGGAACGGCATAAAAGAATGCATAAAAATGACAGCGGGAATATACGAAGAAAAAAACGACATTCCAGACGTGGCAATCTACACTTCGGGAAATGGAATATGTCATCTATTATTCGGAAAAACCGATAACCAAACAACCATATCCGTATATAATACAAACGGGCAATTACTGAAATCAACAAGGTTAAATTCCATAACGATAGGTCAAGAAGAAATTTTAAATTTATCAGGTTTCGTACCGGGAATATATATTATTCACATAAAAGGCAATAACATACAAAAAAGCAAAAAAATAATCCGATAATATCAGAGCCTGTCAAAAGATAAAAATTATATATCCAGAAAGGCTATAAAACTATTAATAAAAGAGGATGTGCCAAAACTTAATTTTTGAAAAGATGAACTTTTGATTTGGAATTTGAACATCCTAAAAAACTCAAGAAAAGGTCGTATCATTACTCAAAACAGAGCTTGATACGACCTTTTTAGGTATTATAGCTACAATCTATAACTTTTAGGAGTAGTCATCTTAGTCTTGACATACCCTCTTTTATAAAGTACTTCAGTTTAATTTGACAGATACTTCGTATTTATAAACAATTTAATAATAAATCATTGGGATATCCACATTTTACACTATTTTTGTAAAAGAGACAACGTATAAAAGCAAATAAGTAATCTTATTAATAACCTATTATTTACACTAAATATCCGATGCAAATTATTGAGAAATATTTTCCGTACCTAAACGAAAATCAAAAATCCCAATTCACAGCCTTAGACGAACTATATAAAGATTGGAATAGTAAGATCAATGTTATTTCCCGTAAAGACATAGACAATCTATATACTCACCATATATTGCATTCTTTAGGAATAGCAAAAATTATACAATTTACTCCCGAAAGTGCAATAATGGATGTAGGTACTGGAGGCGGATTTCCCGGAATACCTCTGGCTATTTTATTCCCAGAATGTAAATTTCATTTATTAGATCGTATCGGAAAAAAGGTTAAAGTCGCTTCAGAAATAGCACAATCTATCGGTCTGCAAAATGTGACATGCAGGCATTGCGGAGTAGAAGAAGAAAAAAGCAAGTTCGACTTTGTCGTAAGCCGTGCCGTCATGCCCTTAAACGACCTGATGAAGCTTATTCGTAAAAATATCCGAAAAGAGCAACAAAATGCAATGCCTAATGGACTGATCTGCTTAAAAGGAGGAGAACTGCAAAATGAAGTAGCGCCATTCAAAAAAATCTCGATCATATACAATTTGAAAGAGTATTTCAAAGAAGAATATTTCGATACAAAAAAAGTTGTTTACATACCTGTTTACAAATAAATATTATATATGCTAATAATTAAAGAATTCCAATTCAATCCGTTTTCAGAAAATACGTATGTCGTATCGGATAGTGAAACCGGTGAATGCGCAATTATAGACGCGGGATGTTATTATGCAAACGAACAAGATATTCTATCGGATTACATTATAGATCATAAATTGGAAGTCAAATATCTTTTGGCAACGCACTTACATCTAGATCATAATTTCGGAGATAGATATGTGTATAACACTTTCAATGTCGGGTTAACAGCTCATCCTGATGATGCTTTTCTATTAGACAATATGAAAGAACAGGCTTCTATGTTCGGCATACAGCTCCAAGCCCCTCCTATCCCCATCGGTCAGAATGTCCATGAAAACGATATTTTCAAAATCGGGAAATATACTTTACAGGCTATACACGTACCGGGACATTCTCCCGGAAGTATCATATATTACTGTAAAGAAGAAGGAATAGCGTTTGGTGGAGACGTACTTTTCAGAGGCAGTATCGGCCGGACGGATTTACCGGGCGGAAACTATAATCAATTAATTACCGGTATTCGAGAAAAACTATTCATACTACCGGAAGATACGGTTATCTATTCCGGACACGGTCCTAACACAACAATAGGCTTTGAAAAGAAACAAAATCCATATTTACAATAAACCTAATTCTTCGAACATACGAGCATATACCACAGCCTTTTCCGACAAAGGTTTCGGATAAGCTCGGGAAGAAGAAGGCATTCTGTAAAAACGCATTTTTCTACTTTGATATTCAAACTCAATAAAGCTACCGACAGGAGGAATTGCAGATGAAACAAGAACGCTTAATGTTTCGGTAGCTTTTTGTCCTGTAGTGACAACAGCCTTGCACATTGGCATTTGTTTTAATAAAGTATCAATATCGGCAGCTTCTACAACCTCCAAAAATTTATCAGAGGCATTATCTTTTAACCTCTTTACAGATTGAGCAGTATCGCTTAAAGCTATACCTTTCTCTTCCAAAAAAGCAGCAATGCGATTCTTATCGAATATTTTCGTACCGTTTAAAAAATGATCTTTATCTCCGAAAAAAACAAGTCCGAAAATACGCCACATATCATTTTGGAGGTTCGGATAATAAAAATTCATACTCCAACGCTCCCTTTTCGGAGGAAAACTCCCCAACATCAGCATCCGAGTATTTTGCGGAATAAATGGTTTTAACGGATGATTCTCTATCGGTATTATATTTGTGTCATTCATACAACTTGCATTTTTATATTTATAATTGCAGATGTAAAACAGGATATGGTTTTCCGGTACTATCTGTTGCATCACGACTTATTACATGAAACCCCTGATGCAAATAAAATCCTACCGCTTGTTCATTTTGTTCATTTACGTCAACAGAATTTATACCCAATATTTTCACCGCATATTCAACTAATTGTTTACCTACCCCTTTCCCTCTTGCAGAAGGCAAAAGAAACAGCATCTCCAACTTATTCTTAAATACACCCACAAAAGCAATCCATCGACCGTCTTCATCTTTATAGCCCCATAAATCTACTGCAAACAAATATTCATTTCGAATCAGCGATTTAAAAGAAGCAATGTCATCTTCTTGCAAAAAAGAATGAGTAGCCCGCACCGATCTTTCCCACAAATCAACTAACTCGTCATAATCAGAAGCAAGCGGACGTTCAGGCATTTTTATCTTCATATTCAAATTCTAATTTAAAGATAATAGTCTATTTCTAATTCCACAAAGAATTCTTCACTTTCTATTTAAAGGTTTACGGTAAAACTTGGAATCAACTGTTATTATCTTGTTTTAAACATCTTAAAAACAAGGTCTTTAAAAACAACATATCCTTCTGACAAAAAGCACTCATTTTTTTAACTCATGCAAAGATATAATTTAAGAAACAATTCCTACATAAAAACAAAGTCTTTCTCTATTTTTGCAATTATTAGGAGCGAAATAATTATGAATGAAAAAGTCCTCGAAAAACTGAAAATTCTTGCGGAATCGGCAAAATACGATGTATCTTGCGCCTCAAGCGGAACTTCCCGCTCCAAAATGACAGGTGGCATAGGAAGTGCTTCGGGCTGGGGTATTTGTCATAGTTTTACAGAAGATGGAAGATGTGTTTCGCTTCTGAAAATCATGCTTACCAATTATTGTATATATGATTGCGCTTATTGTATCAACCGTAAAAGCAATGATCTGAAAAGAGCAACCTTGTCTGTATCAGAACTGGTCGATCTTACCATAGAATTTTATAGAAGAAATTATATCGAAGGTCTTTTTTTAAGTTCGGGAGTAGTAAATAATCCGGACTATACAATGGAAAGATTGGTAGGAGTAGCAAAAGAATTGCGATTGAAACACTGTTATAACGGATATATCCATTTGAAAAGTATTCCGGGAGCCAGCAGAGAACTGGTAAACGAAGCCGGATTATACGCCGATAGATTAAGTGTAAATATAGAAATTCCTAATGAAGAAAGCCTCAAAATATTAGCCCCTGAAAAAGACTTTAAAAGTGTATTCACACCAATGCGTTACATACAACAAGGGATCTTGCAAAGCGCGGAAGAGAAAAAAAGATTCCGCCATGCTCCTCGCTTTGCGCCAGCGGGACAAAGTACACAAATGATTGTAGGAGCAACGTCAGATACAGATAAGGATATACTCCGCATATCGTCTGCTTTATATCAGCGACCGACGATGAAAAGAGTATATTATTCCGGATATATTCATGTAAACGATTATGATAATCGATTGCCGGTTCTAAAACAACCTCCATTGGTGAGGGAAAACAGATTGTACCAAGCCGACTGGCTATTGAGATTCTACCAATTCAAAGTAAATGAAATCGTAGATGATGCTTATCCTAATCTCGATCTGGATATCGATCCTAAACTTGCGTGGGCTTTACGTCATCCGGAAATTTTTCCGATAGATATAAACCGGGCAGACTACGAAATGCTTCTGCGAGTACCCGGAATCGGCATAAAATCTGCAAAATTAATCGTTGTTTCCCGCCGTTACTCCCGATTGGGAGCGTCCCAATTAAAAAAAATCGGCGTGGTAATGAAAAAAGCGCAGTACTTTATTACTTGCAACGAACTTCCGATGCAAACAGTAAACGAAATGAATCCGCAAAATATCCGCAAACTTTTAGTAGGGAGACCACGAACAAAGGACTCACGACAGCTAACGCTCTCTTTTGAAGATTAAAAACATGAATATATTCATATATGATAAAACATTTGAAGGGTTATTGAGTACAATTTTCGACGCTTATTCTCGAAAAACATTTCCGGATCTTTTACTGAGCGAAGACGAAACTCTTCCACTATTCTATGACGATTTACATATAGTATATACAGATAATGATAAAGCGGAACGGGTATGGAACGGATTGTTGAAAAAATTATCAAAGCCTGCCCTCTCCTGTCTTGCCGCCAGTTGGTTATCTGAATTACCCGAAATAGATCTACTGATTTTTCGTTATATACGAAAAGCGATAGATTCTCCTTATTCCATTGAGCTGAATTTCGGAGATAGTGATGTCTTGGAACTTTCTCAAATCTGGAAAAAAGTACATCGTGAACAACACCGAATTATTCAGTTTCTACGTTTCCAAAAAGCTATGGACGGAACATTCTTCGCAGCAATAGAGCCGATTTATAATGTATTGTCTTTAATCGTTCCTCACTGCAAGGATCGCTTTTCAGACCAGAAATGGATAATTTATGATTTAAAACGAGAATACGGATACTATTATGATCTGTCTTCGGTTACAGAAATACAGTTCGAAAACAGTAGCGCTCATCTTCTATCTGGAATATTAGACAAAAATCAAATGCATCCCGATGAGGAATTATTTCAAAAGCTTTGGAAAGAATATTTCAAAGCAATTAATATTAAGGAAAGAAACAACCCCAAACTACATCGTCAAAACCTGCCTGTAAGGTTTTGGAAGCATTTAACCGAGAAACAAAAATAATTTTTATTTAAGACCTGTTTTCTGCATTATCTGATTTTCAACCGATTGTGTATCGAATAATTTTCAATAAAGATTTTCCTAAAAATTTTTCATTCAAGACTGTTGTCAAATCAAAAAATGTGACTATCTTTGCAACGCAAAAGAAAAAGAAGCGTTCTTAATTTTGTTGACTGGTGCGGTAGTTCAGCTGGTTAGAATACATGCCTGTCACGCATGGGGTCGCG
>URAV01000042.1 GCA_900545915.1 uncultured Porphyromonadaceae bacterium
AATAAAAGGGCGGCTTAACAAAAAAAGAAGGTATCCTTTTCAGACACCTTCTTTGCATTTGAAAAACTATTTTATTCTTCTGTATATCTTACGATCGTTTGTTCACGGTCGGGACCTACCGAAACGATTTTGATCGGAACTTGCAGCTCTTCTTCTAAGAAAGCGATATAAGCGTTAAATTCTTCCGGAAATTCGTCTTCACTTTGCATTTTGGTCATATCGCATTTCCATCCCGGGAGTTCTACATATACCGGTTC
This sequence comes from uncultured Porphyromonadaceae bacterium, assembly GCA_900545915.1. Taxonomy (GTDB): domain Bacteria; phylum Bacteroidota; class Bacteroidia; order Bacteroidales; family Coprobacteraceae; genus Coprobacter. The sequence goes on from URAV01000042.1 coordinate 258, forward strand.
GATAGAATCATTGATTTCAAAAGGAAATTCATCTGTTTCTTTACCATCGATTTTGTAAGCGACACAAGCTTTGATTGTTTCGAATGTATCGAGCACATCGCTTTTCATCATGATGAGGTGCGTAACGCCGTCTATCATAATGGCATATTTCAAGGCAACGAGATCTATCCATCCGCAACGACGCTTACGTCCGGTTACAGCTCCGAATTCATGTCCGATTGTACACATTTTTTCGCCTGTTTCGTCGAATAATTCTGTGGGGAAAGGTCCGCTTCCTACACGAGTACAATATGCTTTGAAAATACCGTAAACATTTCCTATTTTGTTGGGTGCTATGCCGAGTCCCGTACAAGCGCCGGCACAAATGGTATTTGAAGAAGTCACAAAAGGATATGAACCGAAATCGACATCTAACAGAGTTCCTTGTGCTCCTTCTGCAAGAACGGATTTACCCTCTTTCAAGAACCTGTTTACAACGTGTTCGCTGTCGATAAGATTAAATTTTTTCAGATATTTCAGAGCTTCGAACCATTGATTTTCGAGTTCTGTAATATTATATTGATAATTAAGCGATTTCAAAATAGATTCGTGCCGAGCTTTAGCTTTGGCATACTTCGTTTCGAAATCGTGTAATAAATCGCCTACTCGCAATCCGTTGCGGCTTACTTTATCGGTATAAGTAGGACCGATGCCTTTACCTGTCGTTCCGATTTTAGAGTCGCCTTTAGCAGCTTCGTATGCTGCGTCTAATATACGATGAGTCGGGAGTATAAGATGTGCTTTCTTCGAAATGTATAATCTTTGTGTCAGGTCATGTCCACTGGCTGCCAGAGCTTCGGCTTCCTGTTTGAAAAGAACCGGGTCAAGAACTACTCCATTGCCGATTACATTTACTTTTCCACCTTGAAAAATACCTGAAGGAATAGAGCGGAGTACATATTTTTGACCGTCGAACTCCAAAGTGTGTCCCGCATTTGGACCTCCTTGAAAACGGGTGATAACGTCATACTTAGGGGTTAGCACATCGACTACTTTTCCTTTACCTTCGTCGCCCCATTGTAAACCTAATAGCACATCTACTTTCATACGTATATACCTAATTTTATATAAACTTTCTTGTTCTTGAAAAAATAAGGGTTATTTACGAGATGATTTTTTTCGTTCTGCCTGATTGCAACGGTTACATAGGCCATATACATACAAGGCATAATATGAAGTTGTAAATTTCCCGAATTTTTTGTTTGCCAATACATTCAATAGTTCTTGATCTTTCACTTCCTGTACTTTCCCGCATTTTGTACAAATCAGGTGATGATGGCTGACCATATTATACGATTTTTCGTATTGAGCGGGATTGTAGCCGAATTGATGTTTCCTTATCAGGCCGGCATCGACAAGTAAGTCTACGGTATTGTAAATGGTTGCCCGGCTTACCCGATATTCGCTTTGAGACATAATGTCATAAAGCGAATCAACATCGAAATGTTCGTTCGTCGAATATATCTTATCCAATATGGCATAGCGCTCAGGAGTTTTGCGATGACCTTTCGCTTCTAAATATTGAGTAAGTTTTTGTCTTACGATTTCTTTCGTTTTATCTTCCGGCATGGTGTCATTTGTAGGAAACAGGACAAAGATAATTAATTTTTATAACAAGAACAATGAAACATTAGTTCATTTATCTTGCGTCGGAAAAAGAGTGTCTTTGCAAAATTCATATTCCAGGAAGATCTCTTCTGCAAATCTTTTTTGTTTGTCGTTTCCTGTTTCGTATATATGGCGAAATATGTCGGCTGTATGTTCTGCTGTTTGAAGATCTCGGTGCATCAGTCGTTTTATGCAATTGAGTGCCGCTATTCGTATTGAGGAGATTTCCCGGTCGTCTTGGTTTAAAACTGAGGATATGAGATTTTCTTCTGCCGCTTTGTCCGGATACCTGTTTTGCATCATTAACCGGTTGAATAACTGGTATCCTGTATAGCGAAGAATTTCTTTGTCCGATGTGACCCATTCGCTTGCTTTTTGTATTGCGAACGGGAGTTTGATAAATAAATTCATGCAACAAATATCTGCAATTTCCGGGTAGGGAATTTCTTCAGCCCATTGTTGAGCTATATCAGGATTCATCTCATTTGCAGGATATAGCCATGTAGCCAACATTTTCGATTCTCTTATTTGTTCTTTCCAAAGATATTGAGCTAATTCTGCATTGGGTGTATATGATTCTGCGATATTGCGTATCAATGGAAGGGTAAGACCGAAATTAATTCGGTATTCCATTCCTTTTTCTCGCATACTTGTAGAAACGATTCCGTTCATTGCCATTCTGAATCGTTTTTTGATTTCCCGTAAAGTTTCCTCCATAAAAGTTAAGATGTAAAATAGCTTTTTTCAAAGGTACGTAGAATTTTTATTTTTACTCGATATAAAATATAAAAAACGGATAATCTCATAATTGAAATTATCCGTTTTCCATATTATTGTTTATGAGTTTTAATCATTATAAGTAGGTAGAGGGGAATAGTCTTTTGAATATCGTAACATTTGTTCGGAATACCCTTCATCGTATGAGATTTTTACATCTGTGATATTTCCGTTACTATCTTTTACGGGGGTATATACAGGATTAATGAACCCCTTATACGGAGCAATGTTCAATTTCTCGTAACGGGCTAATACTTCTTTATGAAGATCGGGATCTACTTTTACGGCATAAGTTTCCACAAGATTCTTTCCGGCTTCATAATCTCCCGTAGATTTGATGCGTTGTATTTCTGCCAACAATTCGCCCAGTAATGTTCTCATTTTGTTGTAATCGTTTATAACGACAAATGTCTTTCCGTTTTTCTTTTTAAATTCTACAACTTTATCCTGAGCACCTTTTTCCAATACCCAAGCTGCGATCAATTGTCGATTACGCATGTGCGCTTCTTCGATGTTTTTACCGGGAGCGATACGGGTCAGCTGAGTCATAAGGCCGTTCATCATGTATTTATAGTATTCCGACTTATAGGCATCTGCTGTGGGTAGCAATCCAAGAGATACTATTTTCGGGTCGGCGATATAATAGAGGGCAAATAAATCTGCTCGTGCTTCTTCGAGAGTAGATGTATAGGCTTTTAATGCATCGGGATCTGTACCCGGAAGTAATTTCCCGGAAGCATGTCCGAGACATTCATGCAGGTCGGTATGCAAATTATCGGCTTGAAATCCGTATTTTTCTATCCAATTACGTTCAGTATCGCTCCATACGAATTCTTCTGCAAACCCATTTCCTTGTGCTGCTTTATCATAAGCGTCTGTAATATTTTCGATCGTTACGGATTTTGAACCGTGATCGTGACGTATCCAGTTGGAGTTCGGAAGATTGATTCCGATAGCGGTAGAGGGATAAGAATCTCCTCCAAGAATAGCTGCGGTGATTACTTTTGCCGATACGCCTTTCACATTTTCTTTTTTAAACCGATTATCTACGGGAGAGTTGCTTTCAAACCATTGAGCGTTGTTGCTGATGATCTCGGTACGTCTTGAAGCTTCTTTATTTTTAAAATTAACCAATGCTTCCCAGCTGGCTTTCATCCCGAGAGGATCTCCGTAAGTTTCGGTAAATCCGTTTACAAAATCAATGTCAGAGTTCAAATCTCCGACCCAAAGGATTGCGTATTCGTCAAATTCTTTTAAGTTGCCGCTTTTATTATAAGAAATCAGTTTTTCGATTACAGCTTTTTGTTGGTCGTTTTCTGCAACGGCAGCAGCTTTTTCAAGCCAATATACGACTTTTTCTAAAGCTTCGGAATAACGACCTCCGACTTTATAAACTTGTTCTTGTATTTTTCCGTTCCGTTTAACCAGACGGCTGTTCAATCCGTATGAGATAGGAGTGGGATCGGCAGGATTTTTCATGTTATTATAAAAAGCTTCGGCTTCGGCCTGTGTGACACCGTCATAATAATTCCCTGCAGAAGTAGCGACAAGATCCTCTCCTTCGGCCTGATTTACCCGTTTTGTCATGATCTTGGGGTTAAACATTACCGGAGTGATGTCGTTCAGTAAATCTTTAATGCTTTCTCCATTTTTTAATGGTAAAGTTTGAGCGGGAATAGAACTGACAGCTTGAACGAAAAATTTTTGGCTGAATTCCGGTTTAAATTTATCCGTAGAATAGTGGTGGTGTATTCCATTGGCAAACCATACTTGTTTCAGATATTTTTCCAAAGCTTTAAAATCTTTACTGTTTCTGTCTCCTTTATATTGGGTATAAACAGCCTCGAGAGTCCGACGGATAGCCAGATTCCATTTTCCGTTTTGATCATATAAAATATCTCGTCCTTGCAATGCAGCTTGAGAAAGATAATAGACTAATTCTTTTTGTTTAGGTGTCAAGTCTTCAAATCCCGGAACTTTGTAACGAAGTATTTCCAGATCTGCAAATTTTTCAACCGAATAGAAATTTTTTTCAGCTGCCGATATTTCGACAGATGTTGAAAATGTAGCTGCGGCTATTATCATACAAATAGTTTTTTTCATTGTCATCTTGTTTGGTCTGTGTTTCAATGTATATGCAAAAGTACAATCTTCAGGCTAAAGAAAAAAGTTTTGTCGGTAAAACTCCAAAAGCTTAGGTAATTTTAGAGAATATTATTTTGTCAGCTTCGGACATTTATCATTATTTTTTAATTGTGAGTTTTCAATGAGCTATTTTACAGCTTTTATTTTTATTTGATCTGGAATTTTTAAAGTAAAGATTTGAGATAGAAACTTGTTTATTTCTGATTAAAAGGTATTTTGTGTTATAAATCGTAGTCGGGTTATATTCAAATATTATTCGAAAATTATAGAAAATGTTGTATATTTATTCAATTCGGACGATATTTCTACTTTTCCTCCATAATAAGACAATATTTTTAAAGAAAGGCTTAGCCCTATTCCGTATCCGGGATATTCCCGAGCATTGGATGCTCTGTAAAAAGACTGGAAAATGTGGTTGATCTCTTCTTGTGGTATACCGATACCATGATCGGTTATTTCTATTATTTTTTTTGAAGAATCATAGAATAGACGTATCTGGACGGTTTTATTTCCCGAATATTTACAAGCATTATCAATAATATTCCGGAGTGCTATTTCCAGCAATTCTGAATTTGCTTCGATTGTTATATCATAACATTTTTCGTTGAGTAGAAGTTGTATGCGGTCATTATCTGTGAAACGTTCTTTTAACCAGTATCCTAAGAAAATCAATTCTGATGGGCGCATTTGCATCTCTTCTTCTTGATGAGAAAGAGATAACAAATTTTGAGTTAATCGGGATATGCGTTTACTTTCGGTCATTATTCGTTGTAATGCTGCGATATATTCTTCTACAGAACGTTTTTTCATTAAGCTGATTTCACATTCGCCCTGAATTGCCGTAATCGGATTGTTTAATTCGTGAGAAGCGTTGTTTATGAATGCTTTTTCCGATTTGAAAGCTGTGTCGATGCGATCCAACATTTCATTTAATGTCTGTATCAATGTATCCAATTCGTCGTTGTTATCAGTTCTTTTAAGTCTTATGTTCAGATTATTTCCACGTATTCGTTTTAATTCTTTTAATAAATTCTGTAAGGGGGCAAGTATTCGATTTGAGTAAATTCTTCCGGTAAGATAGATCAAAATTACACTGAAGAATATTAATATAATCATTAATATTAGAATATGGTCAATGATATTGTCGCCATAATGATTTTCCGATAAAATTATGACAATAAAATTTCCTTCATTATCCGGATAATATAAGGCTGCACCTAATTGTTTACCATGTTTAAATGTAATGGGAGTTTTTGTGAAAAGCTTTTGAATCTGATCTGCAGAAAGAAATAATTGTAATGAATCTTCAGCTGATGAAATACTGTCTGCATTCAATAATATTTCATGAGCGAGGGGGAGTAACTCATTGTATTTTTTTTGAATAATTTGGTAACTCGATTCGTCTACTTCGTCTTTTTCCCAATGTTTTTGAGCAGTTATATAAGCTTTATCAACAAGATAAGAGTAATACAATGTATTAATGTACCGTGTTGTAAAAAAATAGAAAATAATCACGATAACCGTAATAATACTTACTGTAGTCGTTGTATAAAATAATGCTATTTTGTGACCTATTTTCATGTTTTGTCTAATGCGCTTCCATAATGTAACCAGTACCCATTACCGTATGTATGAGTTTTTTATCGAAATCTTTATCTATTTTTGCTCTTAAATAGTTGACATATACATCCACAATATTGGTGTTAGGGTCGAAATTTTTATCCCATACGTTTTTTAATAGATTCATTCTTGAAAGTACACATCCCTGATTCTGGAGAAAATATTCTAACAGACGGTATTCCTTTACCGTAAGTTCTATTTCTCGAGTTCCTCGTTGAGCTTTTCTGGTGTTGCAATTCAATACCAGATCTGCACAGGTCAGTGTTTGTGCGCTCTTGTCATTGCAGCTTCGCCTAACAAGTGCTTTGACACGAGCTCCGAGCTCTTGAAAGTTAAAGGGTTTTACTAAATAGTCATCAGCCCCAGCCTCCAGTCCGGAGACAATATCGTCACTTGTCCCTAATGCCGTAAGTAAAAGAATGGGAGTTCGGTATCCTTCTGTTTGCCTGAATTTTTTACAAACTTCCAACCCGTTCATTTGTGGCATTATAATATCCAGAATCAATATATCATATTGTTCTTGTTGTATAGCTTTCCATGCAGAAATTCCGTCATGAACAGTATAAACCGTATGTCCGGATTCTTGAAGCCCCCGTTCAATAAATGAGGCGATATTTATTTCGTCTTCAGCTAAAAGTATATAAGCCATGTCTGTTTTATGTAGTTACCTTTGTATATCATCGCAAATATAACAAATTACAATCGTCTTTGTCTAAGATTGCCGTTGTTGTCATATAACATTTTTTGATAAAAACATTCGATTATTAGCGGGAAAACAAAAAGAGCGAAGATGGTTGCACTGACCAGTCCCCCGATTATTACAATTGCCAATGGTCGTTGTGATTCAGATCCTATGCCATGACTCAGTGCAGCTGGCATTAATCCTATTGCTGCCATAGCAGCAGTCATTATTACAGGACGTATTCGGGAACGCATACTTGATTTTACTGCATCCTGAAGAGGCAGCCGAGTTTTAATGTTTTGTTTGATGTCCGAAATCATAATAACGCCGTTTTGAATACATATTCCGAACAAAGCTATAAATCCGATTCCGGCAGATATGGAAAAATTGAAATCGGTCAACAGAAGAGCTATTATTCCGCCTGCAGCAGCGAACGGAACATTGAGTAAGACAAGTCCGGCATCTCGAGCATTGGAAAATAAAATAAATAGAATGATAAATATAATAATGATGCTGATAGGAACGACTTGGGCTAATCGTTTGGATGCACGTTGTTGATTTTCGAAATCACCTGTCCATTTTAATGTATAACCTTCGGGTAAAACGACTTGTTCGTTTATTTTCTTTTGTGCTTCGGCAACAGCACTTCCCATATCTCTTCCTCGCACCGAGAATTTGACCGCACAGAATCGGGCATGATTATCCCGAAATATAAGCAGAGGTCCTGTGATTGTTTTTATTTCTGCTAATTCTTTTATGGGGATCATTGTTCCGTCCATTGCTTGAACGAGAATTTTTCCTATTTCGTCTTCATTTTGTCTAAATTCTTCTTTATAACGTACCATGATGTTAAATTTTTTTTCTTCTTCGTATAAGGTCGATGCCGATTTGCCTCCAATAGCCATTTCTATAATACTTTGAACATTCTCTTTCGATACTCCGTAACGGGCAAGTTTTTGTTCATTCAGCTCTATTCTTAATTCTGGCTGTCCTATGTTTCTGATTACTCCTACATCTTCTATTCCATTTACGGTTTTTAATATATTGCTGATTTGAGAAGCCTTTTGTTCAGAATAATAGAGATCTTTGCCAAAAACTTTTACAGCAATTGAACCCTTTACTCCGGAAGCGGCTTCTTCTACATTGTCGGTAATAGGTTGAGAAAAATTGAAATCTATTCCGGGATATCTGCTCAGATCCTTTTGCATTTTTTCAATAAGTTCCGCTTTAGAAAGTTTACTTTTCCATTCTTTTTCGGGATGAATATCCACATGAAATTCGATATTGTAAAAACCGGTTGCATCTGTCCCATCATTAGGACGTCCGGTTTGTGACATAACCTGTCGTACTTCAGGGTAATTTTTCAGCTCTTTTCTCATCTCATTTGCCAGCTTTACCGATTCATTTAGAGAAATACTTTGAGGCAAAGTTGCCCGGATGTAGATAGAGCCTTCATTCAATTGCGGAAGAAACTCTGTCCCGAGTAATGTAAAGCACCATAATCCGAAAAGTGCAAAAGTACTTGCAATTCCAATCGTGGTTTTTTTGTAGAAGTGGCACTTTTCAAAGAAAGAAGCGGCTTTTTCTTTGATAAAACGAACAAATCGGTTTTCTTTTTCTTTTACGTTTTTTTTCAGCAGTATTGAAGATAGTACCGGTACTAAAGTCAAAGTGAATATTAAAGCTCCCAATAGAGCAAAGCCAAGTGTATAGGCGAGGGGAGAAAACATTTTTCCTTCTACTTTTTGGAAAGAGAAAATCGGAATTAGTGCTGTGATAATGATTAGTTTTGAAAAGAAGACGGCTTTAGCCTTTTCTTTGGAAATGTTTCGGATCAACCCCATTTTAGACATTCTGTTAAATGCAGTCATTCCACTTTCTTTTGCTTTACGGTCTAATGTAACGAAAATTCCTTCTACCATTACGACTGCTCCGTCTATGATAATCCCGAAATCGATTGCTCCCATAGATAGAAGATTTGCAGACATACCCATCATACGAAGACAGATAAAGGCAAATAAAAGAGCCAGAGGTATCACGATCCCGACAATAACGGTAGTACGCCAATCTGCCATAAATATCAAAACGATAAAAGTAACTAACAATATCCCCTCGATGAGATTGTGAGTTACCGTATTGACTGCGAGATTTACCAGATTCTCTCTATCATAAAATGATACTATTTCTACATCTTTAGGTAATATGTTTTCATTGATATAAGAGATCTTTTTTTTCAGCGCATCGATGACTTCTTTGGGATTTTCATTTTTTCGCATAATGACAATGCCTTCTACCACATCGTTCTCGTTCATGCGTCCTACTTGTCCTAAACGAGGTAGGCACGATTCGTGTACTTCAGCCAGGTGTTTTACTAAAATAGGAGTTCCGTTTATATTTTTTACGACAATGTTTTTGATCTCGTCCATGTCGTTGATTAACCCGATTCCACGAACCACATAGGCTTGAGAACTTTTGGTTATTATATCTCCTCCTACATTGATATTACTGTTTGCAATGGCATCAAATAATTCTAACGATGAAATACCGTAGTTTTTTAGTTGATGAGGATTTACACTTACTTCGAAAGTTTTAACTTCTCCTCCGAAACTGACAATATCGGCAACTCCAGGCACAGAACGGAGGTTACGGTCGATAATCCAATCTTGAATTGTTTTTAACTCTCGGATATTTTTTTTATCGCTTCGTAAAGTGTAACGAAAGATTTCTCCGGTAGGTCCGTATAGGGGTTGTACTTCTGGTGTTACTCCTTCCGGAAGATCTGCATCGTTTAACAAATTATATACTTGTTGTCGTGCCGTAAAATCATCTGCATCATCATCGAACATCACGTTGATGACTGATAATCCGAATAATGTAGTAGATCGAATGTCGGTTTTTTGTTGTACTGGATTCATCGCTATTTCTATCGGAATAGTGATGAATTTTTCTATTTCTTCAGCACTTCTTCCCGGCCATTGGGTGATAATTGTTACTTTCGTATTCGTTACGTCAGGAAATGCATCTACCGGAGTATGTTTGAAGGAAACAGCTCCGATGACGACAGCAAGAAATGTCAAGAAAAAAATAAAAAATTTATTCTTTAGAGAGAATGCAATGATGTTATCTATGAATTTATGCATGGTAATGTTTTTTAGTTAGCTTTTAAAGCATTGTACACCAAAAGAGCATTTTGGGTGATAATTTTTTCGCCTTCGTTTAGACCTGAACTTAAATAACAATATTTCCCGGATTGTTTGTATATTTCTATTTCCTTGATTTTCGTACGATTATCGGGAGTTATGGCAATAACATAATTTTTACCGTTTTCAAAAATTAGAGCCTGAGTATCGATGCGGGGCATTGATTTTTCAAAAAGAGTCGATTGCACATGAATATTGGCAAACATACCAGGTTTAAGGATATGATCTATATTTTTGAGTTCAATTCTGGCATTCATTGTTTTACTTTCCGGGTCGAGTATATGAGATATTTTTTCGATGATACCCGTGAACTCTTTGTCCGGATAAGCTAATGTCGTGATTCTTACCGAATCGTTTTCATGTATTTTATTGATATCGCTTTCATAAATATCAGCAATTATCCATACATCATTAAGTCCTGAAATAGTAAAAAGATCCTCATCTTGATCGTTGCGTATTTGCATTCCTTTACTGATATTTTTATCTATTATAAATCCGGTTACAGGTGCTTTAATTTGGTAAAATGAATTCGGCTGAATGTGATATATGGAGAAAATCTCTTGTAATCGTTGTCGTTCATTATGAGCGTTGGTAAGTTCTTGTCGTGCTATCATGACATCTTTTTCTGAAGTCATGCCAGAGTGAAACATGTCTTCGGTAGCTTGTAAATTTCTTTGTGCAGTTTTTACATTTTCTACGGCGTCTTTCAATTGTTTTTCATAATCGGCGGCTTCTCCGCTTCGGATTATGGCCAACGTATTACCTTTTTTTACATAGTCGCCGATTTCTGCATTTATTTCTGTAATAGTCCCTCCGAATATTGGAAAAACACGAGCCGTTTGTTTCGGATCGAGAGTTACTCGTCCGTTGAGAGTCAACTCGTCTGAGATTTTATATATTTGCACGGTATCGATAGAAATAATCTCTTGCAGACTGTCAGAAATAATTCCGGATGAGGGATTCTTTTCTGTTATCTTTTTCCCGGAGCAAGAAAAAAGAACAAAAAGTAGTAAGATATGGAATATAGATGATTTCCCTTTCATATTTGTATAAATTAATAATTGAAAATATTTTTTCCGGTAAGTGTGTTTAGCTTTTCCATAAGTAGGAAAACGTTTTTTCTGGATTCGCACAATTGCAGACATACCTCTTTATAGCTTTCATAGTAATCGATAAATTCAAGCATATTGATATTTCGTAACTTGAAATTCTCATTTACTCCCGATATTAATGTATCGAAATTATTTTCCAGTTCGGAGTTTCCTGAACGATAAAGTTGTAATGCTCTTTTTAATTGAGAGTATGTTGCATATACTTCTGATCGGGCTTTTTCTATTGATAAATCTTTTTCTTTAATTTTCTTTTGTATATCAAATCGAGCAGCCTTGATATTTCCTTGGTTCCTGTCAAATAAAGGAATGGATATGTTTATCCCTATGGCAAAATAATTATTTATAAAATTCCCGGCTCGGTCATATATCCCTTTTACGGCGAATTCAGGGGCAGCCATTGATTTCTGGAGTTTCAGATTTGCTTTTGAAGCTTGTAGTTCTGTATGGGATATTTTTATATCAGGTCTTTCCGTTAATGTCAGGCATAGATCATTATAGGGTATTTCTTCTAATTTGTATTTGTCGGCTACAGATGTATCGATAATAGGAGAAATTGGTTTGCCGGCCTCATAATTCAGTAGCAGGTTCAATGTCTCTTTATTTTCTATAAGCCGGGCGGTAATTTCACTTTTGTCTTTTTCTAAAGAAAAGAGTAATGCTTCAAGTCGTGAGATCTCCAGAAGAGATAAGTTCCCTTTTTGATGTTGTTCTTGATAGGTGTTCAGTAAAAGTTTTAAAGCAGCTATTTCTGTATCATAGACTTTAACAGACCTATTATCGAAATAAATTTCTATACATGTTTCACGGAGTTTACTTTTGAGTGTTCGCAAAACTTCTTCAAATTGGTATTTTGCATTTTCTTTATTTATCTTTTCTAATTTGATACGTTTGTTTCTTTGTCCTGCAATTTGGATAATTTGCTCTATCTCTACACTGGCTTCACCATCTTTGCCGACATCGAAGTATTTATCGTTTAATCGGTTATATATGTTTTGTTCGAGAGATAAAGACGGATTATCCCATAATTTGACTTGTGTAATCTTTGCTTGTGCAATGTCGATATTATATCGTTCGGCAATAAGTGTTAAATTTCTGGAAATGAAAATTTGCTCGGCTTTTTGTAAGGACAGTTGAGTACTGTCCGGTTGTGCATTTCCATAAAGTAGGCATCCGCAGAAACATAAAGTGATTAAATTTTTTTTCATTCTGTATATTTAATTTTCGGCAAAGATAGAATTCGATATTTGGGAGAGTGTACAGAATGAATTATAATATACTTATACGAAATTAGAATTTGATTAGAAGATTATAAAGTATTGTAGATATGTGTTTTATGGATATAAAAGAATAAGAATGCAGGCCGAAAAAAGTGTATTTATCTATGTTTTTCGGCCTGCATTTATAAGAAGAAATTTTTTAGAATTATCTTATCTTTATGGAATAGTTGAGATCGCGTTACTTCGGTAATACTTGGGAGAAAAACCTGTGTAACGTTTGAAAAACTTACCGAAAAAAGACGGGTTTGGGAAATTCATTTGAAAAGCTATTTCTTGGATAGTTGCATTAGAATATTTCAAAAGAAAAATAGCTTCTGACATGATGACTTCATCTATCCATCGTGAAGGAGTTTTTCCGCTTACCTCTTTTATTATAGTCGATAAATATTTAGAAGAAATACATAATTTGGACGCATAAAAATGAACCTTTCTCTCTTTTTTGCAGTATTGCGAGACCAATTGCATAAAACGCGCGAAATAATCTTGGCTTCTACTTTGGTAAACATCTTTGATTTCGAGAGATTTGGGATCACTTGCCAGACTGATTATGTCATATAAGAATGTTTTTAAAGCTGCGTGATAGGCTTCTCTGTTCCATTCCGAATATGTGGCGGTTTTCATTCGTTCCTGTATATTACCCAACATTCGTATAAATTCATCTTTTCTTTTGGTCGGAATGTCGATTACGGGAATGTTCGTTGTTTGGATAAATAAGGGAGATATTTTATTCCACTGTAAAAAATTTTTTCTTAAATAGTCGGGTGCTAAAATCAATCCGGTTATGGTACACTCTTTTTTACAATCTATTTTTATAATATTATTGGGGAGATGAACAAATAATGTATCTGGGGTTACAGTATATGATTTTAAGTCTGATATTATGTTTAGTTCTCCGCTGATACAAAATAATAAAGCGTAAGCTTCGACTTGAAAAGGAAGCAGTACATCTTCCGGTTTTATAGTCTGTTGCATTATCATGCAACCGTCAAGCACACTTTTCTCTTTATAAAAGTATGATTGAGTTATATGCTCGAATGTGCATTTTTTTATTTGTACCATATCAGTCGTTTTTTGATATATCATATTGAAATAACTTTATCTGTTTCTTTCTCTTTAGATAGTCCTTTATGAGTTTTTCCGATAACTTAGAACCGCCCATATATTAAGCGTTACGGCAAAACTTAATAAAGCCGTCAGTTGCGGTATTAATTCTGTTATTCCGCTTCCACGCAGATAAACAGCTCTCATTACTTGGATAAAGTATTTTAATGGGTTGAATATAACGATTGTTTGTGCCCATTTCGGCATACTGGCAATCGGAGTAAATAGCCCGCTTAACAAAATCAAGATAATCATAAAGAAGAACATGACGAACATCGCTTGTTGCATAGTACTTGAATAGTTTGAGATAATCAGTCCGAATCCGGAGATTAAAACGATGAAAATCAATGAAAAAAGATATAGAGTGAGCAGACTCCCGACGGGAGAGATTCCATATAATACTTTAGCTAATAAAAAACATATATTTAGTACTATGAATCCAATAATCCAGTAGGGTATCAATTTAGCGAGGATAAATGTAAATTTGCTTACCGGAGTCACATTGATTTGCTCGATAGTTCCTATTTCTTTTTCGCTTACTATATTTAATGCCGGAAGAAATCCGCAAAGCATAGTCAGTAACATTACCATGAGTGCCGGAACCATAAAGAATTTGTAATTTAAGTGTGGGTTGAAACGGTTCTGCACCGAAATATTTACTGTTGTGGATAGATTCCCCGCATTGCTTGAATTTTGCCACTCTTGTCGTATTTCTCCGGCAAAACTGTTTATTATTTCCATCATATAAGAACTCCCCAATCCCCCTTTTGTCCCGTTTACGGTGTTGGCGGAGATCAGCACGTTCGTATTTTTTTCTTTGATGAGGTCCTTTTCAAAAAAAGGCGGTATTTCGAGAATAATGTCGATAGAACCTTTTTCTATCGACTGCATGGCTTCGTTATATGTCGGAGATATTTCTTTTAAATGGAAATATTCGGATGCATTTATCTTGTGTATGAGCCTTCGGGAATAATCCGAATGGTCGTTATCCACTATCCCCAGATTAATATTTTTTATTTCAAGGTCTGCTGCCCAAGGCATCAGTATCATCATCATACACGGAAAGATCAATATTAATTTCGGCATGAATGAGTCCCTGATCATCTGTTTGAACTCTTTTTCTATCAGATATTTTATTTTCATATTATTCAAGTCTGTTTTTAAATTTCTTTAGACTTATAGTAATTAATATTATAGCCATAAACATGAGAATCGATATTTCTTGCCATGCAAGAGAGACATTTACCCCTTCGATCATCAGTTTTTTTACGGTCATTATATACCATTTTGCCGGAATGATATGCGATATCCATTGTAGTATAGAAGGCATACTTTCTATTGGAAATATCATTCCTGACAGTAACATAGTAGGCATCATCAATATCATCCCCGAAGCCAGCATAGCTGCTACTTGCGTCTTTGTCAAAGTCGAGATCAGCAACCCGAGAGATAATGATACGAAAATGAAAAGGAGAGATACGATAATCAGCCAGAATAGACTGCCGGCAATAGGAACATGCAAAACGTAAACCGATAAAATAAGTATGGTGAACAAGTTTACGCAAGAAAGAACGAAATAAGGAACTGCTTTTGCCAAAATAATAAAGATAGGTCTCATCGGAGAAACCAACAGAACTTCCATTGTACCCATTTCCTTTTCTCGGACAATCGATATAGATGTCATCATTGCGCATATCAACATCAGAATAAGACCCATAACACCCGGTACAAAATTATATGCACTCTTCATTTGAGGATTATATAATAATTTTATACTTGAGGTGATGTGCATGGGGATATTGTTGCCAAGAGCCAGTTCTTGTTGGCTGGCAGCAATGATACTTGCAGCGTATTGAGTAAATGTTTTTGCTGTATTGGGATCGGTTGCGTCGGCAATAATTTGTATGCCGGCTTCTCCGGTATGCAATAATTTGCTGCTAAACTGTTCGCTGAATACGATTACCATATCCGCTTTGCCCTCTTTAAACTCTTTTTCTATTTCGTTACTGGTATGCAGATAGCGATCTACGATAAAATATTCGCTGGCGTCTATTCGCTCTATTATTTTTCTGCTGACGATATCTTCATTTGGATTCAGTATGCTGACCCGTATGTCCTTTATATCGGTACTGAGTGCAAAACCGAAAATTATAATCTCTATAATCGGCATTCCGAGAAGAATCATCATTGTCCGGATATCCCGGAAAATATGATAAAATTCTTTGTGTACAAAAGCTATAAATTGTCTCATATCAATCTGCTTTACGAGTTGCCTTACGGGCTAATTGCTGGAAGACATCTTCCATGCTTTCTGCTTTAAATTGATGTTTCAAATTCTTGGGAGTATCTAATGCTTCTATGCGTCCGTCAACCATGATCGAGACCCGATTGCAATATTCCGCTTCATCCATATAATGCGTGGTAACGAATATGGTTATTCCCCGATCGGCAGCCTGATAGATCAATTCCCAGAATTGACGTCGTGTTGAGGGGTCTACGCCTCCGGTCGGTTCATCGAGAAATACGATTTTCGGTTCATGGAAAATAGATACCGAAAATGCAAGTTTCTGTTTCCAGCCGAGAGGAAGTTCTTTTACTAAAGTATTCCGTTCGCTTTCAAATCCGAGTTGTTTTAGAAGTATGTTTGTTTTTTCGGAGATCTGACGGTCGTTCATGCCGTATATTCCGGCAAAAAGCCGTATGTTTTCCCATACCTTTAAATCTTCGTAGAGCGAAAATTTCTGACTCATGTACCCGATATTCTCTTTTACATTCTCGGCTTGTCGGTATATATCGAACCCTGCAACCTTTCCTTTCCCTGAAGTCGGTTTGCTAAGACCGCAAAGCATTCTCATCGCGGTTGTTTTTCCAGCGCCGTTAGCCCCTAAAAAACCGAAAATTTCACCTTTAAAAACTTTGAAGGAGATGTGGTTTACGGCCGTAAAATTCCCGAACGTTTTAGTCAGGTTTTCTGTTTCAATAACAATTTCGTTCATATTATCCGTTTTGAGCAAGCTGCATGTAACAATCTTCTATAGAAGCCTTAATTTCCTGAATTACGATTTCCTCGTGGCCTTTTTGTTGTAACCATTTATGTAAATTGTTTATCGTTAAATCATTGTTTTTTAAAGTGATATGGTGTGTTTCACCAAATGCAAAACAACTGTCGATAAAAGGATGAGATCGTAAATCTGTCAGTAATTTAAACATTTTTTTACTTTGTACCGACCATAAAATTTTATTAAAGCTGGCGATAATGTTTTCAGGCGTATCTATTTCCATGAATTTACCCTCTTTAATTAGAGCAATTTTGTCACACAAACGAGCTTCATCCATGTAGGGGGTAGATACGAGTATTGTAATACCCTGATTTTTTAATCGTTTCAGCATTTCCCAGAATTCTTTGCGGGAAACAGGATCTACACCGGTAGTCGGTTCGTCTAAAAACAGAACCGAAGGCTTGTGAATGAGTGCGCAACTTAAAGCCAGCTTCTGTTTCATCCCTCCGGATAAAGCTCCGGCTTTTCTGTCTTTAAACGGCTCTATCTGTTGGTAAATATCTTTTATTAAATAATAATTCTCTTGAATGGTAGTTTGAAAGACAGATGCGAAAAATTTCAGGTTTTCTTCTACCGATAAATCGGGATATAGAGAAAATTTACCGGGCATATATCCGACACGATTACGGATCTCTTTATAATCTTTTATTATATCCAGTCCATCGACGGAGGCTGTTCCGCTGTCAGGCAGGATAAGAGTTGTCAATATTCTGAACAAACTCGTTTTTCCGGCACCGTCCGGCCCGATGATCCCGAACAGTTCTCCTTGAGATACCGAAAATGAAATGCCCTCTTTAGCGTCCGGTTGTCCGAGAGCATATTTGTTTTCGTAAGATTTTTTGATATTATTTACTTCGATAGCTTGCATGGAACTTCGTTTTTGGTAGTCAGTCATTATTCGAGGTGAATTTTACCTCTCCGTACATTCCTATTTTTACATAACCATCGTTTTTTATTGCTATTTTTACTGCATAAACGAGGTTTGCCCGTTCGTCTTTAGTCAATATTGTTTTGGGAGTAAATTCAGATTGAGAAGAGATCCATGTGACGATACCGGGATATTCTTTTCGTTTCTCATCGCCGTAATCTGATATTACCGTTACTTTTTGCCCCACTTTGACTTGGGACAGTTGAACAGAAGTAATATATGCTCTGAGATACATATTTTCGATGTCGGCAACTTTGAAAAGAGGTTTTCCGGTATTTGCCAATTCTCCGGCTTCGGCATATTTGGTGAGTATAGTTCCGTTGATAGGACTGCTGATAGAACATTTTTTTAGTTGGTCTTCTATTTGGGCGACTTGTATTTCAAGAGCCGAACTTTGTTCCGTAATGCTGTTGCTATTGTTTTGTAATGTAGATTCCTGAGCTTTCAGTTGTTTCTCCAGAACAGCGATCTGCCCATTGATGTCATCTAATTGTTTTTCATTGGCAGCATTCGATTTAAGCAGATTGATAATTCTCCTTTGTTCGATTTGGGCAGTTGCGATTTGTTGTCGTGTAGCCGCAATTTGTTTATTTATATCCGGACGGTTACTTTCGACAGAACGGATATTTTTTAGTAATTGCTCTTTTTGCAGAAATAACTGTACCGTATCGATATAGCCTAATTTTTGTCGGGCGGTTACGATAGTCCCTTCTTCGATATCGAGTTGTTCTATTTTACCGTTGGCTTCGGCAGAAACGATTACTTCGGTGGCTTCAAAAGTCCCTGAAGCGTCCATGTTGTCACTATTATTTCCACAGGCACATAAAGCGATAAAGCCTAATAATATTCCGTATTGATATATCTTTTTCATATTAATTGTTTGTTGTATTTTTCAAATTATATATAGCCATTAAATATTGTATTTCATGTAAATATTTAGATTGTCTGGCTTGATCTGCCGCATTGATTTCCCGTAAAAGTTCGGTCACCGATAATGTCCCGTTTTTCACTTTTATTTCAGCCGCCTTTTTTATGTTGTCACGTAATGAGATGATTTGATCATCTTCTTTCATAAGTTCTTTGATTTTTTTTATTTCGCTGTTTTCCTGAAGCATTTGTAAACGAGTGTTGAACAAGAATGTTTCTTGTCCGATTTGGTTATTTCGGATATTCGTATCGATGATTTTTTTCTCATTTTTTTTAGTATAAAGAGTCCCGAAGTTCCAAGATAACCGCACCCCTGCTATGTAGTAAGGTGTAAACTCGTTTTTTAGCATGTCTAAGCCGGGATTTCCGTATGCACCTTGTATGAATAAACCTAATTTAGGCATATTTGAAGCTGATAAAATTTTCTTTTGGGATTGTAAAAGAGTGTGTTGTGCCTCGAAAAGTTGTAGTTCGGGGCGCTTTATCTCATTACCGGGAGGCAATGTTGTAGTCGGTTTTTCCAGTGCTTTGCTATCCGGTATATTTTCTCCGATCATTGCACCGAGCATCCGAAGGTAAGCATCCTGTCCGGTTTGTAATTCTGTATTGCGTTGTCTGGCGTTGATCTGCTCTACTTTTACGGCATCCAAGTCGCTTTGATTAGCAATACCATTTATCATATACGACTCTATTTGTTTGTAGTTCCTTTCCAGTTCTTGCTGTAATAGCATGTTTTGTTTCAACTGTTCATCGATAAGAAGAATGCCGAAATAGAGTTGGTTGACCCTGTCGTTTAATTCATACATTTCTACGTCTAATTTTTTATTCTCGACATCGGACGAGGCTTGAAGACTGTTTTTTTGAGAGCGGATAGCACCTCCGTCCCAAATGACTTGATTTAATTCGACGGCGATTTTATATTGGTCTTTATTCAACCCCTTGATATTAAGGTTCGGCAATCGAATAGGAATCTCCGTGACATCCGATTGATAGGTGGCTTGAGCTGAAAAAGTAAGTTGTGGCAGGTAACCTTTGTTTGCATTGGATAGATTGTATTCCCGCGTTTGCTCTATCAATCCGTATTGTTTGATTTGTGGATAATTTTCTATCGCTTTTTTCTGGCAACTTTCTAAAGATAGTTGTCCATAACCATGAAAAACCGGTAAGCAGGAAAAGAAAACACCTAAAATAAAAAAACGTTTCATAGGAATTGTTTTTGTTAGAACTTATAATTTATTTATGGACGAAGGCCGTTAGTGATAAGAGTGATTACTTCCTTTTTCCGAGTTTCTACAACCTTTTCGAAGTCTCCGAGTTCTATTCCCGTTATATTGCGAATGGATGGGTATGCAAGAAATATGAAAGCATTCATGGATAGAATGTCAAGAAGCAAAGTAATCGCTTCTATCGGTCGGATTTCTCCGTTTTGAATAGCTTGTTTTCGTTCTTCTTCAAATTGCATATAGTAAGGTTTTGCCTTTTCTAATAGCAAACTTCTTAACCATTCGGTACGTTTAGGATCAGAGCCGAGTTCGTTCAAGATCATTCTCGGTAGTTTCGGATTTTGTTGTAAGATAGAAAAATGGATTTCTATAACTTGCCGTATTCTTTCGAGAAAAGAAACTTTTTGTTGACTTAATTCGAAAAGCTGAGGGATTATATGTTCTAATTTTTTCTCAAAAATGCGGTTGAATAAGTTTTCTTTCGTACGGAAATAATAGTGTATCAATGTTTGATTACATCCTACAACTCGTGCGATTTCAGTTGTTGAAGTACGGTTAAAACCTTTGTCTAAAAAAAGCTCTTCGGCAACCTTTAATATTGATTGCTCCATGTCATGATTAGTTTCGGTATTTGCCATTTCTATATTATTAATAGATTTATTTAATCAACTTGTTTAATTATTATATTTAATAGTCTTATTAGGATGTGCAAATGAAAATATAATTTTGAATTTGAGCAACGATTGAGAGTTTATTTTTCTTAAAAAATCTTGAAGATATTTTTTATCGGAAAATTTAAACAGACTCTTAAGAAGTTACATGAGAATTACCAGAAGAAATAACTTTAGTGCTTAAAGTTACTTTAAAGTGGGAAAATCTTGATTTGAAAAAAATTACGAATAGTAAAAAGATCTGCGATACGATTTGTGTATCAAGCTTTTTACTATTCATAATAATCGCAAGTTATACATTCCGGAAAAGAATATGTAAAATTTAGACAGGCTCTTAAAATTTAGCCAAAGCTTGTTCTATATCGGCAATTATGTCATTTACATCTTCAATACCGACCGATAATCGAATTAAATCAGGAGCAACTCCTGCTTCGATCAATTGCTCGTCGGTAAGTTGACGATGGGTGTGACTTGCCGGGTGGAGTACGCATGTACGTGCATCTGCCACATGCGTTACGATACAAGCTAATTTTAAGTTATCCATGAATTTTATAGCATCTTCACGGCTTCCTTTCAAGCCGAATGCAATTACCCCGCAAGAACCGTTCGGCAAATATTTCTGTGCTAATTCATAATATTTACTGCTTTTTAATCCGCAATAATTTACCCATGCGACTTTATCGTTAGCCTCAAGGTATTCGGCAACCTTTTGTGCATTTTGACAATGTCGGGGGACACGTAAATGTAAAGTCTCCAGTCCGAGATTTAGTAAAAATGCATTTTGAGGAGATTGTATAGAACCTAAATCACGCATTAGTTGAGCTGTAGCTTTAGTTATATAAGCCATTTTCCCGAAAGCTTTAGTATAAGTCAGTCCGTGGTACGATTCATCCGGTTGCGTCAGTCCCGGAAATTTATCTGCCTGGGCTTCCCAGTCAAAATTTCCGCTATCGACGATAACTCCTCCTACGCAAGTTGCGTGCCCGTCCATATATTTTGTTGTGGAATGAGTTACGATGTCAGCTCCCCATTCGAACGGACGACAATTTATCGGAGTGGCAAAAGTATTGTCAACGATCAGGGGAACTCCATGCTTATGTGCAATTCGAGCAAACTTTTCTATGTCGAGTACATCTATGCTTGGGTTCGATATAGTTTCACCGAACAAGGCTTTGGTATTTGGGCGAAAAGCTTTGCTGATCTCTTCTTCACTGTCGTCGGCATTGACGAAAGTACATTCTATTCCTAATTTTTTTAGGGTTACGCCGAATAAGTTGTAAGTTCCGCCATATATGGTGGAAGAACATACGAAATGATCTCCGGCTTGGCATATATTGAAGATAGCATAAAAGTTAGCCGCTTGTCCCGATGATGTTAACATAGCCCCGATGCCACCTTCTAAAGCTGCGATCTTTGCAGCTACGGCATCATTAGTAGGATTTTGTAATCGAGTATAGAAATAACCAGACTCTTCCAGATCGAACAATTTTGCCATTTGTTCGCTGGTCTCATATTTGAATGTCGTGCTCTGATAAATCGGTAATACTCTCGGTTCTCCTTTTTTCGGGTTCCACCCCCCTTGTACGCAAAGAGTTGCTCGGCTGAATTTTTTTTCCATATTTAAATTTACTTTATAATATTAGCAATGTTCATGTCGGGTACAAAAATAAAAATAATTATTGATGATAATGATGTATGTAGGTGTATTGTAATATAAAATAAGAAAGTGTGATTATAAACCGAGAGAAGATGCAAAAATAATCTGATCGTATTTTTTGTAGAATTTAGATAAGCTCTAAGAATTGATATAATTGTTATTTCGAGTAAAACTTTATGCGATTAATCTCGTTTTTTGCACCGATATTTCTATAAATTGAAAAAATATTTTTATTGTTGTCCTGACATAAATCCTACCTTTGTGAAAACAAAAAATAATTGTGATATCATGAAAAAGCCGTTTTTTATTTGTACGATCTTGGTTTGTATTTTTACGAATATTCATGCTCAATGGAAACCCGTAGGAAATAGGATTGTGACACCTTGGACAGAAAAGATGGATGTGACTTCGGTTTTACCGGAATATCCTCGTCCGATTATGGAACGAAATGAATGGAAAAACTTGAATGGACTATGGGAGTATGCTATAACGGATGTCGGAAAAAGTTGTCCGAAGCAGTTTGACGGGCAGATATTAGTCCCCTTTGCAGTCGAATCGGCTTTATCCGGTGTCGGGAAAACTGTTGGGAAGGAGAAGGAGTTATGGTATTGCCGAACGTTTAATATTCCTTCGTCTTGGAAAAATAAAAAAATTCTGCTTCATTTTGGTGCTGTAGATTGGAAAGCGGATGTTTGGGTAAATGGTATAAAGGTGGGTAGTCATACGGGAGGATTCACCCCTTTTTCTTTTGATATAACCGCATCTCTTGTAACGAAAGGTGATAATCAGTTGATAGTAAAAGTTTGGGATCCTACGGATGATGGTTATCAACCGAGAGGAAAACAAGTAAAAAATCCCGGAGGTATTTATTATACTCCTGTTACGGGAATTTGGCAAACGGTATGGTTAGAGCCTGTGTCTGAGAAATATATAGAAAAATTGCGTATTACACCGGATATCGATAAGCATTTGCTGACTGTAGAAGTCGACCAGAATGTAGTTTCTGATGAAGACTTGATTGAAGTAAAAGTTTATGATGAGTCTAAGCTGATTGCGACTGCCCGAAGTATTAACCGAGAACCGCTCGTTGTATCTATGCCTCAAGATAGTAAATTATGGAGTCCTGATTCTCCGTTTTTATATACATTGAAAATATCCTTGAAGAATGGTAATAAGGTATTGGATCAGGTTGATAGTTATGCAGCTATGCGTAAATATTCTGTCGGGCGTGATGCTGCAGGAATTGTTCGACTGAGGCTAAATAATCAGTCCTTGTTCCAGTTCGGGCCATTAGATCAAGGTTGGTGGCCGGATGGGCTATATACAGCTCCTACCGATGAAGCTTTGAAATACGATATTCAGAAAACGAAGGATATGGGTTTTAATATGATAAGAAAACATGTCAAAGTCGAGCCTGCACGTTGGTACACTCACTGTGATAAATTAGGCATTATTGTATGGCAGGATATGCCGAATGGCGATCGTGGACAACAATGGCAAAACCGCAGTTATTATGAAGGTCCTGAAATGTATCGTTCTTCCGAGTCTGAAGCATGTTATCGAAAAGAGTGGAAAGAGATTATCGATTATCTATATTCTTATCCTTGTATCAGTACATGGGTTCCGTTTAATGAAGCTTGGGGACAATTCAAAACGGTCGAGATTGCAGAATGGACAAAACAGTATGATCCTACACGTTTAGTAAATCCGGCGAGTGGAGGTAACCATTTTACCTGCGGAGATATGCTCGATTTGCATAATTATCCTACTCCTGATTTGTATTTGTACGATGCACAGCGGGCTACGGTTTTGGGTGAATATGGTGGAATAGGGCTTATTATAAAAGGTCATCTTTGGGAACCTGACCGTAATTGGGGATATATTCAGTTCAATTCTTCAAAAGAGGCGACAGATGAGTATTTAAAATATGCCAATCAATTATACGATTTGATTTTCAAAGGTTTTTCGGCGGCTGTTTATACTCAGACAACGGATGTAGAAGTTGAAGTCAACGGATTAATAACGTATGACCGTAGAGTAATCAAATTAGATGAAAAACGGCTGAACGAGATTAATAGTCGCATTTGTAAATCTTTAAATAAATAAGCGGGTGGTTTCGAAAAGTGAGCTTTTTAGAAAAACTTAAAGTTGATAAACTGAGTTAAGTTTTTATTGATAGTTTTTTATAAATGATTGCTGAGTCAATATGTCTGAATCTGCAAGGTTATCTAAGATAGATCTTGCAGATTTCTATCTTTAAATAGTTGTGACATAATTGTATTTGTAGAAAGGTACTGAAAAATTTGTTTCGTACGAAATTTTTCGTACCTTTGCAGTCACAAATATCGCGGGGTGGAGCAGTGGTAGCTCGTTGGGCTCATAACCCAAAGGTCGTCAGTTCGAGTCTGGCTCCCGCAACTAAACAAAATAGGTCGATTCTATCAAAGAATCGACCTATTTTGTTTTAATGATTAGTAATTTTAGCTTACTCCTTTTTCCCTTTAGAGTTAGAAGCTGATATAAACTGGACTGTCGGTTTTAATTTTCCTTTGACGTTTATCCATAAGTGAGGATGTGTTTGTTTCAGGGCTATTATCGCACATACAAAAGAACATGCAGAACACAAGAAAAATATTAATCCTGTGGTTGGAAGAATGTCGCCTATGCTGACAAGAGGGGATACGATACCGCCGAACGCAAACCCTGTAGCTCCGAATAATGCAGAGGCTGTACCTGAATTTTGACGCTCGCTATCCATTGCTAAAGTTGTAGAAGCCGTAAAGGTAAGTCCCATGGTAAAGAGCAAGAAGAACAACAGCGTTTCATAAATAATGAAAGAACAATTATTGCTAAGAGCGATAAATTCGATTGCCGAGAAAATGACCATTCCTATACAACCAAAGAAAATGGCATGTTCGGGACTTTTAAATTTTATAGATAATGCTGCTGCTATTCCGATGGATAATGCGTTTATTCCAAAAAACAGACTGAATGTAAAGGCTGAGAAGCCGTAATGTTGTTGCATGATAAAAGGTGATGAAGATATGTTGGCGAATAATACCCCCATGGCAAATCCCATTTGGAGAACATAGAAAACATAACGACGATTATGTAGTATTTTTCCGAATCCCCATAATAATCCTTTGATGTTCTCCTGTTTTCTGTTCGATTTAGGTAGAGATTCTTTAAAACGAAAATTTCCGATCAGAAGGATGATACCGATGATTAATAGTATTATAAAAATACCTTTCCAGCCGATAGAATCAGTTAGAAATCCGCCTAATACCGGAGATGCAACCGGAGCTATACCGTTGATCGCTCCGATGATAGCCATGGCTTTTGCCAGATCTTGTCCCGAAAATTTATCGGTAGCTACTGACCGGGAAATGACAATACCTCCCGATCCAGCTATACCTTGCAATAAGCGGAAAGCAATAAAGCTTTCTATGTTCGGTGAGAAAATACAGAATACGGTTGAAACGATAAAAAGTAACATGGAAATAAGCAATAGTGGTCGTCGTCCGTATTTATCGCTTAACGGGCCGAAAAAAATCTGCCCGATCGCTAATCCGATCATACTCGATGTGAGTCCGAGTTGTACCATTGACGAATTTGTATCGAAATATCCTGTCATAGTCGGAAGACTCGGTAAATACATATCGGTTACCAAAGGACCGAAAGCTGTAAGAGCTCCTAACAAAATCAATAAAAATGCTTTAGAATTATTCTCTTTCATATATTATCTCCTATTAATTAAAAACCATTGCAAAATTACCAAGAATGTTTTGTCCGTGAGGAAAATATGTTACTTGTGTTAACCTTTTTTTGTCAGAAATAACAAGATGTGGCTTTGACTTGTTTTTCTGTACAAAAGGTTATTGGGAGGGAAATAAAAGCCGGAGGAATCGATCTTTCGGCTTGAGGATATTGAGGTTTCAGAGCCTGTCTCAATTTTGCTCGGGTCAGTTTTGAGAGTTTCTTTCGAGAATGTTTTTCTGTTTTTA
>URAV01000043.1 GCA_900545915.1 uncultured Porphyromonadaceae bacterium
TATCAGGTCATCTTTGTGTTTTCTTCCGGTCTTTTTTCCCGTTTTCCCTCGTCAGATAGCCCACTATCATCCTCCTGAAAACAGAAAAATATCCTCGTAAGAAACTCTCAAACCTGACCCGAGCAAAATTTAGACAGGCTCTAAGAGTCTATCTAAATTTTGTGGAAATATCTTTCTAAAATTCTCATATCATCCGAAAGAAAATAATATACAAAGCCGATAATACCAATAAAATCAACAATATGCTTCGAATAAAAACCGGACTCCAAGTACGAACGAATTTTACTCCCCAATATCCACCTACCGCACTTCCTACTCCCATCAACAATCCATAGTTCCAAACAATTTGAGCATGATATATAAATATTATCAGAGCGACAGGAATAATCATCAAATTAAGGAAAAGTTTCAAAGCATCTCCCGTAACCATATTATGTCCCATTCTCAACACCAATACTGCTAATACGAGATAAGTAAATCCTGCTTGTATAAATCCTCCGTAAAAACCGATGAAAAACAATAAAATAAAATTACTCACGGTCAAGCCACGAAAAACTATCGAATTTTTAATACG
The DNA here is from genome assembly GCA_900545915.1 of uncultured Porphyromonadaceae bacterium. Lineage (GTDB taxonomy): Bacteria > Bacteroidota > Bacteroidia > Bacteroidales > Coprobacteraceae > Coprobacter. Next base: position 575 of record URAV01000043.1, read on the forward strand.
AGTCCATTTATCCGGCTGAAAGAAAAGTGCTGCAATCATCAATACAGTCAACAACAAAATAACAATATTCAGAATTGTTTCGGTTAAATATTCTGCTGCCAGCCATGCTCCTACCATAGCACCAATAATAACAGGAACAGAAAGAATGAAGCCCTCACGTAATGGAAGCTGTTTTTGTTTATGAAATGTCGTTACCGCTACTATATCCTGTAATAGAATAGCAATTCTATTAGTTCCGTTAGCAACTCCTGCAGGCAACCCTAAAGCCAATAAAACCGGAAGTGCCAATAAAGAACCTCCGCCTCCGATGACATTTACAATACCACAGATCATTCCTGCCATCAATAAAGATATTACCGTTACAAAATCCATAATTTTTTTTATATTAAACGGAAAAAGATTATACTTTGTTTATAAAAAAGGATATAAAAGAAGCCATGTCGGTATTTCGACACAGCTTCTTTTTGCGCAGATTAATTTGTAAAGGAAAACTTAACTTATCACTGTTTGATAAATTTCAATGTTGAAGTATATGTATCATCTGTAATCCGGATATAATATAGTCCGGTAGCCAGATCTCCTACATAAATTTGTTCAGATGCTGAAACAGAACGAACAAGAACTCCGTTTAACGTATAAATATCAGCTTTTTTATATTCATCACCTTTGATGCGAATATAATTCGATGCCGGATTAGGATATACATTCCAAGAAAGAGCTTTCTCACTTTCTGATATTGCAGACGGCACTGAAGCCTGAGGATTTACCGACAAGCCATCTAAGCAAAAATAAGTCGGAGTGTTCATTCCATAATCTCCATTATCTGAAGATGACAAAGAAAACTCTATCGAAGAAATCTCTCCCAAAGAAGACAAATCCATCCAACTCCAGTCTGTGACAATATAATCGTCACAACTATAATCTGAACGATAATCAGCCAAATAAAAATCGACACTCCCGGTTTCAGTATCACCATTCTTTCCAACAGCCGTCAATTTTAAGAAATCCGGATCTGTCCCATTTTTTCCACCAAACTTTTTCCCATAAGAATCACCATATTTCATCGAAATATAATTTATGGCAGCATTCGTCACATACACACCGTTTACTCTATGAGACATTCCGTCTGCAAAAGATATAATACTTTGATCACTATATGAGTTCCAATATCCGAAAATATATGGGGTATTATCCCCGTTTACGCCTGCTCCGATCACTGCAGCGTAAGTATTCTGCGGCAAATATTCCCACGAACTTACGACATCTGTATTTACACTGCCATCCGGGTTGTATAAATCCGAAGGTTCATTCAGATCGGGTTGCTGTTTACTGCAAACAAAACCGTCCCAAGAGAAAGAACCCCCACCCCAATCCGTTGCCGAATGTGAAAAACGGAACAAATCATTAAAATCAAAGAATTTCGTTTCTGTATCGAAAATAAAATCCGAAACCTTTGTCGATTCATCTAAAACTGCTTCGGATAAATCCAAAACAACAGATTTGTCTTCAGATACTTGAGCATCGGGATGAAGATCTATGACAGACTTAAATTCTGTCGATGTCTCTCCTACAGCTCCGACACATTGGTTCAAAGCAGTATATACCTTTACAAAATCGATATGTGTCAAACGAACAGGATTTCCGTATTTATCGACAGCCCAATCTATTTTCATCCCGATTTTCTCATTCGACTCATTGGCACTCCAATTATCGGCATACCCCCAGTCATAAGCCGGAAATTGCCATATATTCCCGGACTGTACAGCATTCGAAGGCAATAAAGAACCCGAAAATGTCAACTCATCCGATTCGATCCACATCGGATAATAAGACTGCTGTTTATGGAAAGTATTACGCAATACATAACCTGTATTTCCCAAATTATCTTTCCACATTACATCCGCAATATTATTATTTTCTGTTTCTGTACGAAATGAAGCTGGGTTATTTATATAATTTTCATCAGGAGTTCCTCCTTTCCGTATTTCTATGTCGTATTGAGGCCTGTAATAAGTTATTTTATAATTATGAACTGTCTTAGGGTTATTATATTCCGAACCGGCCAATTCATACCACTCGTCATCAGGAAGGCCGTTTCCATTCTTATCTTGAGATACCATAATAATTCCACACTCGGCATTATTTACATACGCATTTCCCGCTGTCTTAAAATCATACTCGCCGGGAACATTCACAATCGGTTTATCAAAACCGACAACCACATAACCGCCATAAGCTCCCAAACCGATAAACGAACTACCGGCTTTCATTGTCGATTCTGCCTTTGCCCGAATCGATTCATCCGTATCTCCTGCTTCATATTTAGGCAAAGATGCATTCACGAATTGCCCGGGTGCAGGAACATATTCCAACACTTTAGTTACTGAGGTTGTTTGTCCCGTCACACTTAACGAAGCTGACAATAAACTGCAACAAAGCAATACTCGGGACTTTCTCAAACCCTGCAAAACAAAATCTTTTTCACAATTAAAACGTAAAAATTTCTGCATACTGATATATTTATTTGATTCTAACTAATCAAATAGCCAACTAAAAATAAGAAAGTGAACATTATATGGTAAAATACCGCGTAATAATACTCAAAAGCTTATTCCTCGAAAGCTATTGAAATGAGTTTGTCCGGCAGGTCTTCTGACTTACTCCTGTTTTGAACGCCTTCCCATTTACAGAAAATAAACAGTGGCAAAGTATTTTGTCAAAACATTTTACAGAGTTTACAGCAGCGGGACTGTTCAGGATTCTCACCTGATTCCCTTTTAATCATGTCCCTGAACAGGAACTATGAACCGAAACGCAGCAAAGATAATATTTTTATTATAATATTATTTTAGTACCTATTTAAATTTTACGGAAATATTTTTTCCTTACTCATATCAGCTACAATAGATTCACATCTCGAATAAGAACCTAATTAAACTTTAAACTGTATTAAAAAAACTCCGGGAAGCTACAAATAGTAACTTCCCGGAGCTTCATAAATTATCAAATTCTCAATTATTTTTTACTTTAATACCGAAAGAACAATATGTCAAATATAATATGCAAACTAAAATAACCGCGACAGAACCGTTTTGACTCCCAACCAAATCCGTAGCGTATCCCATCAAAGGAGGAACAATCGCTCCACCAAAAACTCCCGTAATCATCAAACCGGAAATTTCATTTGCTTTGTCGGGACGACTTTGTAATGCCATAGAGTAAATAACAGAGAAAATACTTGAACATACAAACCCTACTAACCCGATCATTGCATATATTAACATCAAATCATTCACAAAAAACAGAGCTAACATACCTAAAATCGCTATAAGGATATTGATCCGGAAAAATTTAACAGGTGAATATTTCGCTAACAAGGCCGTACCGACAAAAGCTCCGACTGTACGACAAGCAAAATATACGCTCGAACCGAATCCTGCAGCATCAACAGCCATGCCACAACGTTCTATAAGCAATTTCGGAGCAATAGTATTCATTCCTACATCCGTACCTACGACAAACACTATTCCCAAGAAAAGGAGCAAAATCGTTTTATCTTTCAATAATCCGAATGTCGCTCCGAATGACGAAGCTGAATCGGGTTTCTCCTCCTGAATAGGACTAACTAACAGCCACAGCGTAGAAATCAAAGTTATTACAGCAAAAATCGGAAAAAGATATTCCCAAGATCCGAAAAAACTCAAGGCAAATGCGGCAATAAACGGTCCGCAAAATGATGATATTGCTTTAATAACTTGCCCTCCGGTTAAAGAACTGGTCAAAGCATCGCCTTTTACAACATTGGTCAATAACGGATTTAAAGAAACTTGTAAAATGGTATTTCCAATTCCTAAAAACGCAAAAGCGACCATGCAAGATACCAAGTTATAAGAAATAAAAGGTAGCATCATTCCCACAATAGTTACAACCATGCTTACCAAAACAGTCCGCTTTCTGCCAATTTTATTCATCACGATAGCTGTAGGAACGGACAAAAGTAAAAACCAGAAAAATACTGCGGAAGGGATAAAACCCGCTAATGTTTCGGACAATCCGAAATCATTTTTTACATAAGAGGTAGCCATACCGACTACATCACAGAATCCCATGATAAAGAATCCGAACAGCACTGCGAGAAGTGCCGATAATGAAGTTTTGTTTTTCATCTGAGGTCAATTGTGTGTATTATTAATGAACCAAAATTATGCAAAATGATCGTAATAGCGATATAAAATAGCAGATTTTTTTAGAGCCCATTTAAATTTTCTGAGCAAAAAGGATTAAAAAGCTTCTTAATTTTCTCAATAAAACAATGTATATCTTTCTATATATAAATCATTTAACTTACATAAGTATAAGAAACCTATCTAAATTTTCTGACAAAAAAGTATTCTCGAAAACAGCTATCAAAAAATGTTCGTGTAAAATCTAAACAGTCTCTCAAAATTAAAACTTCCATCATAGTATGGAACAAAATTTTAAACTGGATCTAAAAAATAATATTCCCTGAAATACAGTAAGTAATTTCAGGGAATATATTTCTCAGCTTCGCTTAAAATCTTCACCATCCGACAGAGGGAATCACCAACAATGGAGTATCTGCATGGAATAGCATCTTATGAGCAATACTCGGATTAAACAACCTCGCAAATATATTTCTCTTTCGTGTCGTCATCGTTAATATATCGATTTTTTCATCTCTGATAAACTTTTCTACACTATTCAAGAAATCATCTCCATTTAACATCATATAAGCAACTTCACGTCCCGGATAATGTTTATCGAAATATTCCTTCATCCCTGCTAATTTGATTTCATTCCAAGCGTCTCGTTTAGTATTCATATGAACAAAGTTAATCTTAAAATCATACGAACCGAATAATCTCATAAACGTATCTATCGCTATCAAATCCTGTTGATCGAAGTTTGTAAAAAACGCGATGTTATTTACCTCATCAATCATTGTAAACGGAACACTCTCAGGTACGGCAAACACCGGGAATTTTGTAGAATCCAAAACTTCTGCCGTGACACTTCCTATCAAATCGAGCTCCTTCTGGCTTTTTCCGCGTGTCCCCATTACAATCAGCATAGGATTATATTCTTTACTATAATGATTGATTTCATCTTCTGGAATACCTTCCCGAAGGACATAATCGAATTCTATACCCGGTAGTAACCCTTCAGCAATCTGCTTATGCAAAGTCTCGACAAAACGAGCCATATCTTTTCCTACTCGATCTTGCACCTGTTTCAGCGCTTCATCTTCAGAAACTTCATAAGTAAATGTATCGGTGATTGGTATAGCGCCCGGGAAATATGGACTGAAATAAGCATGAAATAACATCACTTTGGCATTATGAGCCTTTGCAAAATCAAAGCCAATCTGACAGGCTTTAAAAGAATAGTCGGAGAAATCGACCGGAATTAGAATTTTTTTTTCGTGATTTTTACTTTTATCTTTTTGATGATCTTTATCATCGAAAAGTGAATACTGTTCTAAAATTTGAAGAGCATGCGGTAAATCCTGTTCTCTGATTCTTACGCGTACACCTGACGATATTACCGGCTGTATCAGATTTACGTTTTGGATAGCCACCGGGATATCCTCGTTCTCCAGAATGCCTTTTATAATCTGAGCCTTTTCGTACGTATAAATGGCTATAGTGATTAATTTATCATCGCCCATAACGCAAAAGTTTAAAAATTATTTACTTCTATTTTTCTTCGGCCATGCTATTCTCTTCTTGAAGAATAGACATCGCCATATCATATATAGTAGTGTTGTCCAATACGACTATACCACCATCAGGACCTGGTTCTATGTGCAGACCGCAATTTTTCCCGTATTCATAATTATTTCCACCGAAATAATTGCGAACAGTCTGTACCGTTACATTCAACTCATCTGCTATTCTGTGCATAGAACCATCGGGTAAACAATCTTTGATACGGCGAAGTTCATTAAATGTTATTGTTTTAGTCATAGTCGTTAATGTTTTAAATGGTTAATAGCTATGGTTTGTAATACGCATTAAATTTATATTTAAAAATCCACATTTCCAAATTTATCGGACTTTTTTATCGTTCATTTTAATAAAAAAACTCACAGGGAAAATTTTCTGTGAGTTTTTCAGTATAAATTAACAGTGGTTTACTTTATTCTGAAATTAATCCAAGGAGATATTATCAATATAGCCAAAAACGTAACATAAATTACGGCAACAATTATACGAACATCCTTATTATTATAATAAGGAGAAAAATTTCCTTGAAGCCACCCCCGTTTTACCGCATTACTGCGTCCCGCAACATACAGATAGTAGCCTCCCCATCCGGTCAATATTCCCCAAACACTTCCGGCTAAAATATCTCCCGGATAATGAACTCCCAAATACATACGGGAATAACATGTCAGCAAAGCCCATATAATAGCAGTAATCGTATATAATTTATTTCTGAATAATAACGCAGTAAAAGTTACCAAACCGGCAGCATTCGCAGCATGACTTGAGATGAAACCGAATTTTCCACCCCGATATCCGTTTGCAATAGTAACGAACTGAGAAAAGTCCGGATCTTGAGCCGGTCTGAAACGGGCAAAATAAGGTTTACAAATCGTCGAAGCGAATTGATCGCATACAGTAACGACAAGAATCATCATTAATATTGTCCATAACGCATCTTTCCAGTTTTTCCGAAAATATACCCAAGCAAATGACAAAATAAGCGGTATCCAGATATATTTGCCGGTATATACCCACATAACTTGGTCCCAATACACAGTATGATACCGATTAAGCAACAACAATATTTGTTGATCTATCTTGATAAGTTCCTCAAGCATAATGTTTTTATAAAATAAGATTACACAAAGCGACAAAATGCTTCCGCCACTTTGTGTAATTTAATAAGCGTTTTTTATATTTTTATTTTAAATTATTTCGATTTGATCTGTCGGTATCCAACCTCTGTTTCCGTCTGCCAACAAAATTTCAGACCATTCTCCAACTTTATCCAAAAGTTTCACCTTTGTACCTTCATGCAAAACAAAAAGATCAGTTCCGCTTTCAGCCGGTGAACTTTTAATTGTTATCGTCGGTGCAAACACTATGGCTTCGTTACGCTCGGTTATCTTATCTTTTTGTGCCGATGCAAAACTATTTGAGAATATAGAAACTAATAACAATAATAATCCGACGAAGAATCCTATTTTCCGCAATAATACATTTCTTGTAAAAAAATATAAATAAATACCGACAATAAAAAGCAAGAAACTAATAATACCCAATATAGCCCAGCTATTTGACGACAAAGTATTTATTAAGGTATGAATCCAAACAGTCAAAAAGAACGAGCCTACCGGTTCTATCTTATCCGTTATATGACTATTCGCCATACTCAAATTAAATCGTGCATCCTCGTTTCCCGGAGAGAGCAATAATGCCCTTTCATAGTTCAATATAGCTTTCGCATACTGCTTATCTTTATAATAAGCATTTCCTAAATTATAGTATAAATCTGAAGAGACTCCTTCGTCTTGAAGAACTTTCTCATATAATTCTGCCGCTTTCTTATAATTTTCCCGGCTATATGACTCATTTGCCTGATTCAATAATTCTTGTCCCCAAACAGTAGTAATGAGACAGAAAAAAAACAGAATACTATATATTTTTTTCATATCCATATCTCTATTTATTTCTTTACGGTATTTTCCATTTTTCCTATTGCTTCCACCGTATCTGCATATAGCTTATCCATCGCACTGTCTGATTGAGAAGGTGCATACTGAGCAAACTCACAAGTATCCAATATTTCCATAAAACGATTTATCAAATCTTCACTTGCTCCATATTTTGCTAATTCAGCAGCAACATTATCCCGAGTCAATTCCGACAATGGCAAACTTAATTTATCACTCAAATATCCCCATACAGCCTGCAGAACTTCATTGTAGAACGCCTCTTTCTGATGTTCTTTCAAATATTTCCCTGCAGTTTTCAACCTTCGTGTCGCTACTTTATTAGCTTTTTTCGTTTTCATTAAAGTAACATTTGCATTCTCCCTGGCCTGCTTCCGATTGACAATTACAAATATAATAAAAAACAATGCAGGCAAAATATACCACAACCAATATCCCGTACTTCCCCACACAAGAGACGGAGATTTTTGCAAATGTAAATTTCCGGTTTTAATAAAGTGGATATCTTGATTCAACATTTGCAAAGCTTCCTTATCCGTAAAATTGGAGATATGAGATGAAGAACCTCCAGCGCCTTTTTCTACTTTTAAATGATATTCCGGTGTGGTCAAAGTTTTATAGCTATTCGAATGAACGTCGAAATATGAAAAATCGATTCCCGGAATAACAAAATCTCCTGCATTGCGAGGAATTGCGGTATATTCTATCGTACGGACACCTTCTACTCCGGATGTCGTATTTTGAGTTTTCACATCAATCTTTGGATCATAAACTTCGAAATCAGCCGGGAATTTGATTTCCGGATTCTTTACATATTTAAGATTTCCAACCCCTTTGATTTGTAATTTTACTGTTACGGCTTCATTGGTTTTCAGATTCTCTCTATTTATAGAAGAAGTAATTGTAAATGTTCCTACAGCTCCCATATATGAGGCCGGCTTTCCTGCCGGCAACGGCAATACTTCTACAGTAACCGGTTGTGTCCGCACCGTCTTTTTTACTTCCTGCAAACCTCGCATCATACCGAAAGGCCCTCTCATGGGACGTACGACCTGTAACGCCATATCGAATTTACCGGGATTAATCGTTATTTTTCCCGAACGTTGAGGAAATAACAAAGCTCTCTTAATCACAACTGTTGTATAATTAGCTCCATCATAGTGATCTAACTCAAACTGAGGATTCTGAATCGGCATATCCTGAACTACAAAGCCGTCAAAACTCGGAAAAGTATAATTCTCAAGTCCCATATTGGCAGCTTTGGTATATAATTTTATAGTTGCCAATATAGCTTCTTGTTCATATACCTTTGTTCTTGAAAGTATCAAACGGGCAAATGTCGTCGCATCAGTTCCTGCAGAGCCCTGAGCCGAAGGTGCATATTCCCGATCATCGTCAGAGCTATTATCGGAGTTTTTATCCGGAGGCAAAATTTTCAAACTAAGAGTATTGGATGTCAATTGCTTTCCTCCTGCTCGAATAGTTGCAGATCCTATCTTATAAGTTCCTTCTTTAATCGCCTTTAACGTATAAGTATAGGATTCTTCTGTTTGAGTAGTTGTTTTCCCGTTTATACTGGTAAATTGCGATCCTTGAGAAACAGCAGGACCAAAGAGGACGTTACATCCGGGAAATTCAGGCACTCTTAAATCTTGACCATTTGCATTGATCAAAGTAAATGTTACTTGGAATGTCTGTCCTTTGATTACTTGTCCCGGTGCTGATGCAGAAAATTTCACCCCATCAGCAAAACCGGATGAAATAGTACTGAAAAAAACCGCTATTATGAAAAATAATTTTTTCATTTCTATATATACTATATTTTGTTACTACTTATATAGATTGATATTTCCGTTGAGCCTCATTAAATCTCGTTTTACGAGTTTTTTCACTCTCCGGCAATATTTTTATTTTTACTTTTTTTGTTTTCAAAACTTTCCCATTTACATCTACTGAAGCAGAGGGAAATTTAACTGTCCCCGTTTTCTTCGCCTTCAATATCAACGTATATACCGTTTCTACCGAAGTACGTCCCCAGAACGAAAACCCTCCCTTACGAGAGACCTCCGGTCCGTAAATAAATTCGCAATTTTTTACTACCGGAAGATTAAAATTTTCTCCTTGCGCATTTTTCAAAACAAAAACAGCCTTAAAAGTTTTCCCCACTTCTACTTTTTCCGGGACAACAGCTGTAAATGATATAACATTATCGGCATACTCTTGTTTAGAGGATTTATCAAGTAAAATCGTATGTGAAGCGGTTTTCAACAGATCTCCATCAACCCTGACTGTCGCAGCCCCTATTTTCACCTTCTTTTTGCGGTCGGTTTTCAAAATATATGCATAATCTGTATAACTTAAAGACCGCCCTATTCCCCACTCCATTGCATACCGTGAAGGATGAGAAATTTCAGGTCCTTTTATAACTTGACATCCGCTAAACTCCGGAGCTCTGAAATCTTGTCCTTCAGCATTTTCAAGACGAAAAATGATCGTAAATTCCCGACCCGAATAAACTTTCTCCGGAACTATCAATTCAAAACGTACATTATTTCCTCCATAAGTCGCAACACTTATGAAAAAGAATATGAACATTATGAATCTTGTTCTTTTTGTCATACCGAATGAGTTTTAATCTTTAATCACCATTACCATTCCTTGTCTGTTTTCTTCCGTTTCTGCTGTTGCATCATAGCTTTACGGACTTTTTCTTGAGTATTCCGTTCATCTTGCTGCATAGCATCTAATATCTGTTGTGCATTTTCTTTAGACATTTGAGGTGAAGATGATTGTTGTTTATCCTGCTCTTTTTTATCTTGCTTATTATCTTCTTTCGGATTTTGCTGTTGATTTTTATTCTGATCCTTATTATCTTTATTTTGGTCTTTCTGGTCTTTATTATCCTTATTCTGATCTTTATTTTGATCTTGATTTTTCTGATCTTGCTGTTGTTTCTTTAAAAGCAACTGAGCCAAACGCAAATTATAGCGTGCTTCATCATCTTTCGGATTTCGCCGTAACGCATTCTTATACGCATCTATACTCTCAGCATATTTTTTATCCTGCATAAACACATTGCCCATGTTATACCATGCCTGAGAACTTTTTATAGTATCGGTTTCTAATGTCGCCGCCTTTTTATATTGTTCGAAAGCGGCTTCATACTTCCCTTGACGGAACAACGAATTTCCCAAATTATACATCCCCATCCATGAGTCGGGATTAGCATCTAATGCCTTTCTATACTCAATTTCCGATTCGGTATATTTCTCGCCGGAATATAGTTTATTTCCACTACGAATGCTGTTTCGCTCAGCCTTTTTGTTCACTTCTTTACTGGATGACATAGGTTCTTTTGCCGAATTCTGAGCTGAAAGTACGGTAAAACAACACAATGAAACTATTATCGCTATATATTTCATAACCTTTCCGTTTTTTTAAAAGCACGGGGGTACACCACCGACTAAAAACAAATTTTATTTAGTAAAGAAATTAAATTTCTTCATCCATTCGTTCTTCCGATCCAAAATAAAAATATCAATCAATAATAACAAAAGTACGATCCAAGCAAGCCCCTGAAACTGTTCGTCATATTCTGAATATACTTTACTTTCGATATCTGATTTTTTCATCTTTTTTATTTGGTTGGTCAAAGCACGTAAAGCGCTGTTCGTATTATCTGCTGTTACATAAATACCTTCTCCGGCTTTAGCAATCTCCTGTCCCATCTGCTCATTCAATTTAGTAATGACGACATTTCCCTCATTATCTTTCCTGAAATCACTGCTTTCATTACTCATCGGGATAGGTGATCCTTGTGGTGAACCGATCCCGATCACATCCACACGAATGCCTTTTTTTGCCGCTTCCGCAGCCATTGCAACCGCATCATCTTCATGGTTTTCTCCATCTGTGATCACGATAATCGCCTTATCGGCACTTTCATCCGGAGTAAACGAATTCATTGCCAAACTAATCGCTCTTCCTATTGCCGTCCCTTGAGTAGGAACCATATTGGGATCGATACTGGACAAAAACATTTTCGCCGAAACAAAGTCTGAAGTAATCGGCAATTGCGTATATGCGTCTCCGGCAAACACAATCAACCCGACTTTATCGTTATCCAACTCATCTACCAACTTAGATAACATCATTTTAGCCTTTTCCAGACGGCTCGGATTAATATCCCGGGCCAGCATCGAATTAGAAACGTCCAAAGCTACGACAATCTCTACACCTTGTTTTTTCACCGTTTCTACTTTTGCCCCCATTTGAGGTCTGGCAATCAAAAATACCAAAACAATCAATGCCAACTGCTGTAAAAAGAACTTTGTTCCCGGTTTATATTTTGAAACATCCGGCATTAAGGGCTCAAGAGTCTTTACATGACCGAATTTTTCCAGATTTTTCTTTTTTTTATACACACTATAAAAATAGAGCAGCCATATTAGCGGCACTATAAAAAGAAGATATAAATATTCTGGTTGTGCAAATCGAAACATAATCAAATCATTTAAGGAATGTTTCTTAATAAAGTATTTCTCAAAACAATCTCACAAATCAACAAAATCAGAGCCATGATTGCCCACGGCATAAAGTTCTCTTCTCTACGACTAAATTCTGTTACCGTCAATTTTGTTTTTTCTAACTTATCGATTTCTGAAAATATATTTTTCAAAACACCTTTATTCGTAGCTCTGAAATACTCTCCTCCTGTAGTAGAGGCGATCTGTTTCAAAGTAACTTCATCTATTTCTACTGGAATATTCTGATATTCGATACCATACGGGGTCTGAACCGGATATGGTGCAGTTCCCTGTGTTCCTACTCCAATCGTATATACCCGAATACCGAACGATTTTGCAATCTGTGCAGCCGTAACCGGAGCAATATCTCCCGCATTATTAGTACCATCTGTCAACAGTATTATCGTCTTCGACTTTGCCGGACCGTCTTTAATACGGTTTACAGCTGTAGCAAGTCCGTCTCCGATAGCTGTCATATCGGCGATCATACCGCACTGAACATCTTTCAATAAGTTCAATAAGACGGCATGGTCTGTAGTCATCGGACACATCGTAAAACTTTCTCCTGCAAATATTACCAACCCGATATTATCATGTGTACGTCCTGTGATAAACTGTGCCGCAACATCTTTTGCCGCATCAATACGATTGGGTTTAAAATCACGTGCCAACATACTTGTCGATATATCTAAAGCGACAACAATATCAACACCTTCTGTTGTTTGATTCTCCCACTTATCTGTCGATTGAGGACGAGCTAATGCAACAATCACACATGCAATAACACCTAAACGCAAAGCAAAGCGTAAATGCCGTAAATAAGCCTTATAAGTCGTGGGTAATTTATCAAAAGCAAAAGTAGATGAAACCTGCAATGAGGCTTGAGCTTTTTTATGCTTCATAATATACCAGGCTATTGCCGGAAGAAGCAAAAGTAACAACCATAAATATAGAGGATTCGCAAATATCATAATTCATCTTTTTTATCAGAACCGGATACAGAGATTTTGTCTTCGGCCTGTACACCGTTTTCCTTTTTCTCTTCATTTGCAGTGGGGAGTTCTTCAACGACTTTTGTTTCTTCGACAAAAGTTATTGCATCCCGCATTGTCGCTTCGTTATCATCCGGAAGCGGTCTCATCTTTGCAAACTTCACAAAATCTGCCATTTCCAAAATCTGTTTTAACTGTGTATCAACAGCTTTGGTTTCTTTATTAGAACGTAAAACAGATAAAATCTGAGATGATGTCATCTCCATTGCATTAATATGAAAACGATCATCAATATATTCACGCAAAATTTCAGTCAATCGAGTATAATACTCTTTCTCCTGTCCATTCTGCCAAAGTTTATCTTCCTTTAAAACTTCTAAAGCTTTTAACGCACGCTCATGCGGAGGTAACAGATCCTCTGGAGAAACAGTGTCCTCTCCCGGTCTCTTTTTCTTTCTGTAATAAAAATATCCGGCAACAATCAAAGCCAATAAAACAATGATACCTATAACAGTAAGGAGAGTATCTGAAATATAATCGAACAATACAAACGGAGGCTCTTGCACTCCCTTTATATCAATCGCAGCCTGAGTCGTGTCAACCTCTACCGGAACGACTTTCAAACTCAATGTCTGAGTAGAAAACGTATCATTATTTAAAATATACCGAAATGGCGGTATATAATAGAAACCCGAATCAAAAGAGGTCACTAAAATATCTCTGTTGATTTGAACGCGATCATTACCCAACAACACGGTATCCGGCTTCGAAACATTCAAAATTTCTACTCCAGCAACTAACGTATCATTTAATACCGGCATAGAAATTACCTTATTTTTATCCTGTACGAGCTCCAAATGTATCCGCGTCTGCTCACCCATCCATATAGATGCCGAATCCATCCGAGCCCGAACAACAGGGTCTCCGGCAAAAACCGGACAAACTATAAAGATAGCCGACACCACTGCGAAAAACTTCATCAATAGCTTTTTATAAATATCTTTCATCTCAGAATTTCTATTTTTATCCGTTATAAGGCTTATCATCCCCTATGCTTAAACAGATTCATCAAAGCCAATACGTAATCTTCATCCGTAGCGATAGCGGTTATATCGACTCTGCTCTTGCGAGCAGCATCCAACACACGACCTTGACGTTGAGACCACCATTGCGAGTATGTATCTCTCACCCTCTTGGAAGAAGTATCGATCCACTTTTCCTCACCCCGTTCGGAGTCCTGCATTTTCATCAATCCGACATTCGGAAGTTCGGTCTCTCTCCTATCATACACCTGAACAGCTACAACATCATGCTTACGATTAGCAATCGATAAAGCATTTTTAAAATTTTCTTCGGTAATAAAATCCGAAATGAAAAATGCCGTACACCTTTTCTTGATCGCATTAGTCAAATACTCTAATACCAGAGATAAATTCGTTCCCGTATGCTCAGGCTGAAAATCAATTAATTCCCGAATAATATAGAGGATATGTTTTCTTCCTTTTTTCGGCGGAATAAATTTCTCTATTTGATCTGAAAAAAAGATAACTCCTATTTTGTCATTATTTTGTATTGCAGAAAATGCCAAAGTCGCAGCAATCTCGGTCATCACCTCTTTTTTCGACTCACCCACAGCACCGAAATTACGACTGCCGGAAACATCGACAAGCAGCATAACTGTCAATTCCCGCTCTTCTTCGAAAACTTTGATATAAGGTTTGTGATGACGGGCTGTTACATTCCAATCGATATCCCGAACATCATCCCCGAATTGATATTCCCGAACTTCGGAAAAGGCCATACCTCTCCCTTTAAAAGCCGTATGGTACTGCCCCGCAAAGATATTACGGGATAGTCCCCGCGTCTTTATTTCGATCTGGCGGACTTTTTTTAATAATTCTGTCGTCTCCATACGTTATAATTCTCCGGAATACTTTTATTTAGGGAACTTCTACCTTATTCAATATTTCACTGATCACCTCCTCAGACGTAACATTGTTTGCTTCTGCCTCATAACTTAAACCGATACGATGCCGCATCACGTCATGACACACAGCACGAACATCTTCGGGAATCACATATCCCCGCTGCTTCAAGAATGCGTACGAACGAGCCGCCAAAGCCAAATTGATAGATGCACGCGGCGAAGCCCCGAACGAAATCATATCCTTTATATCTCCTAAACCATAGTCTTGAGGGAAACGAGTTGCAAATACGATGTCAACAATATAGCGTTCGATCTTCTCATCTATATATACTTTTCGGACGATATTACGAGTCTCGATGATTTCTTCAGCTTTCAATACCGGCTGAACTTTGGCTCTTTCGCCGGATATATTCTGACGGATAATCAATCGTTCCTCTTCTTTTTTAGGATAGCCTATAATTACCTTCAACATGAAACGGTCAACTTGTGCCTCAGGCAGAGGGTACGTACCTTCTTGCTCGATCGGATTTTGAGTAGCCAAGACAAGAAACGGATCATCCAGTTTATAAGTTTCCTCACCAATTGTCACCTGACGTTCCTGCATCGCTTCCAACAAAGCACTCTGTACTTTTGCCGGTGCACGGTTTATTTCGTCTGCCAAAACAAAGTTTGCAAAAACAGGACCTTTCTTTACTTGAAACTGCTCTTTCGCCTGACTATAAACCATCGTACCGATTACATCGGCCGGAAGTAAATCAGGAGTGAACTGAATACGATTATACTTAGCATCAATTAATGATGCAAGTGTTTTAATAGCTAATGTTTTTGCCAATCCGGGAACACCCTCTAACAAAATATGTCCATTAGACAACAATCCGATCAAAAGAGAATCTACAAGATGTTTTTGACCTACAATGACCTGATCCATGCCCATTGTAATCATATTGACAAAAGAACTCTTGCTGGCAATAAGTTCATTAAGTTCTCGAATATCAACTGTTTGACTCATATTTTTTCTTTTTAAATGAGTTATTTATATTTATCGATTATTTTTATTCTATGTAATGTTGCAAAAGTAGCCATGTTGCTTTTACATTTAACAATTTAGATGTTAAAAAAGAAAGAACTATATATTAAAAAAAACTAAGTCGCCCGACTGAATCCAACGGACGACTTAGGCTATTATAGATCATTTTTCATATCTTTTCAATATTTCTGCCGCAAGAGCCTTTGCTTTATCAACAGACTCTTCATTTCTCGAATTTATTCCATATTTATTCGGATCGGGAATAACCAAGACCGTACCAATTGGAACATTATTCGGGTTTTGTATCTTCATTTTATTTTCCTCATAGATATAAACCCAAAAAGTTTTATGTCCATAATGTTTTAACGAAATAGTTGTCAAAAAAATACCCGGTTTTACAATCTCAGTAACCGGAATTTTCGGTTCGTCTATCTTTTTTTGGTGTTGTTGCGAATCTGTCGAATCAACATCCGGATATTTTTCTTCATCTCGGACATCAGTCCTTTGCTTTACGACTTCATCCGCCATATTCGACTTTCTTTTCATTACCGCTATTGCTTTTATAGAATCTGTTACCATCGTTTCAACAACCGACAAAGAATCTTTGTTCTCACTCACATCGGTTTTATTCTTTTTTATGGTAAAAGTCACGGGATGCATTGTCAGATTCACTTCTTTATACGAATCTACTTTATCAAAATATAACCAACCCAAAGCGATCAATGAAATAAGAAGGCAAGCAGACAGGAATCCTGAAATATACCCCATTCTGGTACGGCGTCTAAATTCACCTTTTATATCTATATTTTCAGGCCGGACAGACTTCTGCAAAGGCTGTAATGAAACTTCCCCTTCATCCGTATTTTTCTCTTCGCAAACAGATTCCCGTACACTTTCAGATTCCGATGAAGGATATTTTTCCTCTTCATCACTGTTTTCACGAGAAGTCGAAATTTCAGTTTCCGTCTTTGTTACAAGTTCATCACCATCCATTACAGTGACTTCGCCTTCTTCAAAATCCAAAAGATCCTCATTTTCCTCATCTTCTACTTCTGTCAGAGTAACATCGGTCATGACATCATCCGGAAGGACTTCCGCTTCAAAACAAGCGAACGGAGCATTAACCGCTTCTTTAAGATTCTTATCAGGGGTAAAAGTTAATTTATAATGTCCGGGAATTTCAAAAGGCAACCCTGTTTGAATATTGACACTGGCTCTTTTTTCTACCCAGATGACTTTAAAAACACCTAACCCGTTAATTTTCAAAGATTCTCCTCTAGATATAACTTCAGACGCCAACCCGAAGAACTCCTTTAAAAAAAGCTCTGCATCTTTTTTGGTGCATCTGGCTTTTTGAGCAAGAAGATCCGCTAAATCGGGCATAGTTATTTTATTGTTCATCTCCCAGAAATATCTTTTAATCGATTTTTGATTACTGTTCCCGGCTTAAAACCCAAAACTATTTTGGGAGGGATAAGCATTCTTTTACCCGTTGCCGGATTTACCGATATCCGTTCCATTTTTTTTCGAGGCTCAAAAGTCCCGAATCCTTGTATAGATAAAGTATCCATCTGACCGCAACGATCTTTCAGTATTTGCAACATATCTGAAAAAAGATTATCTATTTCTTTTTTATCTTTTCCCAATCTGCTTTGAAGTTCCTCTATAAATTGCTTATGTTCCACGTAACCATTATTTAAACAATTCGGATGCTATATTACACTTTTTTTTCGATTTTTCAAAATAATCATCTTCTATCGAGACAAAACAAAATATCTCTACACTCTGTTTAATTATTTTCAAAAAAACAGATACAAAATAACGAAATAAATCTTATATTTACCTATCTAGCATAAAAGTTTACGCAGATGAATGAGAATCGAATCTTTTTTAAAAGAGATATCAGCTGGTTATCTTTTAATTATCGAGTTTTATCAGAATCTCGAAATAAAAATTTACCGATATTCGAAAGAATTAAGTTTTTATCTATATTTTCTTCGAATTTAGAGGAATTTTACAAAATACGCATATCGGAATATCGCCAAACCATTGCTCAGGAAAACAACGAACCCGAGCTAAAATCACGTGCAAAAGAAACTTTATGCGAAATCAACAAAGAGGTAAGCCGACAAATGCAAGATTTCTTTTTTATATTTCGAGATGAAATATTACCGGAGCTTGCCAGAAATAACATCATTTTATATCAGGGAGAACAACCTATAATAGAAATACACCGCGCCTTTATTCGAAATTATTTTTATGACGAAATATTTCCTTTTCTACAACCTGTTCTAATTTTAAAAGACGATATTTCGTCTTTCTTACGAGATAACAGACTCTATTTGGTCATAAAACTTTACAAAAAAAGCAATGCAGAACATTGTTATGCTTTAATAAAAATACCTTTTTCTAAAGTTCCCAGATTCATCTCTCTTCCGTCTATCGGAGAAACCCACTACCTGATGTTCGTCGATGATGCAATCGGATATAATTTGGACATTGTATTTCCGGGATTTATCGTAGATTCTTATTATAGTATCCGAATATCCCGAGACGCAGACTTTTCAATCGATCCACATCGGAATTATGATCTGGTGAAAGAGATCCAAAAAAGCGTAAAGAAGAGAAAAACGGGAAGAGCAAACCGCATGGTTTATAATCATAGAATGCCGTCAGATATGCTTCGATATCTATGTGAAACATATCATATCCCGGAATCCCAATGTATTCCGGCCGGACGTTATTTGACGTTGGAAGACCTTATCAAACTTCCTAATCCGGGTTCTCCAAGTCTCTCATCCCGAACATTCTCCCCCATGCGGGTTTCTCTATTCGACCAATCTGGTTCGATGTTTAAAATCATAAAAAAACAAGATGTATTATTGCATTACCCTTATCAATCGTTCGACTATTTAATCCGCTTCCTTACCGAAGCCGCCTATGATCCTAAAGTCGATGAGATAAAAATCACTCAATACAGAGTCGCAGAAGAATCGGCAGTAGTAAATGCTCTCATCACCGCCGCAAAAAACGGGAAAAGAGTCACGGTTTTTGTAGAATTGAAAGCCAGATTTGATGAAGAGAACAATATTGCAACTTCTGAACGGATGAAAAAACATGGAATAAAGATAATATACAGCACTCCCGGACTAAAAGTTCATGCAAAAGTGGCTTTGATATTACGTCATTCGGAAAAAGGAGAAAATATCGAAAAAAGTTTCGCTTATTTGAGTACCGGAAATTTTAATGAAAAAACGGCAAAAATATACTCCGATATGGGACTGTTTACCTATAATACGATATTAATACAAGACTTAAATTTATTGTTCAACATGCTTGAAGGTAGAGTCGCATGTCCTCATTTCGGACAATTAATCGTATCTCCCTTCAATATGCTTTCTTCATTAAAAGAAAAAATCGCTCGTGAAATAGAGCTTGCAAGACAAGGGAAAAAATCGTATGTCATTTTCAAAATGAATGGATTGCAAGATGAAGAAATGATCAGATTACTATATGACGCCAGTGAAGCGGGAGTAAAAATAGATTTAATCATTCGAGGTATTTGTTGCCTTGTTCCCAACCAGCCATATAGCCGAAACATAAAGATTATCCGTATTATCGATGAGTTTTTGGAACACGCCCGTATTTGGTACTTTAACGCCGAAGGTAAAGAGGAGGTTTTCCTGAGTTCTGCCGACTGGATGAAAAGGAATCTGAGTCGCCGAATAGAAACAGCATTTCCCGTCACGGATGAACAGATAAAACAAAAAATTATAAAGATATTACAACTTCAATTGCAAGACAATACTCAGGCCTGCATTATCAATGAACACCTGCAAAATATACCTGTAACCGAGAATCCTGAGAACCCGGTAAGAGCTCAACAAGAAATATATGAACTTTTAAAAAACGAAGCAGAACCGACTACTATTCATATCTGAATCTAAAAAACGGGAAATAAGAGGATTGCTTTACCGTTTCGGTTTGTAAAGAAGCGATAAGTTCTGTAATATTAATTATCGGTAGCGGGTAGTTGCAAAAAAATGAATCTGTACTTTTCAAAACCAACATTCCTCTCAAAGTGCCGATCGAAACTCCGACCAATATACTCAACAGTTCGGGAGCTACAGAAACACTATAATCCCGGATACATACTACCGTTTCCATTTCTCTTATCTCGAAAGTTGATTTGATTTCATAAGTCAGCAAATCTTCAGAATTCGTATGATACACTACACCGACAATCAGTTCTATGATATTTCGACTAATATCAGGTAATATATTCAATAACAACTTTACAAAAACAGGTTCTTGCAAAGCCTCTCCCGGTTTTGTTTTATCTCTATAAGACAATTCCTCTATTTTTAGCAATCGTATCTGCATTGCGATTTTATCCATAATTTCATTATTTTTGAAGTTAGAACAGATAAAAAATCGATAATGTTTATCTCGCCTCATTTAAAAGAAAATCTACAAGAGTTTCTTGATCCAGAATTTGTTATCTTTGTTCCCAGATTAAAATAGACTAAAATGAGCAAAGAGAAGAATCCATGGATAATATCTACAATCATACTTTCTGTCCTTCTTTTGATGATTGCCGGACTATTCTGGTATCGTTATAACAATGAACATACAACATTCGAGATTGTCGATGATTTGGGAGGAAACATATTTCCTTCAGCTATCCTTTCCGTTGCAGTTTCCGATACACAAATTGTCGTTCCGGCAGACACCGCATATTTGGGAAATCCGAAATCCGGTATTGCGGTCTGTATCAAATCGGGAAAACCTCACAGTAAAGTCAGAATTACAGTAGGAGCAACACCTTTTTTCGAAGAATCGGTTTCTGAATTTATTCTGGAAAAACCCAAAACCGAATATAGGATATACCCGGATATTATATGGAAATACGATGCTTTAAAACAAACCATACAACCTTCTCCCGTCAGCGTAGCAATACAGGTAGAACTAAACCGCAAGAAAATGGGAAGACACGTTAAAACCATGTCCGTAAGGAGTATAAACGAGTGTTTATTGGGATATATCGATGAAAAACAAAAATTCCATGATACCGGGATATTTTTTGCAGCTTATGTAAATGAAGACCATCCGATGATCGATATTATTTTGAGAGAAGCTTTAAATACACGCATAGTAAATCGATTCCTCGGTTATCAATATCAAGGGAAATATGTAGAAAAACAAATATATGCAATTTGGAATGCTTTGCAAAAACGAAACTTGAAATATAGCTCTATATCTTCTTCGAGTTTGTCTTCAAATGTGGTTTTTTCTCAACGGGTACGCCTATTCGAGGATGTACTGGAATCTGCACAAATAAATTGTGTGGACGGAAGTGTTTTATTTGCTTCATTACTGAAAGCGATCAATATAGATCCGATATTGGTAAGGATGCCCGGTCACATGTTTGTGGGATATTATCTGGATAAAAGCCACACGAAAAAAAACTTTTTAGAAACTACGATGATAGGAGACGTCAATTTAGATGACTTTTTCCCCGAAGAACAACTGGACTCAACTATGGTGGGTAAAAGCCAAAACGAAATCTCATATACGATATTCAATAAGTCAAAAGAATATGCCAATAAACGGTACGAAAACAATAAATCTTCAATAGAAAATAAGAAGAAATTCTATACACTGCTGGAAATATCCCGGAATATACGTAAAGACATACAACCTATAGGGAAATAATATATAGATACCATATTACCACCAATAATCAATACGTTGTATTTCTTCAGCCAAACGAAAAGCCTTTTCCATATCCGCAAAGTAATACAGGATTAGTATATCTATCGGAAGTTCATTTTAGAACCTCTTCAAAAGAAATTTTCAACTCTGACCCGAGTAAAATTTAGACAGGCTCTTAGAGAAAGGAATAGAAGAAATAACCGTTGTGATGTTTTCAACTTTTTGATTGTCAGACTTTTGTATTTTACTAATTTGTCGCCCTATTCTCGTCCCTTAAAAAATTAAAAAGCTCCGAAAGTATTGATTGTCAATAGCTTTGGAGCTTTTATTGAGGTTCCTGGCGGATTCGAACCGCCGTAAACGGTTTTGCAGACCGGTGCCTAGCCACTCGGCCAAGGAACCATGTTTTTCTCATTTGCGATTGCAAAGGTAGTGTATTTTTTTTAATCTGCAAGACAAATGAGAATTTTTATTTCATTATTTAGAACCTTTTTCTCCAAATGTATCTTTGCAACAATCACTCTTCTTTCCACAACCTGAACAACTACAACAAGATGCAGATTTTTTATCTTTACGAACAAATCGAATAATAGCTCTCAATAAATATAAAGCTACTAATATGCCGATAATCCCGACAATTATATTCTGATTCATATATACCCTTTCTTTTATATAAACAATTTCCCGATATTATAGATCAAAAAAGAGACAATCCAAGCAACTCCGGTATTATAAATAATTGTGAATAATCCCCATTTCCAACTTCCGGCCTCATTAGCCACCGCAACAATCGTTGCGATACAAGGAATATACAACAAAACGAACGCCATAAAGCTAATTGCAATCAATGGTGTAAAGTCCGGATGTCCTGTTTGTGGGTTAGGTGCAGTAAGTTTCGCCGAAAGTGTCGCATCATCATCCGAAGCACCCTCTGAATACAAGACTCCTATAGTACTCACAACCAATTCTTTTGCTGCCGTACCGGAAATAAGAGCGATACTAACTTTCCAATTAAATCCGAGTGGTTCTAATACCGGCTCAATAAATTGCCCTATTCTCCCGATATATGAATTTTGCTGCTGAACAAAACTTTCTTCTACAGTAGTTTCAGATACAGTATCTGAAATAGAAGTTCTCGGGTAATAACTTAAAAACCAAATGATAATAGATGCAACCAGTATTAATCCTCCCATTTTCCTCAAATACTGTTCGGCTTTTCCCCACATGTGACGTAATGTGGCTTTTGCCGTAGGAATCCGATAGGGCGGCAACTCCATAACAAAAGGCGTTTCATCCTTTTTGAACAAGAATCTTCGCAATAAACGTGCTGTAATGATAGCAACAATGATACCTAACAAATAGAGCCCTATGAAAACCAAACTTGCATGATCAGGGAAAAATGTTCCGATTAACAAAACATATATAGGTAAACGAGCACTACAAGACATAAAAGGATTTATCAGAATCGTAATAAGCCGACTACTGCGACTCTCAATCGTACGAGATGCCATAATTGCGGGAACATTGCATCCGAAACCCATAACTAACGGAATAAAAGATTTACCGTGCAACCCGATTCTATGCATAATCTTATCCATGATAAAAGCTGCCCGAGCCATATATCCCGAATCTTCCATAAAAGAAATAAAAAGATATAATATCAGTATATTCGGAAGAAAAACGATAACGCCTCCTACTCCGCCAATAACACCGTCCACAATCAGGTCTTTCAAAGGACCGTCACTCATATATCTTTCTACCAAAGATCCGATCCATGCAACTCCGGATTCGATCCATTCCATCGGATACGCCCCTAATTTGAAAGTCGCTTCAAACATAACCCACATCAATAGAATAAAAATCGGAAAACCGAAAAGCTTATTCGTTACTAAAGAATCTATTATATGAGTAGTACGAGCTTTTTCCCTATCTCCGGGTACTAAGGTTTCTTTCAAAGCACCCGAAATAAATCCGTATTTCTCATTAGAAACAGCAGTTTCCACATCTTCTCCCAAAGTCTTGGAAATACGCTGCACCTCTCTATTACGCAATGTAATCAAATCGTCATAATCTACCTTATCTTTTAATATAGATTCGACTTCTTTATCTCCTTCAAGAAGTTTTATCGCCAGATAACGAGGCGAGAAATGTTGTTTTATTTGAGGATCGGTTTTTAGCTTATCTTTCAATACATTAATCCCCGACTCAATTACATTCCCATGATTGATATGTATATGCCGTACGGTCGGATCTTGATTTTCATATACCCGAATAATCGTATCGAACAAATTATCAATTCCCTTACCCGAACGTGAAACTGTCGGAATAATCGGTACACCGATCATTTCTCCTAATGTCTTATAATCCAATACTGCTCCGCTCTGCTCCAGTTCATCATACATATTCAAAGCGATAACCATACTGAGATCCATATCGATAAGCTCGGTAGTAAGATATAGATTCCTCTCCAAATTAGAAGCGACGACGACATTTACGATAACATCAGGAGTCTGTTCAAATATATGGCGACGCACATATAATTCTTCAGGAGAATATGCAGACAATGAATATGTCCCCGGCAAATCATAAATATTGAAATGATACCCTTTATAATTGAAATATCCTTTTTTCGCATCGACCGTCACTCCACTATAATTTCCTACATGCTCGTGAGAACCGGATGCCACATTGAACAAAGAGGTTTTTCCACAATTAGGATTCCCTACAAGCGCTATATTAATCGTTTTTCCCGAACGAACCGCTGCATTTTCAACAACATCATCATTTTGAAGTACATTAGGATCTTCATTAGAGACCATATCTACAGCTTCACCTTCTGTAAGGACTTCTATCATAGAAGCCTCACTTCTTCTTAAAGAGACTTCATAATCTAAAATCTTATACTTAATAGGGTCTTTTAACGGAGCATTTAATAAAACAGAAACTTTTTTCCCTCTAACAAATCCCATCTCTGTAATACGTTTACGGAAAGCCCCATGTCCCAAGACTTTAACAATTACAGCTTCATCACCAGTTTGCAGATCGGATAAACGCATACTACTCTTATTCTTTTATGTTATACCTAAAAGCCCATCCAAATTCTATGAAAATACTTATTAAATATTCCCTTCCTGCTGTAACAAAACGATTTTCGAATATTACAGGTCATCAAACAATATCTCTTTCAAAAGACCTCAAATAGCAAGAACGGCATTTTACTACAACCCGAGTAAAATTCAGACAGGCTCTAATTCGCGCTGCAAAGATCATTATTTATTCTGATTCTACATAACATATCTCTTTTTTTATTTATACATAATATAAATAATAACATTTTTTATCAAACCTATATTCTTAAAATATCTAACTTTTATCTTTCTCTATTTAAGAGCCTATCTATATTTTCCAATAAAAAAATACTATCAGGTCATCTTTGGATTTTCTTCCGGTCTGTTTTCCCGTTTTCCCTCGTCAGATAGCCTGCTATCCTCCTCCTAAAAACAGAAAAATATCCTCGAAAGAAACTCTCAAAACTGACCCGAGCAAAAT
>URAV01000044.1 GCA_900545915.1 uncultured Porphyromonadaceae bacterium
TAAAAACAGAAAAATATCCTCGTAAGAAACTCTCAAATCTGACCCGAGCAAAATTGAGACAGGCTCTAAGAGCCTGTCTCAATTTTCCGATGAAATAAAAAGTATTTACTATAATCACTTTCTATCATTTCGGAACATACCCTTTATACTGTCCCGTTTCTTCATTATCAATAATAGACTGTGCAGTTTGCAGTACAGAAAAAGCGTAATTTCTCAACTTATTCCGAATCGTGTCGTTTGTTACGGTACTCCCCTCCTCTCCGTCCTGAACCTTAAACAACCATTCCTGTTCGTCTCCGGGACGATATATATAAAAATAATCTCTATCCATACAGCCGACCGCATCATCCGAAGTGAAAAGAATGCAAGAACGGTTTTGACGGAACAAGTCGATCCCGAACATATTATTTATATACGAGATACCCAACATTCCCAAAATTGTAGGACCGACATCTATTTGTCCTCCTAATACTTCCGACTTACGGGGAGACTGTCCCGGTTCATATATAATCAACGGTATATGATGATAAGTCAGCGGCATATCGGATTTCGGACTTCCTACTAATTTCCCGTGATCGGCAAGAAACACAAAAATCGTA
The DNA here is from genome assembly GCA_900545915.1 of uncultured Porphyromonadaceae bacterium. Lineage (GTDB taxonomy): Bacteria > Bacteroidota > Bacteroidia > Bacteroidales > Coprobacteraceae > Coprobacter. The sequence goes on from URAV01000044.1 coordinate 600, forward strand.
TTTTCATACCAAGACTGGCGAGATGCCTCATCCATAAACTTACGCAAAGACCAGTCGGCATATTCGACAATTTGTTCTTCTGTCTCTTTACTATGCGGCTTAAAGTACGGAGGAATTATATAAGGAGGATGATTACTGATACTCAATAACGTAGCAAAAAACGGTTGTGCAGAGCCCGATCGTTCGGACAAAACAGGAATTGCATATTCATACAAAAAATCATCCTGGACACCAAAACTGTTGACGACTTTTTCGGATGGATAATTCTCTTGCGCATAAATTTCGTCATATCCGTTCGATCGCAAAAAACCGTTCATATTATCATATTGCGACTCATGAGTCATAAAAAAAAGCGTACGGTATCCATTTTCTTGCAAAATACGAGGCAATCCCGTGTAAAAAGGAATAACAGCTCCTTTCATCAAGTTCTTTTTCATCATTGCCGGATAACCGTATAAAGTAGCATATAATCCGTGATTCGTATGCGTACCGGCAGAATAAAAACGATCAAAACAAGTCGCCTGTCCGGCAAGACTATCCAAAAATGGAGTCAAGCCTCGTTTATCGCCATAACGCTCCATGAACTTTCCGGACATAGACTCCATCAATACCAGTACGACATTCTTTCGGACGAATGGCGTATCGGCATTTATTGTCCGGGCAATAGGCGATATATCCGGAAATGACTCTTCGATAGCAAGAAATTCCCGGACATTCTCGATCGCTTCTTGTTCATTCATAAGTTTCAGGCTCTTATTCTCCTTTTTTGTCGATTCTAAAGTACTACGCAACAGGTTAAAAGTCGGATTTATCCCCAACTGGTTCAAAAAAGTATTATTGCAATAATATGCCGCACTCACACGAATAGGATTATACCCCATACGTCCTCGTATGCCGAACAGACAAGCCCATAAAGTCAAAGCCGTTAAAACGATGATTCCGCCGACAGATTTCCATGATCTGAAACGATTCTTCTCAAAAGAAGCGACCGTCAGTTTACGCACCCGACGTAAAAAAACAGAAAATATAGCGACTGCCGCTACAAAGAAAAAGATAGGCCAACGATATGCAGGTTCACCGAACATCATTTTCAAAGTAGTCTCTCCATATCCCATCCAATTAAATATGGATGCGTTGAGATGTTTAAAAAAATATTCGAAATAGGGTATATCCGATGCACTGATAGCAAAAGTGATTCCGTACATAATACCCATAAATATAGTTAAGCCTCTATACAACCGAGCGCCGTAATAACCGAACCATGCAGAAATGGAGGCAACAGCCAACGGCAAAAGCAAAATATAACAAGCAACGACATTATCGAACCATAATCCTCTTAAAAAAGCTTCGGACTGCAACAGATATTCCCCACTTTCATCCCCGAGATTAGCTGTTCCCCTAAAAAATAAGATCAGCCGAAAAAGAGATAACAACAATAACCCTGCAATATGTATTGAAAAAAGAAATCGAAGGGAATAAAGATAATTCTTCATAATACGTGATAATTTTGACAATTTGCTAACGAATTGCAAATGTATCTTTTTTCTACGAAATAGCAGTGATCTTCGTTAAGAGCCTATCTAAATTTCCCAATATAAAATTATATACCCGAACTTTTTGACCCTCTTTTCGATCTGTTTCTCCGTTCCTGCACGTTACATAGCCCATACATTTGATCAAAAACACAAAACCTCTCTAAAAAATGTACGTGAAAATCTATACAGACTCTAAAAGGATAGCATAAGTAACAATATTTACTCTTATTCAGCTAATTTGTGCACCTTAGTTTTATAAATAGTATATAATATTGCACTCATAAAATTAGCTCTTAAATCCATAACATTATGACACATAAAATTATTTTGTCGATTTGCTTGTCATTTTGCATAAGTTTGTCTATACAAGCTCAAACTCCCGCTTTCCCCGGTGCTGAGGGATATGCTCGTTATACGACTACCGGAGGCAGAGGTGGGGCTGTCTATCATGTAACGTCTCTGGCCGACACGAAAGAGCCGGGAACATTACGCCATGCTATCGGGAAAACAGGTCCTCGTACAATCGTTTTCGATGTATCCGGAACGATAGAACTCAACGAACCTCTCAGTATCAACAAAGGAGATATTACTATCGCCGGACAGACAGCTCCGGGAGACGGTATCTGCCTGAAAAATCATTCTCTTGCAATAAAAGCCGACAATGTTATTATTCGCTTTATCCGATGTAGGTTAGGCGATCAGGAAAAAGACGAGAATGATGCATTGTGGGGACGAAATCATAAGAATATCATCATAGACCATTGCAGTATGAGCTGGAGTACCGATGAATGTTCTTCTTTTTATAACAATGAAAACTTCACTCTTCAATGGTGCATCCTAAGCGAAAGTCTGAGAACATCGATCCATGCTAAAGGGAATCACGGATACGGAGCAATATGGGGAGGTCAAAAAGCAAGTTTTCACCATAATCTTTTAGCCTGTCACGATAGTCGTAACCCTCGTTTTTGCGGAAGTCGTTATACGAACCGTCCCGATCTGGAACTTGTAGATCTTAGAAACAATGTCATCTACAACTGGGGATCGAATAGCGGATATGCTGCAGAAGGCGGAAATTACAATATTGTAAACAACTATTATAAACCAGGACCGGCAACATTGAAAAACAGAAAACGTATTTTTTCTCCGGGAGTAGATGATGGAAAAAACAATCAACCTGCCGGCGTTACGGGAAAATTTTATGTCGACGGAAACTATATGGACGGAGCTCCCGATGTAACCAAGAATAATTGGAAAGGTATAGAGCCGAAACCTAAAACTATGGACAAAGATATTTTCAAATCAGACACCGAATTTCCATTCGAAAATACGACAACCCATGACGCCCAGAAAGCTTTCCTCGCTGTTTTACGTTATGCCGGAGCATCTTATGCCAGGGATATTATAGATACACGCGTAACTAACGAGGCTATGACCGGGACATTCAAATACAAAGGATCAAAAGGCAGTACAGGAGGAATTATCGACAGCCAGAACGATGTAGGAGGTTATATCACTTATCAATCGTCACCAGCACCTAAAGACAGTGATGGCGACGGAATTCCTGACGAATGGGAAATAGCTCACAATCTGAATCCGAATGACAAAACAGACGGGGCTAAAACCCATTCGAGCGGTTACACTTATCTGGAAATTTATTTAAACAGTCTGGTCGAAGAAATCGTGAAAGCAGGTAATAAAAACGCTATCATCTCTGTAAAAGAGATTTATCCGGTAATAAAATAACGTTTTTTCCATGATTATCCACCTAATAGCACAAAAAATACACGTTTATAGTAAAATAAAGGAGTTGTTTTGCAATATAAATATATAACACCTTTTTAATAAATAACATGATGAACAAATTTTTCAAACCGATACTATTCGGTACTATTATTTTTTCAATGTTCACCACATCCGTTTTAGCAAAAAGTAAAGGAGTATCATCTCAAGAACTCTATAAGAATCTCCCTTTCAAAATGGATCCGGTACAACGCCCCGTATTTCCCGATTATGAGGTTACTATAACTCAGTTCGGAGGTGTAGGAGACGGGACTACACTCAATAGCGAAGCTTTTGCCAAAGCGATAGAGGCCTTAGAAAAAAAAGGAGGCGGAACTCTTGTTATACCGCAAGGAATATGGTACACAGGACCGATCGTATTGAAAAGCAACATTCATATACATCTACAAGGAGGAGCTATAATTTTATTCAGCGACGACTTCGATTTATACCCGATCGTACATACGTCTTTCGAAGGATTGGATACACGCAGATGCCAATCACCTATAAGTGCCAAAGGAGCTGTCAATGTCGCTATAACAGGAAAAGGAACTATCGACGGAAACGGAGATGCTTGGCGTCCTGTCAAGAAATCGAAACTCACGGCAAGCCAATGGAAAGCTTTGTTACAAAAAGGTGGAGTATTGAATGACAAAAAGGATATTTGGTATCCCTCGGCAAAATCGAAACTCGGAAACGAACGTAGTGACATGAATGTCCCTCGCGGGTTGAAAACCGACAAAGAATGGGAAGAAGTAAAAGACTTTCTTCGTCCGGTACTGTTAAGTTTTATCGATTGCAAAAACGTATTGTTGCAAGGTGTAACTTTTCAAAACTCTCCCAGCTGGAATCTGCACCCTCTCATGTGTGAAAACGTAACGATAGAAAATCTCAATGTCCGCAATCCTTGGTATTCTCAAAACGGTGACGGATTAGATATAGAATCTTGCAAAAACACGATCGTTACGAATTGTTCTTTTGATGTCGGTGATGACGGAATCTGTATAAAATCGGGGAAAGACGCTGACGGACGCAAACGAGGAATACCTTGCGAGAACGTTATCGTCGATAATTGTGTCGTATATCACGGACACGGAGGTTTTGTCGTAGGAAGCGAAATGTCTGGCGGTGTGAAAAATATATCGGTATCGAACTGTCAATTTCTTGGGACAGATGTCGGACTGCGTTTTAAAAGTACTCGAGGACGCGGAGGCGTCGTAGAAAATATTTTCATCAAGAACATCGACATGATCAATATCCCCACCGATGCGTTACTGTTCGATCTGTACTACGGAGGTAAATCCGCATCTGAAGTTCTCGCCGACGGAGATGAAGTAAAAGAAGAAAACGACATCCCTGCCGTAACCGAAGAAACTCCGGCTTTCAGAAATATTACAATTTCAAGAGTCAACTGTCAGGGTGCTCGCCGGGCGATGTATTTTAACGGACTTCCCGAAATGAACGTACAAAATGTAACTGTCAGCGATTGCAATATCACAGCACAATTGGGTGCAGAAGTTGTCGAAACTACCGGAGCAATATTCAAGAACGTAAAAATATCTCCTTCTAAAGGAGCTGCATTGACGATTAAAAACTCGAAAAATATTCTTGTAGACAATTTTTCTTGTCCGACCAAAGAGGGAGCGCTTACTATCAGCGGTGAAAAGACTGAAAACATTCAGATCAAAAACTCATCCCGACTAGAAGCAAATGCAAAAATAGGAACTGAAGTTTCCGACAAAGCAATCGTTTTGAAATAATGACTTCGGAAAATTATCGAAGTTATCCTTTAATATCATATTATTTGTGTGTTGACAAAACCATAAGCCGAAACAAATCGTGCTTATGGTTTTATCTCAGAACCAGTTTAAATTTATGGAAACTCTTTTTAATTGTTCGTCCCGACAAATTTATTACATGAAATATTTAACCGTTTTCATTTTCATATTCTCAAGTCTGTGGGTACAAGCTCAAGTAACTCGGACATGCAAAGTCTGGAATAATTCGAATGAACGAATTTACGATGCGGCTATCGTTCTACCTGTAAAAGACAACAACGTAAAAGGAGTCACCATCTATTATAAAGGAAAAGAAATTGCATCTCAGCTCGATGATCTCGACCAAGACGGCATAGCCGATGAAATCGTTTTTCTTTCGGATTTTAAAGGTAAAGAAAAAAAGGAATTCACTATTATATTTTCTGAAAAGCCATTCCCGACAAACAGATACGCAGCCCGCGTACATGCACAAATGTTCAAAAAAGAAAAAGATAAATCCATTACTCCGATTACGGAAGCATCTTCTCCGACCGGAACGCTCTACAAAAACCTTCATCATCACGGACCGGCATTCGAATCTGAACTAATGGCTTACCGCATTTATTTTGATAAAAAACAGACTGTGGATGTATATGGCAAATATCATAAACAATTGGAATTGGCACGTTCGCTTTGGTATCCGACAGATGAACAACTTGCCGAAGGATTCGGCGATGACATTCTGAGAGTGAGCGGAAGTGTCGGAGTCGGGACACTAAAAGGTTGGAACGGGAAAAAGGCCGTACATATAGAACCGGTAGATAATCGAGAAGCCCGCATCATTGCAAGCGGTCCATTAAGAACGATAGTAGACATGAACAGCTACGGGTGGCTTTACAATGGAAAAAAAATAGATTTGAAATCTCGCTATATTTTATACGCAGGACATCGCGACGCAGAAGTTTACAATACATTTACCGGAGATACGGACAGTTTGATTTTTTGTACCGGAGTACAAAAAATCAAAGACTGTGAAATGGAACAAAACGGAAAAGACAGAGTTGCCGTATGGGGCACAGATTTCCCCGTAAACGATACAATAAAATACGGGAAACAGACTCTCGGCTTAGCAGTAGATCTTCGAAAAGCAAAATGTATCAAACCTGCTGAAGACAAAGCGAATTATTTATATTTAATCGAACCGGATGATAATAATCAAATAAATTATCGCATAACCGTATGTTCACAGAAAGAATCTTTCGGTTATCATAATTCAAAGGATTTTTTCAAATATGCCCGAATTTGGGCTTCCCGACCTTGCGATTTGTTAGAAATAAATTATTAAATTTGTTTCGAAACCAATTGTGAAAAGCTTTGAAACTTAAATTTACTATCATCCTAACACTATTATGCTGCGTTAAAGGGTTATCATACGCCCAGCCAAAGTGCAGTTTCGCCCATTATGCTCCTGAAGACGGACTATCCGGAAAGACTGTTATGAGTATTACTCAAGACAAAAAAGGGTTTATGTGGTTCGGAACATGGAACGGATTAAGCAAATTCGACGGATACCGATTTAAAACTTACAAATCTACGCCCTCCGATCCTGAAAGCTTGATGAATAACCGGGTAGATTTAATCATCGAAGATAGTTACCAATACATTTGGGTACTCTCCTATGACGGTCAGGTACACCGATTCGATCCCCGTTCAGAAAAATTCAACAATATTCCGATAAACATCCATGAAAGGAGCAATCACGGAAAAGGAATCACGCATATTCAGCATGCCGGAGAAGGAAAAATGTGGCTATTATCCGACACTGAAGGTTGCTTCAGAATCGAAACTGATCCGGAAACTCACAATCTAACCAGCTATTGGTATTCTACAAAAAATAAAAAACTACCGAGCGATGTCGTAAATAAAATTTATACCGACCCTCAGAAAAACAGCTGGATCATGACAAAAGGAGGAATGGTTTCGGTCGACTCCAAAGGAAATTCTCATCTTGTACATTATCCAGCATCTGTACGTCAACCGATTATATATGACGCTTTATACAGTGAAGGGAACATGTGGTTTTCCTCCTCGTCAGGACAAATATTCCGACAAAATGGTAAGGAAATATCAGAACTGATTCAACTTCCGACCAAAGACATAATCCGTTCCATAAAACAACTTAAAAACAAACAACTTCTTTTTCTTACCGAACGAGACGGATTTTTTATCTATGATATAACATCCCGACAAATATCCCATATAGGACAAAATACATTCCCGTTACAAGCCCGCCATCAGCAAATGATTTCGGCTTTTATAGATTCCCATAACGAAATATGGTTACTACTTTCAGAAACCGGTGTTTTACATCATAATCTCAAAAACGGTACTACCGATTATTTTTGGTTAAAAGGAGATGTCATTAACCCCTATTCATATCCTCCTACACCTTTTATTTCGGAAGATTGCAAAGGCAGATTATGGATACGTCCGTCCGGAGGTGCATTTTCCTATTACGACAGGCAAGAAAACAAACTAAAATATTTTTATAATGCACCGGAAGATCCGGCAAGAAAATTTTCGAATATTCTACACACCGCTTTCTCTGACCGTCAGGGAAATCTTTGGCTGTGTACACACTCGAAAGGTCTTGAAAAAATAAGTTTCGTAGAAACTCCTGTCGAAATACTCCGACCGAACACTTCGACAAACTCTTTCTCTGTAAATGAGGTGAGATTTCTGTTCAAAGACGATCAAAATAATCTATGGGTAGCGACAAAAGAAGGCTCATTATACCTGTATGACCAAAACTACTCCCCCATAGGGAAATTATTAGAGAACGGAAAAATCGGTAGCGGCAACCCATTCAAAGGAATTGTTTACTGTATTTTTCAAGATAAAGATAAAAATATTTGGTTAGGGACAAAGGGCAATGGTCTTTACAAGTTAACCGGGAAAGATATTCACACCGGATTTCGTATGGAAAGTTTCAAACATGAACGGAAAAATCCTTTCAGCCTGAGCCATAATAATGTATATTGCGTCACACAAGATACAGAAGGACGGATATGGATAGCCACTTATGGTGGCGGTATCAATTATATCGATACCTCTAACGGGCAAACACGATTTATCCATCCGGGTAATCAATTGAAAAACTATCCGATGACCTCTTGTTTCCGTACACGTCATATCAGCTGCGATAAAAACGGGAATATGTTTGTCGGAACAACAGGCGGGCTTCTCTGTTTCTCTACACATTTCACGTCTCCGGAAACCCTTGAATTCAACCATTTGCGACAAGACAACATGTCGAAAGACGGCCTTACGGCCAATGATGTACACTATATTTATCCGGCATCGGATAACACGATTTATATCGGTACTTTCGGAGGTGGACTGCTGAAAATAACACCACCATATCAATGGAATGACCGTTTCAAATTCGAGAATTATATTTCTCAAACTCCTCAACCGAGTGACATCGTGTACAGCATTACCGAAGATAACCGAGGATATATATGGATAGGAACAGAAAGCACCATTACCAAATTTAAACCGAAAGAAAATTCCTTTGAGAACTATGGCATCGAGTCGGGAATCGACGTCCGTTATTTTTCAGAAGCGACTATTTGCAACATGGGTAAAGAGATTCTTCTCGGCAGTGATGACGGAATTTATATCTTTTCGCCCGAGAAACTGAAAAAACAGGATTATTTTTCGCCTTTGACATTCAGCCGTTTTCTTTTGTTCGGGAAAGAAGTAGATCCGACAACAGAAGACTCTCCGTTAAAGGAACTTTTAGATGATCAGGAAGAAATGACACTGACACACAAACAATCCGATTTCAGTATAGAGTTTTCAACTTTGGATTTCAGAGATCCTTCTTTGATTCATTACGCATACAAATTAGAAGGCTTCGATAAAGATTGGACATACGCAAACAACCAACGGACTGCGACTTACACCAATTTACCGAAAGGAGAATACATTTTCCGCGTAAAATCGACAAATAGCGATGGGAAATGGATCGATAACGAAAGAGAGATCAAGATAAAGGTTTTACCGTCATTCTGGAACAGTACGGCCGGATATATATTTTATATCATAATATTGCTTCTTATTATGGGAACTGTCATGTATGTATTATTCACTATATACCGTTTAAAACACGAAGTGCAGATGGAGCACACCCTGACCCAAATGAAGCTTCGCTTTTTTACGGATATTTCTCACGAACTTCGCACTCCTCTGACATTAATTGCCGGACCGGTAGATTATATTTTACATAATGAAAAAGTAAATCCCGAGGTTAAAGAACAACTTCAATTAATAGAACGGAATACAAACCGTATGCTTCGGTTGATCAATGAAATCTTGGATTTCAGAAAAATTCAAAACCAAAAGATGCGTCTAAGCGTAGAAGAAATTAATTTCGGAGTCGAAGTACAAAGGATCTGCGAAAATTTTTATCCATTAGCAGAAGAACGCCACATCCATTTTTCTGTTGAAGATCATTCGCACGGAGCAATTTTATGGGCAGATAAAGAAAAACTCGAAACGATCCTGAGCAATTTGCTTTCGAATGCCTTCAAATTTACATTCTCGAATAAATCTATTACGGTCAAAACTTCTGAAACGAATGACAACTTAATCCTTCAAGTTTCGGACGAAGGAATAGGTATCGACAAAGATAAAATCAACTTGATTTTCGACAGATTTTCCAGTTCTGAAAAACAAAATCTCTCTAAGCAGCCGGGAACAGGAGTGGGGATGCACTTGACAAAAGAGCTGATCAATATGCATGGCGCTACCATACAGGTAAAAAGCATTGAAGGCAAAGGCAGCACATTTACCGTAACTTTCAGAAAAGGGTATAGGCATTTCGGGAACGAAGCCGATTTAATCAAAAAAGAGCTGACAACCGAAATAACGGATAAAGAAATTGAAAATATTCAGGAAAATACCGGATATACGGGCAATACAGAAAATTCGACGCAAGAGCCTACCGGAAAACCTGTTATACTGGTTGTTGAAGATAACATCGATTTACAAGAATTTCTTCGCACCATCCTATGTTCTGAATATGAAGTCCATAAAGCCATAAATGGTGCAGATGCTTTGAATCGGCTAAGCAATTTACAACCGGATATTGTCATTTCGGATGTTATGATGCCCGAAATGGATGGAATAGAGTTTACTCGAAAACTCAAAGAAGACATTAATACAAGCCATATTCCAGTAATTTTGCTCACAGCAAAATCATCGCTTGAGAATCAAATGGAAGGCTTGGAAACCGGGGCAGATGATTATATCACTAAACCGTTTAGCGCAACTTATCTGAAAGCCAGAATCGAAAATATTTTACGAGCGCGTAAAAAACTTCAGGAATATTACGCTTCTCACTCTACCGATAACAAAAATTCTGAAACAAAAAGTCCCGATCAACCGGTACTGAACTCTCGTGATCAGAAATTTATCGATACAATTACCGTCGTATTGGAAAAAGAACTCGATAACAGCGACTTCACAATCGATGAATTAGTATCACAGGTAGGGTTAGGAAGAACAGTATTCTTCAAAAAGTTGAAGGCGCTTACCGGTCTTTCTCCCGTAGAATATATAAGAGAATTTCGCTTGACAAGAGCTACCGAACTAATCTGTAACGATGAATACAACATTTCTCAAATATCTTATATGGTAGGGATCAGCGATCCTCGCTATTTCAGTCGGTGTTTTAAACAAAAATACGGAATGACTCCTACTGAATATAAAGATAAGATACAGGGAAAAAGCAAGTGAATAAAAAACAAAAAACTCTCTACAACGGGAGTTTTTGTTTTTATTATTCCGAATGTATCAAATATTCCACCGTTTATACCGAAAAATACGCTCTTTTATTTCCTATATGATATAATATTGCATTTAGAAAATACCTAAATAAACAGAATCATGCGGAAAATTTTATTTTTAGCGTTTCAATTCTTGATTTTACACGTTTCTGCAACAACGTATTATGTGTCGGCAAATGGAAAATCGGAGGGCGACGGAAGCAAAGAAAACCCCTACAACATAACGACTGCTGTAAAAAAAGCAAATCCGGGAGACGTTATCTATCTTGCCGAAGGGACTTATTCTCTATCGGAAACCGTTAAAATAAGCAGAAACGGAACAGCCTCTTCTCCAATTAAGATGCAACCCGAGCCGGGCGGACGACCGGTTCTGGACTTCAGCGACCAACCGCGTTTTGACAGTAATGCCCGAGGAATTCAATTGTCGGGAGATTATTGGCACATTACAGGATTGGATATTATTAAAGCCGGTGACAATGGCCTTTATATCGACGGGGGAAACCACAACACAATAGAATTTTGCAGATTCAGTGAAAACGGAGACACCGGATTACAAATCGGAGGGGGGGCGACATATAACCTCATTCTGAACTGCGATTCATATTATAATGCGGATAAAAATATGGGAAATGCAGATGGTTTTGCCTGTAAAACAAGTGCCGGAACAGGTAACATATTTAGATATTGCCGTGCATGGATGAACTCTGATGACGGATATGACGGATATTTGAAAGACAGCGACGATATTACTACAACTTACGAAGGCTGTTATGCTTTTATGAACGGAATGTTGCAGGACGGAACTTCGGCAGGAGACGGAAACGGTTTTAAAATGGGAGGATGCGATGCTGATGCATTACGCTCGCATAATGCCATATTAAAAAATTGCGTAGCTGCCAAAAATAAAAAAAACGGTTTCGACCGCAATAGCAATATAGGTAGTATGACTCTATATAATTGTACATCCTATGCTAATGGAGGAAACGATTATATTTTCGTAGCTGCGAAAGAAAAACAGCAGGATTTGGCTGAAGGGAAAAAAATAACAATAAAAAATTGCATTTCAGTATCGAACTCAACACCGAGTATAAGCTGCCGTGCAGATCAGGTAGATATGAGTCATAACACATGGGACGAGAACTTGAATTGCAATACGGATGATTTTGTAAGTCTGAACGTGAATCAATATTTAGCAGACCGCGACGAAAATGGAAATTTACCGGATTTCACCTGTCTGCATTTGAAATCGACCAGTTCGCTTATCGACAAAGGCACTGTCATTACAGGTATTTCTTATAACGGTAGTGCTCCCGATTTGGGTGCATACGAATATCAAGCGGGAGATATAGACGTCGATCCGACCGACCCTCTCGAAGATTATACCGTAAACTTCAGCACAATTCCGGGAATTTTTTCGGCCGAGACAATAGAAGGAGGAGCTACCGGAATACAGCACGGAATAACCATAGGCGGAACTGGTAGTAAATCGGGAAGTTTTATTCCATCGCAAGCTGCGAATGCACCGGGATCTTCGGGAGCTGCCAGATTAGACGGAAGCGGATCTTATGTACAATTTCCCAAACAATCTAAAGTAAAACAAGTAATATGTTATGTCGCTGCATCAGGTGTCAATATCAATTCTCGTTCTCTGTCATTACAAAGTTCTACAGACGGTATAAATTTTTCCGATGTTCCGGGAGGACTGCTGGAAGTAACTAATGATGCAACAGGAAAAACAATCTGCGTCGATTTCGACGGAACAAAAGACCTGTTTTTTCGTCTTATTTCAAAATCTTCGGGATGGAACATATATGATTTTATCGTAAAACCGGATAACACAACCACCGGTATTTCCGAAACGGAAGTAACCGATGCAACGAATATCCATTTAACCGGAAACATTCTCTATCTTCCCGAAAACGAATCCGTTACTATATATAATATATCCGGAAAACTTTGTTTTCAAAATAAAAACACGACAACAATCGATTTTTCAACTCAGAATAGAGGGTATTACATCGTTCGAGTAAAAGATATGAAAGGGAATATTATTATTTCAAAAATAATGTACTAAATTGCTTAATAACTAATCATTTTTACGAGAAAGGCTGTCTCCGAATGAAAAAGAGACAGCCTTATTTATGTATAATAGAATATTTTCTTTATCGGTCAAAATTTTGTATTTATACCTTTATCAGTTCGTAATCACGTGTACCCAAACCGATTTTTTCGGCATGTTCCAATCCTGCCCGCCAATTAGTATCCGGATGCAGACAGGCAAATTTATCTACACCTTCGAGATGTTCATGCGGATGCTCTTCTGCTAAACGACTGCCCGGAATCAACGGAGCATTCATTACCAAATCGGCACAAGCCATATCCAAAGCAACCGGATCGAGAGATGCAGCCATACCCAAATCGGGAACAATAGCCGCATCATTATGATTCCAGCAATCGCATTCGGGCGATACGTTCATAATAAAACTGATATGAAATTGAGGTTTATCTTGCAATACAGCCAAAGAATATTCGGCAATCTTATAGTTCAGCCGTTCCGAAGTATCGCCTTCACCTAACTGAGCGGCATCATATTGACACAAAGCTACACATTGCCCGCATCCGACACATTTTTCATAATCGATTTGAGCAATATGACGATCATTCAGGTGTATCGCATCATGAGCACAATGTTTTACGCAAATATTGCAACCTTTACAATTTGCTTCCTCTATTCTGGGTGATGAGGCAGAATGCAGTTCCAGCTTTCCTCCGACACTGGCACAACCCATTCCGAGATTCTTCAAAGCACCTCCGAACCCGGCTTGTTCGTGACCTTTAAAATGGTTCATCGTCACGATCACGTCTGCATCGGCAATTGCCGTTCCTATTTTTGCAGTCCGGCAATATTCCTGATTTATCTCGATCTCTTTATAATCAGTTCCTTTCAGTCCATCTCCGATAATCACATCGCACTGTGCCGAGATAGGATTGAAACCATTCTCCATAGCGCTACGTAAATGATCGACCGCATTGGAACGACGCCCCGAATAAAGGGTATTACAATCGGTCAAAAAAGGTTTCGCCCCTAAACTTCTTAACAAATTAGCCATACGAGCTGCATAATTCGGACGGATATAAGCTAAATTACCCGGCTCGCCAAAATGAATTTTTATTGCAGTAAACGGATTTGAAAAATCCAATCCTGCAATACCTGCCCTACGGCAAAGACGCTCCATCTTATCCAACAAATTACTGGATGGTGTCGTGTGCAGATCGGTAAAAAAAACTTTAGACTTTTCCATATCGATAAATTTGTGCCTGCAAAAATACAATTTCAAAATATATTACAGTACAGACGGAACATACATTTTTCCCTGCCTGCTATTTCTCTGCAACATGCGTTTCAGTAAACGTGCGGTGAATTCATGATTTTTTAATCCCCATTTCGGAGCTATCAACAAATCATCGGGAGACTGGGAAACAAAACGCTCTACTGTAATATCCGGTCTCAGATGTTCGATAAAATCGATTACTAAATCAATGTATTCATCGACATCGAACAGATGAAACCGTTCTGGATTCTCCGCCTGTTCGTATGCCATACGGGTATTGCGAATCAGTTGCAACTGATGTAATTTCAATGTCGACAATGGCAACTGAGACAATCTTTCTGCATGAGAAATAATCATTTCCCGATCTTCTCCCGGAAGTCCCAAAATCATGTGAGCTCCGGCTAAAACTCCGGCATTTGCCGTACGCATTACCGCATCCGCAGATTCGGAAAAGGTATGCCCTCGGTTTATTCTTTTCAATGTCTCGTCGCATGTCGATTCTATGCCATATTCGACCAAGACAAAATATTTTTTCGACAGCTCCGACAAATAGGAAAGAAGTTGATCCGGCATACAATCGGGACGTGTACCGATAATCAGCCCCACAACACCATGAACGCCCAAAGCCTCCTCATACTTGTAACGCAATGACCGCAATTCTCCATAAGTATTGGTATAAGCCTGAAAATAAGCCAAATATTCCATATCGGGATACTTGCGCCCGAAAAAACCGATTCCTTCTTGCAACTGTTCGGTAATAGACTTGTCGGTATGGCAATACTCAGGACTGAATGTCTGATTGTTACAGTAGGTACAACCTCCGTTTCCTTTTGTTCCATCTCTATTCGGACAGGTAAATCCGGCATTTATAGAGATTTTCTGGACTTTACCTCGAAAATATTTTTTCAAGAATGCCCCGAAATCGGCATAAGGCTTTTCGTCCATTCCTATTTCCCGTATTCTCTATAAAATCCGACAATCGCTTCTATTCCCTTGTCCATAATATCTATCGGCATATTTTCATTCGGTGAATGCGTCGCATCCGACTCCAGACCGAAACCCATAAGGATAGACTTCACTCCTAAAACTTTCTCGAAAGTCGCGATAATAGGAATACTCCCTCCCCGACGAACTGCCAAAGGTTTTTTCCCGAAAGCCTCTTCATAGCCTTTTTCAGCAGCTTTATACGCCGGAAGATCTATCGGGCATACATACCCTTCTCCCCCATGCATCGGCGTCACTTTTACCCGAACATAATCAGGAGTTATACGATTAATATAATCGATAAACATTCTTGATATTTTTTCGTGTTCCTGATGCGGCACCAGACGACACGAAACTTTAGCATAAGCCTTAGATGGAAGAACCGTCTTCGATCCTTCTCCCGTGAAACCGCCCCAAATCCCACAAACATCGAATGTCGGACGAATCGCCGTACGTTCCAGCGTCGAATATCCTTTCTCTCCGAAAAGAGCTTTTACATCCAGTGATTCACGATATTTATCTTCACTATAAGGAACGGCAGCCAACATCTCCCGTTCCCGAGCAGAAACTTCTTCTACATCGTCATAAAAACCGGGAATCGTAATGCGTCCGTCATTATCGGTAATTCCGGCGATCATTTTACACAAAACATTTATAGGATTCGCCACCGCACCGCCGAAAATACCAGAGTGTAAATCCCGATCAGGTCCAGTCACTTCTATTTCCCAATATGCCAATCCTCGCAGACCGGTAGTAATGGAAGGAACATCAGCCCCCACCATACTCGTATCGGAAACCAGAATTATATCTGATTTTAAAAGATCCTTATGTGTACGGCAAAAATCTTCAAGACCGGGAGACCCGACCTCCTCTCCGCCTTCAAACAAAAACTTCACATTGCATTTCAACAGCTTCTCTCGCAAAGCAATCTCAAATGCCTTGACTTGCAGAAACGATTGACCTTTATCATCATCAGCCCCCCTCGCCCACAAACGTCCGTCCCGAATAACGGGTTCGAAAGGATCGGTATTCCACAACTCCAAAGGCTCGACTGGCATTACATCATAATGCCCATAAACCAAAACCGTAGGAGCTGACGGATCGATAACTTTAGAAGCAAATACTACCGGATTTGCCGAAGTCGGCATCACCTCTGCCATATCGACACCGGTCTCCAGCAATAAATTTTTCCAGCGCAAAGCGCACTCTTGCATATCATTCTCATGTGAAGGATCTGAACTTATAGAAGGTATTCTGATCAAAGAGAACAACTCCTCCTGAAACCGTCCGCGATTTTTCTCGATATATTCTTTTACATTCAT
Source organism: uncultured Porphyromonadaceae bacterium (assembly GCA_900545915.1). Taxonomy (GTDB): domain Bacteria; phylum Bacteroidota; class Bacteroidia; order Bacteroidales; family Coprobacteraceae; genus Coprobacter. The sequence continues at coordinate 17,161 of URAV01000044.1, forward strand.
ACTTTCAAATCTTTATTTTCCAAATACTTTTAATCTATATGTCTCGTCTTATTCAATAAATAATGATCGAGAATAACCATTGCCGCCATAGATTCGACGATAGGAACTGCACGAGGTAATACACAAGGATCATGACGCCCTTTTGCCTTCAGGTTTATCTCATTACCGGCATAATCCAGTGTCCGGATATCACGTAAAATAGTAGCAATAGGCTTGAATGCAACTCTGAAATAGATGTCTTCTCCATTAGAAATTCCTCCTTGTATTCCTCCCGAATGATTTGTCATCGTAGAAACTTTACCGTCCTTTTTTATAAACACATCATTCATTTCAGATCCGCGATACTGAACGCCATCGAATCCCATACCATATTCGAAACCTTTTACCGCATTAATGCTCAACATGGCATTACCCAAATCGGCATGTAATTTATTAAACACCGGATCACCCAATCCCACCGGGACGTTCTTAATGACACAGGTAATGACTCCACCAATCGTATCCCCTTCCGACTTGACATCCGCAATCAATTCTATCATCTTCTCTGCCGTATCGGCATCAGGACAACGTACGATATTCGATTCTATCTTATCCAAATCATAATGAGTATAATCTTTAGGTAATTTGATCGGTCCTACCTGAGAGGTAAATGCCCTGATATCGACAGAGAGTCTTCTTAATGCCAACTTTGCCAAAGCTCCGGCAACACACCGGGCAATGGTTTCTCTCGCAGAAGAACGACCTCCTCCTCGATGATCCCGGTATCCGTATTTCTGCTGATATGTATAATCTGCATGAGACGGACGATAGGCTTCTCTTAAATTATCGTAATCTCCGGAATGTTGATTTTCATTATACACGACAAAACCGATAGGAGTTCCCGTAGAATATCCGTCAAATATACCTGAAAGAAGCTCTACCTTGTCCCCTTCTTTTCTCGGAGTAACAATCGAAGACTGTCCGGGACGACGACGGTTCAATTCTTTCTGTATGAAGTCCATATCGATCTCAACTCCTGCAGGCATCCCATCGATAACGCCTCCTACTCCTTTTCCATGAGACTCACCGAATGAAGTAAGCCTGAATATTGTTCCGAAACTATTCATCGTTTAAATATATTATTTAATATATGCAAGTAAAGATACAACTTTTTCCTGAATAGTAAATATGAAACTTAACTTATATAACAAGCAGAATGTTTTCAATTTCCTTTTTTTATTCTAAGTGCCTGTCTAAATTTTGTTCAGATCAGGTTTGAAAATATTTTTTGTTTTTATGAGGAGGATAACGAGCTTACATGCGCATGCAGAAAAAGAAAAAACAGATCGAAAAAGAAACAAGAAGTATGAAAATGTAATTTTTTATCGAGAGATTTAAACAGGTTCTAAATAAAATAGTATCAATTACATCAAAAAAGGAACTCTCGTTATTTTAATAAAAAAGAAAAATCAGATAGAATACATTAACTGAAAAAATTACTACATTTGTAATTAGGATTTTAATCTTTTATACTTAAAAAATAAAAAAATGAAAAGTCTGAAATTTACAGCGTTGTTTTTAGCTGCGATCATGATGCTCGCCAGTTGTGGTACAATGAATAATACAGGTAAAGGTGCTCTCATTGGCGGGGGTGGCGGTGCTGCATTAGGTGCTGGAATAGGCGCTCTTATCGGAAAAGGCAAAGGTGCGGCAATCGGTGCTGCCGTAGGTGCTGCGGTAGGCAGTGGCGCTGGAGCTCTTATCGGGAAAAAGATGGATAAGCAAAAAGCCGAGCTGGAAAAAATAGAAAATGCTCAAGTTTCTACCGTAACAGACCAAAACGGCCTTCAAGCTATTAAAGTAACATTTGATAATGGTATTCTATTTAAATTGAACAGTTCTACTTTGAATGCGGTTTCAAAAACAGCTTTATCCCAATTTGCCGCATCTCTAAAAAATACTCCGGAAACCGATATCACAATATGGGGACATACCGACAATACCGGAACTCTGGCTGTAAACGAACGGATTTCTGCTCAAAGAGCTGAGGCTGTTGCCGACTTTCTCGTACAAAACGGTATTCCCAGAAGTAGAATGACTACAGCCGGAAAAGCATATAATGAACCTGTTGCTAGCAACGATACTGAAGCAGGACGTGCACAGAACCGTCGGGTGGATATCTATATCACAGCAAACGAAAATATGATTAAACAAGCCGAGCAAGGGACTCTACAATAAACATAGTAATTCAAAAGATTTGAAGCACCTCCGAAAATTTTCTCTTAAATTTTCGGAGGTGCTTCCATATAAAAGGCTTTTTTGACGATTCTCACAATCCTGAAAGCCAATCGGAATAAATTGTTGTTAAAAAAAATTTTCATCGAATTTAATTTTCGAAATCCCAAAATCTTTATTGTATATTTGTTATATTCATTAAAATACAAGAATTAATTTAATACGATTATGAAAGTATCCTACCTCTTATTAGCAGAAGGTTTTGAAGAAATCGAAGCTCTTGCTACTACAGACATGTTACGCCGGGCCGGTATGGAAATAAAAACAGTATCTATCACTCCGAAATTAGAGGTCAAAGGAGCCCATGACATCATTGTCCGTGCAGATATAACTTTCGATACACAAACTATATCTGACGCACAATGGATCATATTACCCGGAGGAATGCCCGGTGCAAAACATCTGGAAGAGTATGCTCCACTGATCGAAATACTGAAAAAACGGGCAGACGCCGGAGAAAATATTGCTGCAATTTGCGCAGCACCTGCTCTCGTTCTCGGGAAGAACAGGATTTTGAAGGGGAAACGAGCCACTTGCTATCCGGGATTTGAACAATTTCTCACCGAAGCCACTTACACTGCTCAACCGGTCGAAATAGACGGGAACATTATTACCGGAAACGGCCCGGCTTCTACGATAAAATTTGCTGCAAAAATTATCGAAAACACATTGGGTAAAGAAACCGCCGACTCTGTTTTAAAAGGAATGATGACAGAAAACGTATAGTAAAGATCTACAAAAATGCCGACAAGATATTTTGTGAGGATTGTCGGCATTTCTATTTTCCCAGCTTTATAACTTCTCAGAACCTGTCTAAATTTTACTCGGGTCAGATTTGAAAGTTTCTTTCGAGGATGTTTTTCTGATTTTATAAGAAGGATAATGGACTATCTATCTGACGAACGAAAACGGGAAAACGGATTGAAAGAAAACACAAAAATGGCCTGGTTATATTATTTTATCAGAAATTCACATAGGCTTTTAATTAACAAAGAAACTTTTATCCTTAATTTTATTTTTTATTATCTCTATCAAATCCTTGTTCGTACAATCCATAAAATCCATAAAGGGACAGATACTCTCAACATTAACCATACACCAGTCTCCGATAAATTGGATATAATTATTTTCATCTACGATCAACTTAAATCCTAATTCCGTATCAGAGTTTCTTAATGTCGTCACTGCCAACTCTCGAAATTCCCCATCATAGCTTTTATTTCCGCAACATAAGCGCATTTTACCTTTTCTACTAAGACTGATCGATGCAGGATTATTCACTTCTTGTAATTTACCTTCAGCATCAGCGACTTTATAATATTTGAAATAAAGCATATAATCATACTCCGAAGCAATATCGTATATATCGGTCGTGTTATAAATCACCTCCCACTCATTATTCTTAGAAATATAAAACTTATTGTGCTTTTTCTTTGGAACGCAAAGAGAACATTTCGAATTATTTATATAGTAGTAATTATCGTCTTCGTCATATTTCATATAAGAAGCCCATACCCCATCCTTAGATTGCGGACGGTATTCGGCCCAATCATTTCCGTCTCTTACAAAATATCCTCCTTCGTAACAATATATTTGACGCCCGTTTGCTTTAAAATAGTTATAAATCTCTTTTGTATAATAAATCACCTCCCATTCGCCATTCTTAGAAATATAAAACTTATTGTGCTTTTTCTTCGGAACACAAAGAGAACATTTCGAATTATTTATATAGTAGTAATTATCGTCTTCGTCATATT
>URAV01000045.1 GCA_900545915.1 uncultured Porphyromonadaceae bacterium
ATAAAAGGGCGGCTTAACAAAAAAAGAAGGTATCCTTTTCAGACACCTTCTTTTTACAGCAACAATCAAAACTATAAATATGGAATTATAGTTATATAAATCCCTGTAATAATAGCTGACGTTATTACACCTGAAATATTTGCGCCCAACGCATCTCCTAAAACAAAAGAATCGGGATTTTCTTTACTGACTATTTTTTGTGCGACTTTCGCCGTAGTAGGGACACAGCTTACAGCAGCAATTCCTATCACCGGATTATAATTCCCCCTCTTTATAAAGTACATTATATATCCTCCCAAAATACCACCGATACCAGACAACAACAAAGCCGTAATTCCCAAAACCAATAACTTTAATATTTTAGGGTCAAGTAATAATTTTGCATCACATAAAACTCCCAACAATAAACCGAGCATGAAAGTAGAACCATACAACAAAGGACCACTGACAAAATCATAGATGTGTTTCATTCCCGACTCACGTACAGCAACCCCTAAAAACAAAGAAAAGAAAAGAGGGGAAGCTACTGGGAACAAGAAACATAAAACAGCACATAATATCGCAGCGAATGCAAGTTTTACCTTAGCATCATAATTTTTAGGAGCTTTTTTAGTTGTCATTTTAATAGCACGTAACCGCTTGGGTATCATCAATTTTACAAGATAAGGATACCCACCATAAGTCAACCCTAAATACAAATAAGCGACTACCGTTATAGGAACAAAAAGATGTTTTGCCAACATTAAAGAGGTAAACAAAACCATAGGTCCGTCAGCACCACCGACCATCGCAACAGAAGCGCTTTCTTTAAAAGACAGCCCGAAAGCAGATGCAATGGGCAATGTCAAAAATGTTCCAAGTTCTGCACACAAAGCCAGAAATAAACTGGTAAATGGTTTCTGAAGTAAAAAACTAACATCCAACAAAGTTCCTATACCCATAAAAACAAAACATGCAATCAATCCATTACTGAACGTAAGGGTATATACCGGTTGCAGAAAATCTATTTGCATTGTATTCATCAAATCATCCGTATCCGAAAGCATCGGATCAAGAAATAAATTACCCAAAACCCCGTCGGGCATAAATAGCGTACCACAATTAATCGCAATCATCCCCAATCCCATCGGTATCATCACCATGGGTTCGAGAACACCTTTCCAACCCAAATAGACAAGTAAAAAACCGAGAAATATCAAAAATAATCGTGCCGCAGCCAGTATCCATCCTCCGGCTGCCATTGTTCCAAATCCTTGAAACAAAGTAAAAAAATCAATATTTTCCATAAGTATTTATTATCTGTTATCCTTCTTAGATGAGTCATTTTTTTTATTCAAACTACTTTCTTGTTCTTCCTTATATTGTTCATGTTTTTTAAAGTACATCAACTGCGTATCTTCAGGATAATAATAATCTAACAAATCCATTTTAGAAGCACCATGACTGACTCCATGATAATATCCCGCTTTACGCACATCAGCAGGGTCTTCATTTATTCCCCGACTAAATTCTTCTCGCCTATCCCCATAAAATTTATAATTTTTCAAGGCTTCCTGTTCTACAAGCCGCGCAACTTTCTGATGCAATTTCCGTAATCTTCTCAAACGAATTATCACATCTTGATGAGAAGTATAAAAATCCATAGAATCTGCCCAAACGGCAATAAACTTTATCACTCCTGCAACAAAAAAACCTATTACAAAAGTAAGTGCTGCCATTTCCAACGTAGATAATAACAAATGTATCATAGCATATTAATAATTTAAAGTAAAGATATTACTATTCAGTGTATTATAAAGATAAAAGTTAATTTCAAGGATAATCTTCACGTGCAGCAAATCCATAAGTCAATCTGCAAATGCACAATCTACTGCAACTAAAAAGATCAGCTTCAAAAATATATTAAGAGCTTACCTAAATTTCGCACGGAATTTTTTTTGAGAGATGTTTTCGAGGATGTCTTTTGTTCCGACAAGAAACGTAGCAGGCTACATGACGTGTAGGGACAGAAAACAGACCAAAAGAAAATACAAAGAAGAGCTGACAGATTTTCTTTATTGAAAAATTTAAGTAAGTTCCTATAATAGATAAGAAACAGCTAAATCTGTATTTGCCTTAATGCATATACAAAAAAACGATATGAGGACTTAAACAAAATAAAATTAGAAAAGTCTGCAATCGATTTTTTATTATTAAATCCAGCATTTCTTGTAAGTAAGCGAAAATACTTAGGAGAAATAAATTTGATAACAGTGGGATTTTCTATCTTTCTGGAATAAGAGTACACGGGGAAAAATACTCCGCATATACCGGTATCGAATAACACGAAATGACTTTCAATATCAGCACGTCTATTCGAGTGAGATAGAGAATCATCGAGAAAAGACATGTTCGCAGCAGTACCTTGCTGCAAGACAGACACATCGGACATAAATCTGACTAAATGCTCCTCCGGATTATTATTTGACAACAATAAAAGAGTAACACAAAACAATATGCTTATCAGGTATTTTATCATAGTTACTACAAACTTAATAATAATATTTACATGATCAACAGTATCACATTTTTTATTTCGACAATAATACGATTTTATAGAATCATACTATAACAATAAAAAAAACCGATCGCATTTTGCTATTTGCAAAACGACCGGTTTTTAAAGAAATAAACCAACAAATAGATAAGATCTATTTCAACAGCAATTCTTCTATTTTATTTTTCAATTCATGTTTCGGAATCACTCCTGAAGTCATATACGGATCTCCTTTCAAAGGTGAGAACAATAAAGTCGGAACAGTACGAATACCAAAAATTTCAGACAATCTTTCTTCCTTATCTACATCTATTTTATAAATATATACCCGATCCTTATATTCCTCAGATAATTCTTCAAGAACAGGACTCAATGCCTTGCACGGACCACACCATGTAGCAAAAAAATCTATTAACGCAGGTTTATCTCCCTTATATTCCCATTGCGAGGAAATAGTTTCAAGATTTACTACCTTTTCTGAGAAATCTTTCTCACTCAAATGAATTACCGGCATAATTATACCTTTCTTTAAAATTACTTACCTAACTTACTTTCAACACTCTCTTTCGAAAGTTTTTTTGTACAGAAAAACCAATCATAACAATGAAGGTTCTCATCTTGGCTCTCCATCCGTTCTTTCGCAACGCCACACGATCCTGCAGTAGGAACAATAACATCATCTCCCGGACGCCAGTCTGCAGGAAGAGCGACGCCAAAATTATCTGCAGTCTGTAAACCAATAAGAACTCTCTTTATCTCATCGAAATTGCGTCCTAATGACAACGGATAATACATAATCGTACGAATAGTTCCTTGAGGATCGATAAAAAATACTGCACGGACAGCAGAAGTAGAGCTTTCACCGGGCTGAATCATTCCATAAAGTTTAGCCACATTCATCGTTATATCTTCGATAAGCGGAAACTTAATTTCAATATTTTTCATTCCCTTATAATCGATTTTATCCTTGATAGTACGAAGCCATGCGATATGGCTATATAAACCGTCAACAGAAAGTCCGACTAACTGACAATTTAAATCTTCAAATTCTTTTGACATTTTACCGAATGTCATAAATTCTGAAGTACACACCGGCGTAAAATCTGCCGGATGACTAAACAATATAATCCATTTTCCGGCATAATCCGACGGAAAATTAATTTTACCCTGAGTAGTTACAGCCTCAAAAGAGGGAGCTTTTTCACCGATTCTCGGCATTACGTTCACTTGATTTTCCATAATTACATCTATTTTTAAAATGAATATTTTTTTTATGTATGACAAAGATATGGTACGAATACACATAAATCAAACAGATATTATCTATCTTTGTATTTATAAAATCTATTAAAATATGACAATACAACAGATGGAGTATATTGTGGCGGTAAACAGATACCGACATTTTGTAAAGGCTTCTGAAGAATGCGGAGTTACACAACCCACTTTAAGTACGATGATACAAAAACTCGAGGAGGAGTTGAACGTAAAAATATTCGACCGCAACAAACATCCGATAGAACCTACAGAAACCGGAGAGCGAATCATCCGCCAAGCAGAAATCGCATTACACGAAATTCACAGAATAGAAGAGATGATTCACAACGAGACAAAAACCCTTTCTGGTAATATCAGAATCGGGATCATACCCACGATTGCTCCCTATCTAGTTCCTCAATTCATATCTATATTTAAAAAAGATTACCCGGATGTCGCTCTCTCCATTTCAGAAATGAAAACCGATAACATCATCTACAACCTCAAAAATTCATTATTGGATATGGCAATCGTTTCAACTCCTATCGACCAGAACGGTCTTTTGGAGATACCCATATACTATGAAAAATTCGTTGCATACTTCTCTCCCGATGAACCTCGCAAAAATACCGGTCTAAGCGCAACAGACATGCCGATGGAACACCTATGGGTACTTCAGGAAGGGCATTGTTTTAGGAAACAAATATTCAATTTTTGCGGTAAATCGTCAACTCACAATACAACCTACGAAGCCGGAAGTATAGAAACTTTAATCAGAATAGTTGATAGTAATGGCGGCTATACCGTTATTCCCGAACTTCATTTGCCTTTATTATCAGAAGCTCAAAAAGCGAATATCAAAGACATTACATCTCCACCTGCCATTCGTGAAATATCGATAATTATCCGTAACGACTATATCAAAGAACGAATCATCAATGCTGTAGCCGATACGATAAAAAAAATCATCCCGGAGCACATGCTCGATGACCATTTAAAGAAATTCTCGATCAAACTATAATAAACCTCCATTTCTTCTGAAAGCATAAAAAGTATCTCGGCATATATTAAAATGCCGACATATATTAGAAATAGAGACTCCCTGCTGAAGCATTTCCCGTATCTGTTTTTTATGCTCCAAAAGAGATCTTTGTTTGTAATTATCTCCTTTCTTCCTTCCCAGCTGTATCCCTGCCGCTTTCCGAACAGCAAGAGCTTCACGTGTGCGCTGGGAAATAAGTTTATGCTCAATCTGTGCAGCCAATCCAAAAGCAAACGCCATTACCTGACTACTGATACTATCGTCAAACTCAAAACCATCTTTCGTACTATACAATAAAACCCCGGTATCCAAAAAATAGCCCAATATAGACATCACTTCATGAAGAGTTCTGCTTAATCGAGAAATTTCAGTAATGATAATAATATCACCCTTTTTCACCTTCCTCTTCAGTTTTCCTAAAGCCCTGAATTTCTCATTCTTTTTACCACTAACCACTTCTTTTATCCATACATCTATAACCAAGCCTTTGCGAGATGCAAATTTCTCGATTTCTTTCATCTGATTTTCCAAATGTTGCTTGCCAGTACTTACTCGCAGATATGCAAATACCATACTCATAAATAATTTGAGATTATAATAAAAACAACGCAACATATCTATAGTTCTATTTATAAGCCTCAGTATTCATAAAGAACCGGCTCAACTAAAAAATGTCGGTTAAGACGTTCGTCTTAATCGACATTTCACGCATAAAGGTAAAAATTTATCATAAAACAAGAAAACGTTTCTTTAAAATAATTATTATCAGTGAGTTGTAAGAATTATATAATTTACCAAGTAAAAATATAATTATTTAAATAACAAGACATTATGAATACAAATTTAACGAACGATTAAATCGACACTTATAATTTTACACAAATAAAATTAAACCAAATCTTTAAAATAAGTCAAATTGTAATGAAGTAAAAAAGAAGTTCATACGATGGATATAAAAAAATGGCTATTCAGAACAAATGAAGAGGGATATATTAACCGAGAAAATGAAAAACTCGAAAATATACTGATGATCATTTTCTTTGCCGTTGTACTGATAATTTTTATTATCTTAATAATCTATTCTTTTTCTCAGCCATCTCAAGAAACAGACATAATACTCCCGATATAAGAGATAATAATCTCCGGCAACTATAACACACACCTAAGCTAATATCACGATGGGAATCGGGATATTTAAACATAGACTTTTAATTTTCTACTTTAAAGCCGGAGATTATTTAATATCAATCTAACTCTATACCATACACTTTTTCAAAACCATGATAATTAGGCAGAAAAAAACCGTATTTTCAAAAAAACAGAATAAAAAAAACAGAAATTCATGTCGGATAAAAATTTATTTATATATTAGCCATCAAAACACTCATAAATCTAATGCACATGAATAAGGAAAAATACATTATCGAGTACAGTCTGAACAATGTATCCCCTTCTGTTCTATGGACATATGTAGGTACTGTCAACGGACTGGCAGATTGGTTTGCAGATACTGTTACTGCAGACGGAAAAGAATATACGTTCTTTTGGAATAAAATGCCTCAAACTGCTCATCAGATCGGATATCGTTCTGGAGTATTTATCCGATTTCGTTGGGATGAAGAAGATGTCGATACGAAATCATATTTTGAATTCCGCATCAATGTAATAGAATTGACAGGGGATGTTATTCTCGAAATTACCGATTATGCCTATCCTGATGAAAAAAGGGATAGTATCGATTTGTGGAACAGACAAATATCTTCTCTCAGACAACGGCTGGGAGCATAAAAAGATTTAAATTATACAGAATATCTGTGTCATGTGCTCTCCAGATATTCTGTATAATATACGTAGCTTAATTAAAGTATCTTTCTGCATTTTATTCACAAGTGCTTTTTCGAAGTATTTACAATAAATGGTTTTTATGAATGCTTAATATCCTAAATTCGTTTTTTTGCACTACTTTTGCGACACAAAGTTAAAAGTATGTTTCGTATCAAAAGATTATATCTCTTTATCTTACAAACATTCTTGCCCTTGTTTCTAATGACATTCTTCATTTGCTTGTTCATTATTCTTATGCAATTTTTATGGAGATATGTCGATGAACTGGTCGGGAAAGGAATAGAGATGTCTGTACTTGCCGAATTATTCTTTTATGCAGCAGTGTCTATGGTACCGATGTCGCTCCCGTTAGCATTATTGCTGGCATCTTTAATGACTTTCGGAAATTTAGGTGAACGACTCGAATTGTTGGCAATAAAAGCAGCCGGAGTATCGCTTCTGCATGTCATGCGTCCTTTAGTCATAGTAGTTGCCCTGATAGCTGTCGGAGCTTTCTTTTTTCAAAATGACATACTTCCGAAAGCTCAGGTAAAAATGTACACTCTACTCTACTCGATACGGCAAAAGTCTCCTGAGTTGGACATCCCCGAAGGAGTTTTTTACGATCAGATCAACGGATATAACCTTTATGTCAAAGAAAAAGACAGAAAAACCGGGATGATGAGAGATCTGATGATCTATGATTTATCAGGCGGTTTCGATAACGCAATGGTCATTCTGGCCGATTCAGGAAAACTCAAATTGACCGAAGACAAACAATACTTATTCCTTACTTTATACAGCGGCGAATCTTTTGAAAATCTGAAAAGTCAAAGAACAGCTGTAAATAGCGTTCCTTATCGGCGTGAAACTTTTTCGACAAAAGAAATCTTAATACCATTTGATGCCGGATTTAACCGTATGGATGACGGAGTAATGCAAAATCAATACATCGGTAAAGACATGCACGAACTGCGAACTTCTATCGACTCCATGACCTTAAGAATGGATAGTATCGGCAACAGTTTCGGAAAAGAACTTACGAACTCCGGATATTTCACGTTGTATAACAATGAACGACGAGACAGTACTTATAAAGAACGATCTGCAACTGCAACTATAAATATAGACAGCATATACGCATCGGCATCTTTACAACAAAGAGAATCTATGCTGAACCGTGCTGTTTCAAGAGCCGAAACCGTACGTCAAGACTACGAATATAAAAGTATGCTTTCTGACGGAGACCAACGGATCATTCGTCGTCATGAAATGGAAATGCACAAAAAATTTACTCTTTCTTTTGCATGCCTGATTTTTTTCTTTATCGGAGCTCCCTTAGGTGCAATCATCCGGAAAGGCGGGTTGGGAACTCCGGTTGTCGTATCGGTATTATTATTTATATTTTACTACATCATAGACAACTCCGGATATAAAATGGCGAGAGATGGCCGTTGGGAAGTATGGGAGGGTATGTGGTTAAGTTCTGCAGTATTACTGCCGTTAGGTATTTTCCTCACCTATAAAGCCGTCAACGATGCAGATGTTTTCAATAAAGACCTTTATATGAACTTCATTTATAAACTGATCGGTAAAAAAGAAACTCGCCATATTACCATGAAAGAAGTAATAATAGATGAAGTCGATATAAATGAAGCAGAAAAACGAGTAGAACAAATAGGTATTCTCTGTGACCGGATGCAAAAAAATACCGGTAAGAAACGACAATCTTACTATCAGTACTGGACGCAAGGTTACGATAAACATTTACTTCGTTCTCTAAAAACAGAAGTTGACAACTGGGTAGAATATGCTCAGAATACTCGATCTCAAATATTAATAAGTAAATTGATAAATTATCCTGTTCTCCGCATGCTGCTACTATACCAGCCATGTCGAATACGATGGATAGGAATTGTCATGACCGTTTTATTTCCCATATCCATACCTATATATTTGGTCGGTTGCTGGGAACAACACCGATTAAGGCAAGAATTACAAACTATACAAAAAACAAATCAAGAAGTTCTTGCTATTATACGAGAAACAGAGCAAAAATCCGAAACTCAATAATTTAAGAATTTCCTTTTTTCGAATTTACCCATTCCGGTGTCTGTTCATCCGGAATACTAAATACAAAGATTATGAATGAAATAAAACTGAATACGATAGAAGAAGCGATAGAAGATTTTCGGGAGGGAAAATTTATTATCGTTGTCGATGATGAAGACCGGGAAAATGAAGGAGATTTCATTATTGCAGCAGAAAAAATAACTCCGGAAAAGGTTAATTTCATGCTCACCCATGGACGTGGAGTATTATGTGCCCCGATAACGGAAGAGCGATGTGAAGAGTTAGATCTGAACATGCAGGTTGCAAACAATACATCGATACATGAAACCCCTTTTACCATAACGGTGGATAAATTAGGAGGTGGATGCACAACAGGCGTTTCTATGTTCGACCGGGCTGAAACAATCCGTGCATTAGCCGATCCGAAAACAAAGCCGTCAGATTTAGGACGTCCGGGACACGTAAACCCTCTTCGTGCCCGCTCCAGAGGAGTATTGCGCAGATCCGGACATACTGAAGCTGCCGTAGATTTAGCTCGTTTGGCAGGTTTGTACCCGGCAGGGGCATTGATAGAGATCATTAACGAAGACGGGACAATGGCTCGTCTCCCTCAATTGATGGAAGTCTCCCGAAAATTCGGTATCAAGATCATCTGTATCAAAGACCTCATCGCTTATCGCTTAAAGGAAGAATCGATTGTCGAAAAAGGTGTAGAGGTAAATATGCCTACGGCATACGGACATTTCAGATTAATCCCATTCAGACAAGTTTCCAACGGACTCGAACACATCGCCCTTATAAAAGGCGAATGGAAACCGGACGAACCGATATTGGTACGAGTCCATTCGTCCTGCATGACGGGAGATATATTCGGTTCGAAACGGTGCGAATGTGGAGAACAATTGCACAAAGCGATGGAAATGATCGAAAAAGAAGGAAAAGGCGTCATCGTATATATGAATCAAGAAGGCAGAGGTATAGGCCTTATGAATAAAATGAAAGCTTATAAATTACAAGAAGAAGGTTTAGATACGGTAGATGCTAATCTTCATCTCGGATTCAAAGCCGATGAACGAGATTATGGCGTAGGGGCTAATATACTCCGCGAATTAGGAGTCCGTAAAATGAAATTAATGACCAACAATCCTGTAAAACGCATCGGATTAAAAGGTTATGGACTGGAGATCGTGGAAAATGTACCGATCGAAGTAGAACCGAACCCGTATAATATGTTCTATATGAAAACAAAAAAAGAACGTATGGGACACGACCTGCATAAAATAGAATAAAGTTGCTAAAGAATCACATATCAACGGCGGCATCTATTTTTTATAGATACCGCCGTTGATATTTCTTTACCGGAAAATTTAAACAGGTACTATAATTTCCCACTTTATTATTTTGAGAGATCAAAGATCTTTTTTTATTTTGTTAAACATTCCGATATAAAACATACTTTCCTATGAATAAAGTTTTTCGGTTCAAACCTCAAAAGAGAGTCAGCTTACTCAATCCCGAGCGAAAAACAAAAGGACAATTGACCTTGTTCTTCGGAATGTGTATGGGTATAGGCAAAACCCACTTAATGTTACAAGAAGGAATCCAATTGATAAACGACGGCTTCGATGTTGTCTTAGCAAATTATAACTCGCACGGAAATGAGGAAATAGAACGATTAGCTGCACAGATAGAACAAATCCCATCGAAAAAGAATGGAGAAATAAATCTCGATTATATAATCAAACGCGATCCTCAAATCGTTTTGATAGATGAAATGGCTCATCAAAATCCCGATGGCAGCCGGCACAAACATCGACATCAAGATATTGAAGAACTGCTTGACGACGGAATACACGTATATACAACTCTAAGCGTGTTACAATTGGAAAGCAAGGCTTACTCTGTTCAAGAAAATACCGAGTATTACACTACATACACCGTTCCGGATATTTTATTCGAACTGGCAGAAAAGGTTCATTATATAGACGCATCTCCTCAAGAAATAGCAAAACGATTTCTCGACAAAAGTATTTATCTCGACCAACATTTAGGAGAACATTATCGAAAAGCATTTTTTTCGATCAAGAACCTTCATTTATTACAACGCCTTTGCAAACAAATGATGGCATTCCGCCGGAATGAAAAACAACGCCAGTATCTTTATGAGCACCATATGCAGGAAGACACTATTACCGGAGTAAAATTATTGATCTCCATTAATGAAAGTCCACATATGGAAAGCTTTATCCGAAGATCTAAAAACCTATCCTATACCTTAGGTGTTCCTCTCTATGCCGTATATTTTGACTCTACCGGAAGATTGTCAAATAAAGAGCAGGAACAACTCAACAAAAATATCAGCATGGCCTATCGGTTAGGAGTATTCGTTATCCGATCAACAGGAGAAAGCTGGGTATCGAGCATGCTGGATGTAATTCGTATCGAAAAAATAACACATTTAATTTTCGAGAGACTTCCGAATGAAAAATATATAAAGCGAATTTTCAGACGAAGCGAACTGGATCGTCTTATCTCTAAATGTAAAAATCTCGACATCTATATTCTTTCGAATGAAAGTATCCTCGAACGAAAAAAGAAATTTTTCAGAATCAATACATCCGGTTTCAAAACTTCTGTCGGTAATTATATTAAATCGGCAGCAATAACATTGTCTGCAGTCGCGATGTTAAGTCCATTCGTGGGAATGGTAAGCGAAGTGTCCTCTGGGTACATATTTCTTATCATTCTCGCATTACAGTCTATCTATTTTTCAACCGGACCGATTCTCTTATCTGCTTTACTTAGTGCGAGCATATACGACATATTTTTTACGATTCCTTACGGTACTCCGTCCCTTTCTTCTCCCGACGACTGGTTACAATTTTTTATGTTTCTCGCAATTCCGTTTATCAATATTATGCTGGCCACCCGATTAAGAAAACAAGAACAACAAAGCCGCAAAAGAGAACAGATATCAAATGCCATGTTCAACTTTTCGAAACATCTCAGTACTGCCAGCGGAATTAATTCTATTCTCGAAATATCAGCAAAAGCAATCAACGACAGTTTTAAACTGAAATGCGCATTTATTCTAAAAAACAACAAAGGAGGGTTAAGCAATTCCACCTCACCTCATAGTAATTTCTCGCTTACCAGTAACGAATTTAAAGTAGCACAATGGGTATTCGACAAACGTAAACAAGCCGGTAAATCAACAGAAAATTATATGTATGAAGAACATACATTTTATCCGCTTAACAGCCTTAAAATGAGAATGGGTGTCGTCGTTCTCGAATTTAAAAAATTATTCGATGCCGAAGAAGAACTCTTGTGGCTTACGTTGAAAAGGCAAATCTCAAATGCACTTGAACGGGAATATTTGAACGATATGGCCAGACAAGCCTCTGTATTAAGCGAATCAGACCGATTGTATAAAACTCTTTTCAACTCTATATCTCATGAATTACGTATTCCGGTAACCTCGATTCTTTCTGCCTCTGAAACTTTGAAAGAGATAGAACAAGGTATCAGCAAGGATATAGGAGAAGAAATTTATATGGCTGCCCAAAGACTACACCGGCTTATCGAGAATCTACTCAGTATGTCGAGATTAGATTCCGGCAGGCTTTCTCCTCGTTTCGACTGGTACGATGTGCATGATCTTGTAAATTCGGTAACCGGGTTACTCAAAAACGAACTAAAAGAATATGATCTTTCTATAAATATTCCGGACGATATGCCTTTGGTACGCATCGATTTCGGACTCATCGAACAGGTGATGTACAATTTATTATACAATATCACAGTATATGTCCCGTCCCACACATTGATCGAATTAGATTTCCAGCACGACGGAACAAATTTCTGCATATCTATTACCGACTACGGGAAAGGATTTGCAGACAAAGATTTACCCTACATCTTCAACAAATTCTACCGGGGTGAATCTGGAATTACAGGAGGATCGGGTCTCGGATTATCCATTGTCAAAGGATACATAGATATCCACAAAGGTCAGGTAGAAGCCAGTAATGTTATCGGAAAAGGAGCAAATATTTTTATCCGTATTCCCAGTATGTTACCTTTGATAGATAATTTTTGATTTTTACTAATACATATAATATGAACAATAACAGCATCCTGATTATTGACGACGAAGTACAGATACGACGCTTATTGAGCATTACTCTGGAAATGAGCAAATATAAAGTATTGGTCGCCTCTAATGCCAAAGAAGGATTAATGGCCGCCGCCATGCATTCTCCGACATTGATCATTCTCGATCTCGGGTTACCAGATGAAGATGGACAATCTGTTTTGCGAAAACTACGAGAGTGGTATAAAAATCCCATTATCATTTTATCTGCCCGCACGCATGAAGAAGAGATTGTAAAAGCCCTTGACTCCGGAGCGAATGATTATCTGACCAAACCGTTTCATAATGGCGAGCTATTAGCCCGCATCCGGTCGGCAATACGTTCTATTCGGGAAGAAAAAGACCAATCGGCAATTCTCTCATTCGGCGATTTAACCATAGATATGCTAAACCATTGCGTAAAAAAGAAAAACGAAATCATAAAATTGACAAGTACCGAATTTTCGATATTGTCTCTAATGGCACAAAATGCGGGGAAAGTCCTTACTCATCAATATTTGTTAAAAGAAGTATGGGGTGTAGCCTATCAGAGCCAACCCCAATATTTACGAGTATTTATAGCTCAATTAAGAAAAAAGATCGAAAACGATCCCTCTTTCCCGGCATTTATTCTTACCGAATCAGGAATAGGATATCGCTTCAGTGAACAGACAGAGAGATAAACAATCCCTTATAAACCTTTGTTTCCAATCACGGTCAATAACAAACAATATATACAGTTTTATCATGGAAGTTATCAGAATATATCCGGAAAACCCGAATCCAAAAGAAATAAACAAAGTGGTTAATGTCCTCAAAGAAGGAGGACTGATAGTATATCCGACAGACACTGTATATGCAATCGGATGTGACGCTCTTAATGTTCGTGCCGTTGAGCGAATATGCCGCCTAAAAGGTATTAATCCTCAAAAAGTCAATCTATCGATCATTTGTTATGATCTCAGCAATATCAGTCAATACGCTAAAGTAAACAACGAGCATTTCAAATTGATGAAAAAAAATCTACCGGGTCCGTTTACATTCATACTACCTACTCACTCCAATCTTCCTAAGATTTACAAAAACCGTAAAACAGTGGGGATTCGTGTCCCTGACAATTCTATAATTCGGGAAATCGTACATCAGTTGGAAAATCCGGTACTAACAACTTCAGTACGTGATGAAGACGAGATTCTGGAATATACTACCGATCCCGAACTCATTGCAGAAAAATATGAAAATGACGTCGATATTGTCATCAATGGGGGATATGGGGGCATAGAGGCTTCTACTATTGTAGATTGTAGCGAAGACGACGCATTCATCGTCCGTGAAGGAAAAGGGAAATTGATTTGGTAACCCAATGATACTTAACCTTTAAATTCTGTTTAAAGTTTCCGATAAAATAATCCGGACAAACACTTAGAGCCTGTTTAAATTTTACTCAGATCAGTTTTGAGAGTTTCTTTCGAGGATGTTTTTCTGATTTTACGAGGAGGATATCAGGCTATCTTCCTCGTAAAAAAATCAGAAAAATATTTTCAAAAACAAAAGACTTCGATTGACATCGAAGCCCTTTGTATAAGAAGTTTTTCAGATCCGAAGCCGGAAGTCAATTCACTATTCTTCATAAGGTGTCTAAGAGTAAATAAAATAACATGCTTTGATGGATTCACATCCTAAAACAATTACTTTTCCAAAACCTCAGACCTGAAAAACTATATTATAATTATAATTTATGTGCATCTCTATGCTTATGTCGCTAATATGTTTTTTCAGAACATATCTTATTGTGCAAAAATAGTCATTTTATATGACGAAATAAAATTTAATACTAAATATTTTTTATATCAAAGATCAACACCCGTAGCTATTAGTTTATTTTTCAATGGATTAGAATACATTTCAAGCATCCTTTCAAGAAGAAACGCCTCATCTTTCTGCGGTAAATCGATCTTATCTAACTGTGTCTGCATATAATCCATAAAACGACGTTTCTCTTCAGCGGAATAATTTTTTGAAAAACGATCTGTATGATACAACTCGTCATAAGCGACATAATTACCCGAATAAATCATGTAATTTGAATGAATTGCCTTATCAATAATACGGGTTATACAATGCAACACATCCGATTTTTCACAACAATCTTCCAATTTTTCTAATTCTCCGTTAATAACCGGCGATAGATGAAAATGAATATGTCCTTTATAACCGGATATTCCCGTTTCCATACTGAAAAGATCATCCTGAGGTTGTTTCTTGTAATCAGGATTATCCCGTTTCATCTGATACTCTTTTGCTTTTAAATAGTCACAAGGATCATATTCATAAGATATAGAAACCGGAACAATATTCAACCCCATAATATTCGTACGCATATCGCTTCCACCTCCGAGATTCAGCATTTTGATAACGCTTTCCTGCGTTTGGTCCTCAGAATTTTTAGAACGACCCTCACGTTGGGCAATCCATAAAGACTGATGTTTTATCTTAATTGCGAAATTAATATAATTAGATAACCGACGAGAAACCTCAAGCATGCGTCGACGAGGGACATTACGGTTTACGATAACGCTTTTATTTACCCGTACCAAATCTGAAATCCACGGATACACCAATAAATTATCTCCAATCGCCACTTCACTGGTTTCAAATCCATGAGCATCGAGCATCATATTCAGGAAAGAGGCATCTAAAACTATATCTCGATGATTTGACATATAGGTATAATTACCTGACGGAGACAAATTTTCAAGTCCACTCGCATCCACTCCTGAAGTAGAGCGTCTCGCCAAATCGATTAATACAGGAATAGCCAATCGTTTTTGAAATTCTCTTTTAGTAGTACATTCTTCCATTTGGCGACAGAATGCATCAACATCAGGAACAACAAATTTTAAAGCATGCCGAAACTTTTCTTCTTTTGTGAGCGACCTGATAATGTCAGGAATCTCCTCGTCATAAAAAGGACGTATCTCGTCAAAATCAAATAGTTGTCTCATAACTTTATCATTTTACAGATCATAACAGAGCTCTTCATAAGAATCGTTATCTACACGACATTTCGTTTTCAATAATCTCCGACAAAACACATTTCATCTCCATACCAGCAGCTTTTACCTGCTGAGGAATAAAGCTGGTTTCGGTCATGCCCGGAGTCGTATTTACTTCTAACAAATAGGGTTCTTCACCTACGATAATATAATCGACACGGATAATACCTTTACAACCCAATATATCGTAAATAAGAGACGTACGTTCCTGTACCTTGGCTGTCATTTCCTCGGACAAACGGGCAGGAGTAATCTCTTCTACTTTGCAAGTTGTATATTTGGCTTCATAATCAAAGAACTCATTTTTGCTTATGACTTCCGTAACAGGGAGTACAACATCCCGTTTCCGGGTTTTATAACAGCCGCAAGTGATTTCCGTTCCTGCCATAAAAGCTTCGATAATAACTTCTTTTCCTTCATCAAAAGCTTTCTTTATAGCCGGTTGTATTTCCCCTTCAATCTTTACTTTTGTAGCTCCGCAACTCGATCCGCCGACATTAGGCTTTATAAAACAAGGCAAGCCGATCTGTTCTACTACCTCCTGATCAGAAATCGACTGTCCGTTCCGCAATACGATAGAGTGTGCAATAGGAATTCCGAATGCTTGCAGATACCGATTACAAACAAACTTGTTGAATGTCATGGCCGAAACCAGAGTATCACAGGTTGAATAAGGCAAACCTATCATATCTAAATAACCTTGTAGCCGCCCATCTTCGCCGGGAGTCCCATGTATCGTAATATAGACAAAATCAAAATGACGAATCCGGTCTCCTTCGACAAAACTAAAATCATTTTTATCTATTTCAGAAGTTTCCCCACCAGGTAACTCTACGAACCATTCGTCACGGGTTAATTTTACAATATATATGTCGTAACGGTCCTTATCCATAAAAGAATAAAGCCCTTGCGCACTTCTTAACGAGACCGGAAACTCCGAAGAATATCCACCGGCTACAATAGCAATTCTACGCTTATCCATGTTTATAGCAATAAATATACTTAAAATATTTTATATAACGATCTTTATTCAATCAATTTCTCTATTCTGCATGTATGAACGCCATTTTTCGATCAACAAGCTCATATCCTCCGGTATTTCCGAATCAAAAAACATCTCTTTTCCCGTAACCGGATGCACAAAACCCAAAGTTTTAGCATGCAGAGCATGACGGGGACAAATATCAAAACAATTTTGAACGAACTGCTTATACTTGGCAAAAGTCGTTCCCTTAAGCACCTCATTCCCCCCATACCGTGCATCATTAAATAATGTATGACCGATATATTTCATATGTACCCGTATCTGGTGTGTTCGTCCGGTCTCCAGCCGACATTCTACAAGAGACACATATCCCAAACGCTCGAGAGTCGTATAATGAGTTACGGCATGCTTGCCATAATCGCCTTCAGGGAACACGGTCATTTGTAAACGATCTTTCAAACTACGGCCTATATTTCCTTCGATCCGGCCTTCGTTTTCCTCCATTCTTCCCCATACCAGTGCGACATACTTACGTTTTGTCGTTTTATTAAAAAATTGCAATCCTAAATTCGTTTTTGCTTCAGGCGTTTTGGCAATTACCAACAAACCTGAAGTATCTTTATCGATACGATGCACCAACCCTAAACGAGGATCAGAAACATCGAACAAAGGATCATTTCTGAAATAATATGCTAATGCATTGACTAATGTTCCCGAATAATTGCCATGTCCCGGATGCACGACAAGTCCTGCCGGCTTATTTACAACCAACACTTCTTTATCTTCATATACAATATTAAGGGGAATATTTTCAGGTATGATTTCCGATTCGTAACGAGGCCTGTCCATCACAACCGAAACGACATCCAACGGTTTTACTCGATAATTAGACTTCACCGGAATCCCGTTTACTAATATGCAATTAGCTTCGGCAGCCTGCTGAATTCGGTTTCTCGAAGCATTCTCGATGCGAGCTACCAAAAACTTATCGACCCGTAATAAATTCTGACCTTTATCTGCAACAAACTTAAAATGCTCATACATAGCCGGAATTTCTTCATCTCCCGTTTCCAGTTCTTCACAGTCGGTCTCTATGTCCGTGAGTTTCTCATCCATTATTCCATCCACTCCTCTCCCACAGAATCTTCATTTATAATAACAGAGTCCTCGATAATCTCCGCAGTCCCGTTTCCAACAAATAATTTTAATCGGGAAGATACGGGCAATTTCAACCCTCTCTCTACAGATACTCCATTATAAACGACATCCAACACAAGATCTTTATATTCCGAAGCTACATATTCGATCTCCGGTTGCGAAAGGCCTATCCCTTCGAGAATAGCAACAGCTTGGCGATATGACATATCTCGAACATCCGGTACTGTAACTTTTCTGGGAAGATTGGAGTTTATCGTCAGAAAAACAATTCTATTTTCTTTAACGGGAGAATTTTCCTGAGGTATTTGTTCCACAACTGCACCTCGAGGAATATTATCTACATACACCGAATCGATGACTTCACTACGCAATCCGTGACGAGTAAAAAGAGCTTTTGCATCCTCAACCTGCATACGCTTAACATCAGGAACCATTACCGACTCCCCATGTCGGGTATAAATATCCAAACCGTGCAATACGATCCAAATCAATACCACAACAACTAATCCGATAAAAATCAAATGTTTAAGAATCGGATGATTTTTAAAAAACAGAATGATTTTTTTCACTGCTTTTCAATTATACATATTAGAATTGGCAAAGATAGATATTTTGATCGGTTTTCCAACCAAGCTAATTTATTTTAATAATCAGACATCAAAACCTTCACGAAGCAAGGAATTTCCGATTCATAACTTAAAAAATCTAATATGGTTGATTTTTGCTTCCAAAACATTTACCTTTGCACGGAATATCTCTTTATGGAGAATACAAAATATTCTAATCTGAAAATACTTTTTCAAATATGAAAAAAGGATCTGTCATATGGATTATAGCGTGCGCTGTTCTTGTTGTTATTTTGGTAATCGCCGCATATTTTATTTACTCGCAAAAGAAAGAGATGGAAGATTTCAAAACGCAAGTTGAAATCGAAAACGAACGGAAAGAACTTGAAAAAGAATATGCCGACCTTGCATTTCAATATGACCAATATGAAGGTGGGAAAATATTATTGAACAACGACTCTTTAGTGCAAAAGCTGGATGCTGAAAAAATGAAAGTCCAACGCTTGCTCGAAGAGCTTCGTACCGTTAAAGCTACCGATGCCGCACGCATCAACGAACTGAAAAAAGAATTGGCTACATTACGAAGCGTAATGCGTAACTATATTATACAAATCGACTCTTTGAACTCTCTCAATAAAAGGTTGATGGAAGAAAACAAAACTGTTACCAGTAAATATCAAGCTGTAGCCCAAACTGCTTCTCAACTACAAAAAGACAAAGAACAACTCAGCCATAAAGTTACATTAGCATCAAAATTAGATGCGGTCGGAATCTCAGTTACTCCGATCAACAAAAGAGGCAAAGAGACTAACAAAATCAGCAAAACCGAGCAAATAAAGGTGTGCTTTACCATTGCAAAAAACGTAACGGCAGAAGTCGGCGAGAAATATATTTATCTTCGAATTATGAAACCGGATGGAGATATTCTGGTGAAGAGTCGGGCAGACCTATTCCATTATGAAGATAAAGAAATAAACTTTTCCACCCGTAAACTTATAGAATATGACGGCGAAGAGATGAATTTATGCCTTTATTGGAACGTTGAAGAATTTTTATATCCGGGCGATTACCGAGTCGATATCTTTGCCGATAATTATATGATCGGAAGCAAATCATTTAATTTGGAAAAATAACAATAGATCAAGAACCAGTCAATAAAATATTGTAGAACTGTTGCCGAAATATATATCTTAGAGCCTGTCTAAATTTTGCTCGGGTCAGTTTTGGGAGATTCTTTCGAGGATGTTTTTCTGTTTTTAGGAGGATGATAGCGGGCTATCTGACGAGTGAAAACGGG
>URAV01000046.1 GCA_900545915.1 uncultured Porphyromonadaceae bacterium
GTTGACCACCAGGCTTGCCAGATAGGAAAGGCTCTCCATCGTTTCGCCGCGGCGGTTCTGAATGTTATATTTGAACTATATGGAGAGAGAACCTTTAAGAAACAGAAAAGCGACAGAACAACGTTTATTGTCAGCTATACAAGAATTGATTGAAGAATCTGGTTTCGAGAAATTAGGTATAAATGCTGTTGCATCTAAAGCTGGAGTATCTAAGATGCTTATATACAGATATTTCGGATCATTAGACGGACTTGTGGCGGCTTATATTGAACAGTATGATTTTTGGATAAATTTTGAATCGGATTTGCCGGATAGAAGGGGATTGGAGAATTTTATAAAAGAGATGTTTCATTGTCAGATCGCTGTTCTTAGGGGGAATTATACATTACGACGGTTATATCGATGGGAGTTGATGTCCGGTAATAAATTTGTCAAAGATTTGAGGCGGCAGAGAGAAAATAAAGGGGTATGGCTCGTAGAGGCTGTGTCTCGGTTATCCGGTCATCCTTGTAGAGAAGTTGCCGTTATTGCGACATTGTTGAGTGCGTCGATCAGTTATCTTGCTTTACTTGAGGAAAATTGTGACTTCTATAATGGTATTTTTCTTCAGACAGACGAGGGATGGGAACAATTACAGGAAGGGATAGATGAGCTTATCTCCCTTTGGATTTCAAAATTATGAAATTAAAATTTAGAGTTATGAATAAAGAAGATGCCTTGTTTATAATAGAACAAACTGTAAAAGCGCCTTCGGGGCATAATACTCAGCCTTGGTTATTCGGAATTGATGAGAATTGTATACATATATATCCGGATATAAGCAAATGTTTACCGATAGTTGATCCTGATAATCGGGAGCTTTTTGTATCGTTAGGTTGTGCTGTTGAGAATTTTTTTTGGGCTGCTCAAAAGCGGAGATATAATGTGACATTTGATATTCGGAAAGATGGGGAAGTTTTTGCAATTCTGACATATGCAAAAGAAAAAAATGATTCAGTTTTAGAGATGTTTAATCAGATTTCTGAACGACAAACCAATAGGAAAATATATTCAGGAGAAAGAATTTCATCGGATGTGATTGGTGAGTTGGAGGCGGTGTCTTGGACAGATTGTGTAGGACTGCATTTGTATCCGAATCGATCGTCGTCATTTGACCTGCTGGAAAATTATGTTGTAAACGGGAATATTTTACAATTGCGAAATAAAGCATTTAAGAATGAATTGAAAAATTGGATGAGATATAACCGTAAGCATGACCGGAAAACTAAAGATGGTTTGAGTTATTCAGTTTTTGGAGCACCTGATTTGCCTCGTTTTATTTCGGAACTGGTTATGGAAATTTGTTTGAATCCGCGAGTACAAAATGAGAGTGACCGAAAGAAAATAAAATCTTCATCTCATTTTGCTTTATTTACTGTGTCTGAAAATGATATTGTCGACTGGATTATGTTGGGACGTGTTTTACAACGATTTTTGTTAAAAGCTACACAATACGGTATTGCATGCGCTTTTATGAATCAGCCTTGTGAAATAGCAGAATTATCGGTCAAATTGAGACAAGATTTATCTCTTTCAGGGTATCCGGTAATATTGTTGAGAGTCGGTTATGCTTTACCTGCGGCACACTCTTTGCGTCGGCCGTTGTCTTGCTTTATCGAGGAATGATTTGTAAGAAGGAATCGACCGTTTGTTTTTATCGAACTTTTTTATGAACTTTTTTATTAAAATATATCCCGAGTATTTTCGTATCTCTCGGGATATGTTTCTAAAAGCCTGAATTTTCTTATCGGAAAATTTAGACCGGTTCTAATAATTTCCTTTAATTTTTTTCCATAGAATATCGTTCGATACCTAAACTTTCATAAGCCTTTTTCAATTCTTCTTCGTTATCGCTGATTACGAGGAGTTTGTCTCCCGGATTAATCGTCGTGTGTCCTTTAGGAACAAAATATTTGTTGTTCCGTTTCACCATTACGGCGAGAGTGTTGTCCGGCAGTGTCAGATTCATTAATTTATTACCGTTTGCAAGAGCGGTTTCTGTAATCTGTATTTCCGACATAGACGATTTTATTTCATCCGGCAATGATACGTCGAACTCTTTTTTCGTTTCGTCTTCAGAGTCCAATTTTAACCATCTGGCCATGGCGCTGACAGTAGTCCCTTGTACCAATAAGGAAATGATCGTAATGAAAAAGACGATATTGAATATGAATTTTGAATTTTCGATCCCTGCGATTAACGGATAAGTAGCAAAAATTATAGGCACAGCCCCTCTGAGCCCCACCCATGATATATATACACGAGCTTTAGTGGTAAAATTCTTGAATGGTAACAGGCACAGAAAAACAGTGATGGGACGAGCGAATATGATCATGAAAATACCGATCAATAGACCGATACCGATAACGGGTAATAATTCGGAAGGATTGACCAATAGCCCTAATGTAAGGAACATGACGATTTGAAATAACCATGAAAAGCCGTCGAAAAAAGTCGCTGTGCTCCGTTTGTGTACCATTTTTTTGTTCCCTACGACCAGTCCGGCAATATATACGGCAAGATAACCGTTTCCTTTCAGCAGGTCTGTAAAAGAGAATATAAAGAATGAGAAAGCTAATAGTAATACTGGATATAAAGATTGGTTGTCTATATTTATACGGTTCATAACCCAGACTGTTACTTGTCCCAGAATATATCCGGACAATGCTCCTACACTTAGTTGAATGAGTAACATCCCGATCGATTGCCATGTATTGAATTCACCGATTTGTATGATTTGTATTAAAAGAATTGTGAGCATGTATGCCATAGGATCATTACTTCCGCTCTCTAATTCTAATACCGGTCGTAATCTTTGTTTGAGTCCTAATCCTTTGGAGCGTAGAATAGAAAAGACTGAAGCTGAGTCTGTAGAAGACATAACGGCAGCAAGCAGCATTGATTCCATTAGTGTCAGATTAGGACAATTCGGTATATATCTGGAGATGTAATAAATAAAACCTCCTGTAATGATTGTGGTGATCAATACACCTATTGTCGCTAAGATTACACCCGGACCTGCTATCGGTTTGATTTCTGTGAATTTGGTATCCATACCTCCTGAAAAAAGTATGATACTTAATGCTATTACTCCGATAAATTGGGCTTCATGCGGATTATGAAATTGTATTCCTAACCCGTCGCTGCCGAAAATCATTCCAACTCCTAAAAACAGAAGCAATGCCGGAACTCCGAATTTGTAACCGGCTTTGCCGGCGATAACACTGATAAATAGTAAAATAGATCCTATTAAAAGAATGTTTCCTGTGTCTAAAATCATAATTCTCCCGAATGAATATATTGAGTTATAACAAATAATATCAAAAGTTGATTATCATCTTTATATGCTTTAGAATGAATAAAAGATGAATAATTCTTATATATGTTTATTTCTTCAAATATAAGTATAATTCTTTAAAAAAAATAATACGGGGGAAAATATTTTATTCGGATTTTTCTCTATGAACAAACTGTAAGTATTTGGGGTTATTTATAGAAGGTTAATTGGTGATTGACATACATATCAAAAAAAATAAATTATGAAAGTTGGAGACTTGGGACTAATCGGTTTGGGTGTAATGGGGGCGAATTTGGCTCTTAATTTTGAACGTAACGGCTATATTGTGGCTGTATATAATCGAAAGGAAGGTGAGGGGAAAGATATCGTATCTCGTTTTATAGAAGAGAATGGGGAAAATAAAAACTTCATACCGACCGATACGATAGGAGAGTTGGTAGATAGAGTATCTCGTCCTCGGAAAATCGTGTTGATGGTAACTGCCGGTGATCCGGTAGATGAACTGATAGATCAGCTTTTGCCGCATTTGTCTTTGGGTGATATTGTAATAGACGGGGGAAATTCCGATTTCAGGGATACGGACAGAAGAGTTCGTTTTATGGAAAGTCGGGGTGTCTGGTTTGTCGGATGCGGTATTTCCGGAGGGGCTGAAGGTGCTTTAAACGGTCCTTCTATAATGCCGGGTGGATCGGTAGAAGCTTGGCCTTTTATAAAAGATATGTTGCAATCTATTGCAGCGAAACTGGAAGACGGATCTCCTTGTTGCCGGTGGATAGGTCCGGGTGGCTCAGGACATTTTGTTAAAATGGTTCACAATGGAATCGAGTACGGGGATATGCAACTCATCGCCGAAACGTATGCGATATTGAAACGGGCGTTGGGTTTAGGCAACGATGAAATATCTCGCTTGTTTGAATTATGGAATCATGGAAATTTGAATAGTTATCTGATCGAGATAACAGCATCGATATTGCGTTATAAAGAAAAATCCGGAGAGTATTTGATTGACAAAATAAGAGATGTTGCCCGGCAAAAAGGTACGGGGCGCTGGTGTGTCGAAGTGGCGTTGAACGAAGGAGAACCTTTGACGCTGATTACGGAAGCTGTATATGCACGGATGCTTTCTGCTTTACCCGAAATTCGACAAGAAGCGGCATTCTGCTATCCGGACAGTGTAACAGAAAAATGGCATGATACGGACTTCTCCGTTAATATGGCGCGGGATGCGTTATATGTTTCCAAAATGATTTCCTATGCACAAGGCTTTTCGTTATTACAGCGGGCTTCGTCTCATTATGGGTGGCATTTAGATTGTGCATCTATTGCATATATTTGGCAAAACGGTTGCATAATCCGATCTGCATTTTTGGGAAAGATTGTTTCTGCGTATAAGAAAGATCCGTTTCTCGGCAATCTTTTGTTTGATAATTATTTTAGAAATACGGTTATTTCTTTGCAAAACGGGTGGAGAACTCTGATATCACGGGGATTGCTTTCGGAGATTCCTTTACCTTGTATGACAGCTGGACTTACTTATTTTGATGGTTTGCGTACTGAAAATTCGACAGCTAATTTGATACAAGCACAGAGAGACTTTTTCGGAGCGCATACCTATGAGCGAGCGGATGCGGATTCTGGGATCTTTTTTCATACCGATTGGGAAAATTTTTGATAATTAGGAATAAGGGTTTAGAAATATGGAAAGAGTAAATGCTCAGATGTTGGTAATTTTTGGAGCTTCGGGTGATTTGACTACTCGGAAACTGATACCGGCACTGTATGAACTGTATATTCGTAATTTACTGCCTGAAGATTTTGTCGTTTTAGGTACGGCACGCACGGCATTGACGGATGATGAGTTTCGAAAAAAACAGCGTGACGGCATATTGGCTTCACAAAAAGAGCTTTCGGTTAAAGATGCTCGCTTGAATTTGTTTCTGAAATGTATTTATTATATAGATTTTGATACGCAAAATACGGATAAATATGTAATATTGAAAAATCGGGTAGAGGAGTTGCAAAAACTTTGTTCTTTGCCCGATAATATCGTTTTTTATATGGCAACACCTCCTGAAATGTATGAAGTAATACCTCTCGGATTGCAAAAATGCGGTTTGGCTTATACATCTGGAGGATTCCGTCGGATTGTCGTTGAAAAACCGTTCGGAACGGATATAAAGTCTGCTAAGCATCTCACTCGATTATTAGAATCGATATTCGATGAGCATGATATTTACCGGATCGATCATTATTTAGGAAAAGAGACTGTTCAGAATATTCTTGTACTTCGGTTTTCGAACGGTATATTCGAACCTTTGTGGAACAGGAATTACATAGATCATGTAGAGATTGTTTCTTCCGAAACATTGGGTATAGGGAATAGAGGCGGTTATTATGAATCATCGGGAGCTTTGCGAGATATGGTACAGAATCATCTATTGCAGTTAATGGCTTTTATTGCAATGGAACCTCCTGTGGCATTCGATCCGGAATCTATAAGAGACGAGATCGCTAAAGTATTCAAGTCCTTGCATCATTATACTCCTGCGGAAATGCGAAAGCAAATTATACGTGGGCAATATACGGCAGGAGTGACAAACGGGGAAAATGTATTGGGTTATAGAGATGAAAAAAACGTAAGTGGTGATTCGGTTAGAGAAACGTATGTGGCTATGAAAATCGAATTGGATAACTGGCGTTGGGCAGGAACTCCGTTTTATATTTATACGGGAAAGCGACTGTCTGAGAAAAAAACAGAAATTATTATTCATTTCAAATCGACTCCGCAGCAGTTATTTGTAGGACAGTGTTCTGGAAGTTCTTGCAATCAGTTGATTATTCGTGTGCAGCCTGATGAGAGTATTGCTTTGCGTTTCGGACTTAAAATTCCTGGTTCGGGATTCGAAGTTCGTCAGGTGAGTATGGACTTCTTATATAGTTCGTTGTCCGATAAAAAGCTGCCGGATGCTTACGAACGCTTATTATTGGATGTTATGTTGGGAGATTCTACGCTTTATTCCCGGGCAGATGCACAAGAAGCGAGTTGGGATTTTATAGATCCGATCATAAAAAGTTGGGTTAAAAGAGGAAAGAATGGTCTCGTTTTTTATGCTTCTGGAAGTACTCCTGAAGAAGTAGATCGTTTAATGCCTCATAATAAAAGATGTAATCGTTGCAATGATATTATAAAATAAATGATGTATGGAAATTTATTATGCTAAATCTCCCGAAGATGCTTTGAGGAAAATGACGGATAAACTGATAAAGATCATGCAATCGAAGCAGGGTCTTGTTCCTTTTAATCTGGCACTGTCAGGGGGAAGTACCGCACAACAGATTTTTGCTCTTTGGCAAGAGGAATATAAACAACAAATAGATTGGTATCGAATCCGTTTTTATTGGGTGGATGAGAGGTGTGTACCTCCTGAAAATGATGAAAGTAATTTTAAATATGCCGATCAACAATTATTCAGGCCGTTAGGAATACCCCGAACGCATATTTACCGTATTTGCGGAGAAAATGACCCGTCTATGGAAGCTAATCGTTATTCGGAACTTATAAATCAACAACTCCCTAAGAAAGACGGGCTTCCTTATTTTGATGCAATTATATTGGGAATCGGTCTTGATGGACATACTGCTTCAATATTTTCATCTTGTAATTTTTTATTAAATGATACGAGATCGTATGCTGTGGCAGTACATCCGGAATCGAAACAGCTGCGTATAACGTTGACCGGTCCGGTAATATTGAATAATACACCGTTACTTGTTCCGGTAATAGGGGAAAATAAAAAAGCTGTCTTTGGGCGATTGCTGGAAGCCCGTACGATTACTGAGAGTTTCCCGGCAGCGTGCATTATGTATCGGGCGGCATCGGCGTCGGTCTTTACCGATATAGAAAAAGGATAGTTTTAATCATCGAGTAAATCCGGACGAAGGCGGCGAGTTCGTTCAATAGATTGTTCATGTTGCCATTCTTCGATTTTTTTCTGATGCCCCGATAAGAGTATCTCGGGGACTTTCCATCCTTTATATTCAGCCGGTCGTGTATATACGGGCGGTGCTAATAAATTGTCTTGGAAAGAATCCGATAAAGCCGATTGTTCGTCTCCGATTGCACCGGGTATAAGCCGTATTATGGCATCCGATATTATGGCTGCCGCTAATTCTCCGCCGGTGAGGACATAATCTCCTATCGATATTTCTTTGGTGATCAAATGCTCTCGAATACGGTAGTCGATACCTTTATAGTGTCCGCATAGGATAATCAGGTTCTGGCACAATGATAAGGAATTTGCCATCGGTTGATCGAATGTTTCTCCATCGGGAGAAGTATAGATGATTTCGTCATAATTTCTTTCCGATTTCAGTTTAGAAATAATTCGATCTATCGGTTCGACCTGCATCACCATTCCGGCTGAACCACCGAAAGGATAATCATCAACGCGTCGATGTTTGTTGGTAGAGTAATCTCGAAGGTTATGTACTACGATTTCTGCCAGTTTCTTGTCTTGAGCACGTTTTAGTATGGAGTGATTTAACGGTCCTTCCAGTAATTCCGGTAAAACGGTGATAATGTCGATGTGCATAGTTTCCTGATTTGGCTGCAAAAATAGGACTTTACGGATGATTATGCAACCCTTTTATTTTGTTTATTTTTTGCATATAAGCTGTAAAGTTCGCTTAATTGCCCGTATGAATCATTTTAAAATTTCCTATATTTGCATACCGTAACAGGCATAATCGATGAATGAAATAAAAGAAAAAATAGAGCGTTTGCGGCAGGAACTGAATGAACATAATTATAATTATTATGTATTGAATGCTCCTGTAATATCTGACCGGGAATTTGACCGGATGATGGAAGATCTGCAACAATTAGAGAAAGAATATCCTCAATATAACGATCCTAATTCTCCGACTCAACGGGTAGGCAATGATATTAATAAGGCTTTTACTCAGGTGAAGCATAAATATCCTATGCTTTCTTTAGGAAACACTTACACGATCGATGAAGTGGCGTCGTTTTATGATCGTGTGCGTTCGGGGCTTAATGAAGATTTTCGTATTGTAGGAGAATTGAAATATGACGGCACGTCTATATCGCTTACATATAAACATGGGAAATTGTTTAGGGCTGTAACGCGAGGTGACGGTGTGCAAGGTGATGATGTCACGGAGAATGTGAAAACGATTCGTAGTATTCCTTTGCAATTGAGAGGAACTGGATATCCGGATGAATTTGAGATACGAGGCGAGATCTTGATGCCTTGGACGGTTTTTGAACAATTGAATGCAGAGAGGGAAAGAGAAGAGGAAACTCTTTTTGCCAATCCTCGTAATGCCGCATCCGGTACATTGAAATTGCAAAACTCAGCGATTGTAGCATCCCGTAATTTAGATGCTTATCTATATTATCTTTTAGGAGATAATTTGCCGTCTGATGACCATTATGAAAACTTGCAGATAGCACGTTCTTGGGGATTTAAAATCTCAGATGCCATGCGGGTGTGTCATTCTTTAGAAGAAATGAAAGCATTTATTGACTATTGGGATATAAACAGAAAGAATCTGCCTGTCGCAACTGATGGTATCGTTTTTAAAGTCGCATCTTTAAGGCAGCAGAAGAATTTGGGATATACCGCTAAATCTCCTCGTTGGGCGATGGCATATAAATTTCAAGCGGAACAGGCGCTTACCCGGTTAAATTCTGTCTCTTATCAAGTAGGACGTACCGGAACGGTTACTCCGGTTGCTAATCTTGATCCGGTTCAGCTGTCGGGAACTGTTGTAAAACGGGCTTCGTTGCATAATGACGATATTATACAATCTCTTGATTTGCATATCGGAGACATGGTATTTGTGGAAAAAGGAGGAGAAATTATTCCGAAAATTACAGGAGTGGATTTTGATGCGAGAGGGTTATTGATAGGAGAGAAGGTAACTTTTATAAAACAGTGTCCTGAATGTGGAACACCTTTGGTTCGTTATGAGGGTGAAGCTGCACATTATTGTCCGAATGAGATGGGATGTCCCCCTCAGATAAAGGGACGGATAGAACATTATATCAGTCGTCGTGCTATGGATATAGACGGCTTGGGGCCTGAAACGATAGATTTGTTTTACCGGTTGGGGATGGTGCGAACGGTTGCGGATTTGTATGGTTTGAATGAGTCGGAAATTGCTTCTTTGGAAAGACTGGGAGAAAAATCTGCACGCAATATTATGGATGCTGTAGAAAGATCTTTACAAGTACCTTTTGAACGGGTTTTGTTTGCGTTAGGGATTCGTTTTGTGGGAGAAACAGTCGCAAAGAAATTGGCGAATTCTTTTGTTTCGATAGAAGCTTTGGAGGCTGCAACATTAGAAGACTTGGTCGGTGTCGATGAAATAGGTCCTCGTATAGCGCAGAGCGTTCGGGCTTATTTTGAGAATGAGCAAAACCGGGATTTGATAAGACAGTTGAAAGAAGCTGGGGTTCAAATGAAAATTTCTGAAGATCGTCTTTCTGGTTTTACAGATAAACTCGATGGAGCTACGATTGTAATCAGCGGAACATTTACACATCATTCTCGGGATGAGTATAAGCAGATGATAGAACGGCACGGTGGGAAAAATACCGGTTCGGTTTCTGCTAAAACGACATATCTTTTGGCCGGAGAAAATATGGGACCGGCTAAACTTGAGAAGGCTCGGAAATTGGGAATAAAAATTATTTCTGAAGAAGATTTTTTGCAGATGATACGATAACCCGGGTAGTAATTTAAAATCGGATGATATGTGGACATACTGGATAAAAAAGGAGATTGCCCGACAGCTCGCTCGTTCTCAAGAAAAAAGGAAAAAGCGATTTGTCGATTATCGGAAGACCGAAATCTTGACGCTATTGATAGAACGGGAGAGTATCGATTCAATTCTTTCTGTTGTTAAGGATTTGTCGAAAGAACCGATAAAGCTTTCTTTAGTTGTACTGGGAGATGGTAATGCCCTTGATATATCTGCTTATCCTGAAATAGATATATTGGAATTGACTCCGGAAAATTTGAAATTCGGTAAACGTCTGCCCGATAAAAACGCTGTTAAAAAATTTATCGGGTTTAATACCGAAGTGTTATGCGATTTGAGTCTTGCCGAGCGGTTGCCGTTTTTATATTTGATGAGTATATCAATGGCTCGTATGAAGGTCGGATTACAAAAAGTTTCGTTAAACCCGTATGATTTTATGATTCGTTCGGCCGAAGATATAGCAGCTCGGGATTTGTTGGAAAAAATACTCTTTTATTGGCGTAATATTGATATAAAAGATAATAATTTATAACTTTGAGCCCTCAAAATGATATTTTTTGAACAAGAATATATATGGCACAAATAAATTTAAAAGGAATGGGGGTAGCTTTGATCACGCCATTCAAGGATGACGAATCGATCGATTTTGATGCCCTTTCCAAATTAATAGAATATCAGATACAAAACGGTATAGATTATTTGGTAGTATTGGGTACTACGGCTGAAACACCTACTTTGACCGAACAAGAAAAAAATGAAGTGCTCTCTTTCGTTGTCGAGAGAGTAAAAGGACGAGTGCCTATAGTTTTAGGGTTAGGCGGAAACAATACAAGAGGAATAGTAGATCGTTTGAAGACTGAAACTTTTCATGGCGTAGATGCGATATTGTCTGTCGTACCTTATTATAATAAACCTTCTCAAGAAGGGATTTACCAGCATTATAAAGCGATTGCTTCGGCGACTAAACTCCCTGTTATTCTTTATAATGTGCCCGGTCGCACCGGTGTGAATATGACGGCGGAAACAACCTTGCGTTTGGCTCGTGAATTTGATAATATCGTAGCGATCAAGGAAGCGTCAGGGAATATAACCCAGATGGATGATATAATTAAAAACAAGCCAAAAGATTTTATGGTAATATCCGGAGATGATGGTATTACTTTTCCTTTAATAACATTAGGTGCTGTCGGGGTAATATCGGTAATAGGAAATGCATTTCCGAGAGAATTCAGTCGTATGGTGCGTTTGGCATTGCAAGGAGATTATACGAACGCTTTGTTGATACATCATAAGTTTACCGAATTGTTCGAACTTCTTTTTGTCGATGGAAATCCGGCCGGAGTAAAGAGTATTTTAAGCTCTATGGGATATATTCAAAATCGTTTGCGGTTACCCCTTGTTCCTACCCGTATTACCACGTATGAAAAAATACGGGTCGTTTTGCAGAAATTAAATATTATGTGTTGACAATATTAAATTTCATCTTGAACTAAATAAAGTGCGGACTGTTAAGGTATCGTATTTTGTAATAGTAAAATATTTTATATGGCGTGAGGGAGTGGCAGAAGCTCCGTGATAAAACCAATATTTTTAATTATGATACAACGTATTCAATCTTTTTATCTTTTTTTAGTCGCAGCATTGGTGCTATCCATGTTGTTTATGCCGTTGGCCGGTTATTCTAATGCTGATGGAAATTGGCAATTTTTGGCAATGGGAGTTTATACAATGGCAGATCCGGCACAAATGGTGTTGCCGGCTTGGCCTATTGCTATCTTGATTGCTTTGATGGGACTATTAGCTTGTATATCTATATTTTTATATAAGAATCGTATATTGCAAATGAAATTCTGTTTGTTTAACGGTTTAATGCTGGTTGCCTTTTATCCTATATTTTTCTTGTATTTGTGGGTGAACGGTAAATCATTGGCTGCAACATCATCGTTAGCTGCGGCATTAGTTATCCCTTTAGTCGCAATTATTTTAGAATATATGGCGTATCGGAAGATCAGTCAAGACGAGCAGTTAGTGCGTTCGGCCGATCGCATAAGATAATGTAGAAAATAAATTTATGAGGAAGGCGCTATAAGCGCCTTTTTATTTATTCGATCAGAAAGTCTGATTCTTGATGAAAGACATGATCTCGTTTTCCTGTTCAGGAGAAAACCATGTAATTTGAGGGTCTCGCTTGAACCAAGTCATCTGTTTCCGAGAATAAACTCTTGTATTTCGTTTAATTTTTTCTATGGCTTTTTCAAGACTCCATTCACCGGAAATATATGCGAACATTTCTTTATAACCAACTGTATTTAATGAATTGAACTCTCGGTGAGGATAAACTGTCCGGGCTTCGGATTCGAGTCCGTCTGAAATCATTTGTTCTACTCTTCGGTTAATACGTTCGTATAATTCTTCCCGATCTCTGGTCAATCCTATTTTTAAGATGCGGAACGGGCGTTGCTTATTCGGATGCGTACGCAATTCGGAATACGGTTTTCCAGTCATATAACAAATTTCGAGTGCATGGATAACCCGTTTGTGGTTTTTCAAATCTACTTGTTCATAATGGACAGGATCGAGGCGTTTTAGTTCATTGCATAAACTCTCCAATCCTTCATTCTTATAACGTTCGATCATAAGCTCCCGCACTTCATCTGATACAGTAGGCAATTCGTCTATACCGTTGCAAACAGCATCGATATACATCATAGATCCTCCGGTCATTAAAACGACATCGAGATTGGAGAAAAGACGGTTTAGAAGTTTTATAGCATCTTCTTCATAGCATGCGGCACTATAATAGTCTTGCAGTTCCAAAGTCCCGACAAAATAATGTTTGATCCGTTGCAACTGTTCTTCGGTGGGAGCTGCTGTTCCGATCTCCAGCCCTTTATACAATTGTCGACTGTCACATGATAATATCGGACAATGAAGCTGTTCGGCGATACGAAGACTGAGTTCGGTTTTCCCGACTCCGGTAGGACCTAACAAAACAATTAAAGTTTTTTCAGACATATAATAATTACACAGATATAAAAAAGTTGTATCGAGAATGTCGTTTGCTACATACTGATACAACTTTATAGTTTGTTTAAAGGCCCTAAGAGCTTGTCTAAATTTTACTTGGGTCAGGTTTGAGAGTTTCTTTCGAGGATGTTTTGTTGTTTTCACGAGGATGATAGTGGACTATCTGACGAGGGAAAACGGGAAAAAAGACCGGAAGAAAGCACAAAGATAACCTGATGATTATTTTTTATTGAAAAATTTTAGACAGCTCTATAAGACTCAATTATTTTTCTGCAGCCAATCGAGCGATTTGTATAACGACATCGCGGGCTTTTTCCATGGATTGTATGGGTATGAATTCATATCGTCCGTGAAAATTATGTCCACCTGCAAATATATTGGGGCACGGTAATCCCATAAATGAAAGCTGAGCTCCATCTGTTCCTCCCCGCACCGGTTTTACGATGGGTACGATTCCGACCTCTTTCATTGCTTGAGAAGCTAAATCAACAATATGCATAACCGGCTCTACCATTTCACGCATGTTGTAGTACTGATCTTTAATTTCGAGGCTTGCACAATTGGGGAATTCTTTATTGATTTTACGCACCAGATGTTCGAATTCTTTTTTGCGGCGTTCGAAACGGTCGCGGTCGTGATCACGGATAATATAAGTCAATGTGGTTTGCTCGACAGTCCCTTCACAAGAAATTAGATGATAAAAACCTTCATATCCTTCGGTATGTTCCGGAGTTTCCCAGCGAGGTAGCATGATAGCATATTGGTTGGCGATGCGTAATGAGTTGATCATTTTATGCTTGGCATATCCCGGATGAACGTTGCGTCCTTTGAACAGAATTTTAGCGACGGCAGCATTAAAGTTTTCATACTCCAATTCACCTATTTCTCCTCCGTCGAGAGTATAAGCCCATTCAGCTCCGAATTTTTTAACATCAAATTTGTGAGGACCTTGCCCGATCTCTTCGTCAGGAGTAAATGCTACACGTATTTTCCCATGTTTAATTTCCGGATGTTGTATCAGATGTTCCATAGCAGAAATAATCTCGGCAATTCCGGCCTTATCATCAGCACCTAATAACGTTTTGCCATTTGTGACGATAAGATCTTGTCCTATATATTTTTTTACTTCCGGAAAATCTTCGGTACGTAAAATGATATCTTCCTCGGGGCATAATGGAATGTCATTGCCGTCATAGTTTTTTATGATACGAGGGGTAACATGCCGCCCAGAAAGATCGGGACTTGTATCGAGATGGGCAATAAATCCGATGACAGGGATATTTTTAGACGTATTGGAAGGAAGGGTCGCCATCAAGTATCCATTCTCGTCGAGCGATACTTCGGTCATACCTATTTTTTTTAATTCTTTCTCAAGTTCTTGTGCAAAAATCATTTGTCCCGGAGTACTGGGGGTCATGTGTGTCAGTTCGTCCGATTGTGTATCGAAACTTACATAGTGCAGAAAACGGTCGACTAAATTCATAAAATTCTTAATTAAGTTTGTCGTCTTTGAGACGTTTATACTTTTATGTCGCAAAGATAGAAATTTTTAAAACAAACTGCTTGGTAATTGGGTTGTAAATATAAGAGCTCGTTTAAATTCTGCTCAAGATTATTTTGAGAAATCTTTTCAAGAATATTTTTGTAAATATTATTCTATCTGAGAAATGAAATTATCGGATAAAAACTAAAAATAAGAGATGTATGAAAACTTATGAGAAGATGACAGTCGGTCAAATTGTTGCCGAAAATTTTGATACGGCAAAAGTGTTCGATAAATATGGAATTGATTATTGTTGTCACGGATTTACATTTGGAAAATAATATCGTTTTTCCGCAAGCTATTCGTATGGAACAGAAATTAAAAATAAATGATTAATTAATAGCAATAATTATAGTTTTGATTGTACAGCGTATATGGCTATTTTTTATACCGTATGCGCTGTTTTTTATGAATTATATTAGTGTACGAGGTAATTTTACCTTTGTAAAAAGGTATGTTTTTATAATTGTAGGCTAAAAAAACTGTTTCAATTTTGCGTGGGATTTCTTTATCGGAAAATTTAAACAGGCTCTAAAACAAATTTTTGTACATTTGTGTCCGCTAACTTTTAAATATGTATTTTTTGAATGGCTAGAAAAAAACGTAAGAAGAAAAAAAATATAAATTGGTCAGGTAGGTTTCTTTGGATATTTTTTTGGATTACGATTTTACTTCTGTTTGCTTATTATTTCCGTTTAGAAATAAAGTCGGCATTATCTGCTTTTTCTACTAAGATCGAGCGATTAGGTGAAGCGAGTCGGAGACCGGGCATTAGATATAAAAGTTTGGAATTGCCGCTTCCGTTAGAAGATCGGGCAGAACAAATTATTGAACATGAAGGTTACACTGTATCGTACAATAAAAATTGGCGTTTGCCTAATTGGGTTGCTTATGAATTGACTCGTGACGAATTGCGGGGAACGGCTACCAGGACGGATAAATTCGTAGTAGATCCGTATGTAAACGGTGTCAGTGCGACGAATACGGACTATCGTAAAAGTGGGTTTGATCGGGGGCACATGGCTCCTGCAGCGGACATGACATGGAGTGAAATTGCGATGAAAGAATCTTTTTACTTTTCGAATATGTGTCCGCAGCATCCAGGATTAAATCGAGGAGCTTGGAAAGACTTGGAAGAACATATTCGTAAATGGGCGAGGAGAGATAGCGCGATAGCAATAGTTTGCGGACCGTTGGTCGATGAACGGAATACAACGATCGGACGAAATGAAGTAAAAGTTCCTCATGCTTTTTTTAAGGTTATTGTCTCACCTTATGTCTCTACACCGAGAGGAATCGGATTTGTATTTAAAAATGAAAAGGAAGATGCCCCTCTATCCGTATATGCCGTGTCGATAGATAGTGTAGAAGTACTTACAGGAATGGACTTTTTTTCGGAACTTCCGGATGAACTTGAAAACCGTTTGGAATCGCAAAACAATATCTCCGATTGGGAATTATAAAATAAAAAGATTTATGATGACAAATGATACAATATGTGCGGTATCTACTGCACCCGGAGTAGGAGGAATCGCAGTAATCCGTGTAAGCGGGAAAGATGCGGTTATGATAACTGAACATATATATAAACCCGCGAGGAAAGAACATCCGTTAACGGCTCAAGAACCTTATACATTGAGTTACGGTAAAATTATCGACGAAAAAGGTCTGATTGTAGATGAGGTTATTGTAGCTCGATTTGTAGCTCCATATTCTTTTACGGGAGAAGATACGATCGAAATATCTTGCCATGGCTCACTCTATATTCAACAACAAATTATTACATTACTGATTCAGAACGGATGTCGTTCCGCTCTTCCCGGAGAGTTTACACAACGGGCATTTGCCAATGGAAAAATGGATCTTTCTCAAGCTGAAGCGGTAGCAGATCTTATAGCTTCGACATCAGAATCTGCACATCGTTTGGCATTGAACCAGATGCGGGGAGGATTCAGCAATGAATTGGCAAAACTTCGTACCCGGTTACTTGATTTTGTTTCATTAATAGAATTGGAACTTGATTTTAGCGAAGAAGAGGTCGAATTTGCCGATCGTTCGAGATTGATAGAACTTGCATTGCATATAGAAACCGTGATCCGTAAATTAGCAGATTCTTTTAAGGTCGGTAACGCCATAAAGAATGGGATACCTGCAGCCATCATCGGAGAAACGAATGCCGGGAAATCTACCTTGCTTAATTGTTTGCTGCATGAAGACCGGGCATTGGTGTCGGATGTACATGGAACGACACGGGATGTGATTGAAGATACGACAGTTTTACAGGGTATCACGTTCCGTTTTATCGATACTGCCGGAATACGGGACACTCAGGATAAGATAGAAAGTATGGGAATAGAACGTACTTTCCGAAAACTTGATCAGGCCGCTATAATATTGTGGATGATTGATGCTACTGGGATGAATGAAAATATTATACGGTCTGCCGGGCGCATTATACAACATTGTGAGGAAAAAACACTATTTGTTTTGTTGAACAAAGTGGATAAGCTAACCATACAAGAATGTGAAGAAAAAAAAGAATTAGTAGAATCGTTAATACCGTTCAACCATTCGATTCTATTCATTTCAGCTAAAACAAATCAAGGAATAGCCGATTTGGAAAGCCGGTTGGTATCAGCAGCTTCATTGCCGGAAACGGGGACAGACGATGTAATAGTTACCAATGTTCGACATTATGAAGCATTACTGCATGCTCAGGAAGCTATATCTCGCGTATTAGATGGGTTACATTCAGGTATTTCCGGAGATTTCTTGGCACAAGACATACGGGAGTGTATGCATTATCTTGGGGAAATAACCGGACAAATTTCTACAGATGAAATACTCGGAAATGTTTTTAGTAAATTTTGCATCGGCAAGTGATGGCTTGGAAACAGCCATAAGCAACCATAATCATTTAGAATAAAGTCGCTGTATCTCAGCGACTTTTCTGTTTTAACACTTTCCAGTCCGTATTTGGAGGTAACGGATTTTATCCATATTTTTCTATCATATTTCTACCGCGACGAAAATTCACGGTTAGCCCGAATGTCACAGTGACGCATTAGTTGACGTGTGTTGACA
>URAV01000047.1 GCA_900545915.1 uncultured Porphyromonadaceae bacterium
CCAATCTTCGTTAACCTTAAATCTAATACCATGAAAAACACATTGCAAATGTACGGCATATTTTTATTTACGCAAACAAATAAACAAAAAATCGATACTCAATTAACCATATTTAATTATTATAGTAAATAATCGAAATATCAGAAACACAATTTTACAATTGATCTATTCTCAAATCTATATTCCATACTTTTGCATAGACATATTACCTAAAAATATTACTTTTGTAAAAACAAATAACAAGCCAATGAAAGTTATAGATTTAATAAAAAACAGTCCTACCACTGCATTTTCTTTTGAAGTGCTCCCCCCACTAAAGGGGAACAGTATCGAGAAAATTTTCAATACGATAGATACTTTACGGGAATTCGATCCCAAATACATAAATATCACTACTCACCGAAGCGAATTTTTATATAAAGATATGGAGGGGGGATTATATAAACGCGTAGCCGTTCGCACCCGTCCCGGTACTGTTGCTGTAGCTGCTGCCATTCAAAATAAATATCAAATTCCTGCTGTTCCCCATTTAATATGTAGCGGATTTACTCAAAGTGAAACGGAATATGCTTTGATAGATCTGAATTTTCTCGGAATATGCGATCTTCTGATTTTACGAGGAGACAAGGCTAAACACGAAAATAGATTTATTCCGACCCCTGAAGGTCATGCCCATGCTATCGATCTGCAGGCTCAAGTAAACCGATTTAATGAAGGTTTTTTTCTGGACGGTAGCAAAATGTCACTTATGGACACTCCGTTTTCTTACGGTGTAGCAGGATATCCTGAAAAGCACGATGAAGCACCCAATCCCGATTCAGATCTTTTTTGGCTTAAAGAAAAGGTAAAAGCAGGAGCAGAATATGTTGTAACACAAATGTTTTTCGATAATGAAAAATACTTTTCTTTTGTCGATCGTTGCAAGAGCGAAGGTATCGATGTACCTATTATTCCGGGTATCAAACCTATAAACTTCCGCAATCAACTTACGGTTCTACCAAAGGTTTTCCACGTCGATCTTCCCGAGACACTGGCCTCTGAATTAAGAAAATGCAAAACCGATGAAGATGCTAAAGAGGTTGGCGTAGAATGGTGTACATTACAGGCTAAGGAACTAAAAGAAAAAGGAGTCCCAAGCATCCACTTTTACTCAATGATGGCTACCGAAAGTGTAAAACGTGTAGCACGGCAAGTATATTAAAACAATAAGAAGGAGGTAATTATCGTGTTTTTCAAAGATATTATCGGACAAGATGAGGTAAAGAAAAGATTGATACATTCTGTAAAATCCGGACAGATAGCTCATGCTCAACTGTTTTGCGGGCCTGAAGGAATCGGGAAATTACCTTTGGCTCTTGCTTATGCCCGATATATACAATGCACGAACAAGGGTGAAGATGATGCCTGTGGTGTGTGTCCGTCAT
This sequence comes from uncultured Porphyromonadaceae bacterium, assembly GCA_900545915.1. Taxonomy (GTDB): domain Bacteria; phylum Bacteroidota; class Bacteroidia; order Bacteroidales; family Coprobacteraceae; genus Coprobacter. Next base: position 1,425 of record URAV01000047.1, read on the forward strand.
GCAAACAATTCAGTTCGGTCATGCACCCCGACATTCACTTTGTATTTCCGATTTACAAGAATGAAAAAAAGAAAAAACGTTTGTGCGATGACTACATAGATGAATGGCGCAAATGCCTCTCCGAGAATCAATATCTTTCATTGGAACATTGGCTTTCTTATATCGATGCGGAAAATTCCCAAGTAAGCATCTATGCCGACGAAAGTCGTGAAATTATTCGGAAAATAAGTCTCAAAACTTATGAATCGGATTATAAAATCATGATTATCTGGTTACCCGAATTAATGAATCCCGTATGTGCCAACAAATTGCTGAAAATACTGGAAGAACCATACGAGAAGACAGTCTTTTTACTGGTCAGTAATCAACCCGACAAAATATTGGGCACTATACTTTCTCGTTCACAACGCATTAATATGCGATCTGTTCCTCCTGAAAAAATATCGGAAGCGTTGCAGACTCGATACTCTTTAGAACGACAAGATGCCGATGCTGTGGCACACATTGCAAACGGAAATTTTATTAAAGCTCTGGAAACGATACAGCTTTCAGAAGAAAATCAATATTTCTTCGACCTTTTCGTGCGCCTCATGCGTCTGGCCTACGGCAGAAAAATAAAAGATTTAAAGGCATGGAGTGAAGAGGCTGCCGATATGGGAAGAGAAAAAGAAAAACGTTTTCTGGCTTATACTCAACGTATGTTACGGGAAAATTATATTTATAATCTTCATATTCCCGAAATCAACTATTTAAATAGTAGGGAAGAACAATTTTCCACACGTTTCGCACCGTTCATACACGAACGTAATATTATTTCATTGATGAATGAACTGAGCAGGGCAGAATCGGACATATCGCAAAATGCAAACGGAAAGATCGTATTTTTTGATTTGGCAATAAAAATGATTATGTTGCTGAAAAGTTAAAAATTAAAACTCTGTTCGCTACTATGATCAAAAAGCATATCTTTGTAGTGCGTAAAATCAATAATATTTTACGATACACAAATCTACGGGGCTGACCGGTTTTGACAGCGGGTAGAAATGGTGTGTAAGCATGCAGAGCGTGGATGGCTTGCTCTATAATCTCAGACATCAAAAATTTAACTGGCGAAAATAACTACGCTCTTGCTGCTTAATCGAAGTATAGTAGATTAGCTTAATCTCCGCAACAGTTGTGGAGACAAGACATCACCCGGTTGCTGTTGTTCCGAAGCGTTCCGAAACGGTGGTGCAATAATATCGGAAATAGTCAGAGGCCAGTTTCGAGCTGATGATGAAAATTTAGAAACTAAGGTGCAGATTGGTGGCTTCGGTCTTGTCTGTACCCGACAATCAAAGCGAAGATAAGCATGTAGAAAGCTCATTAGTTCCTCGTTTGGACGAGGGTTCGAATCCCTCCAGCTCCACTTTATATTTATAAAACATTTATAATCAATAGTTGTATAAATATTTTCTTCAAAGAAAAATTTATACAACTACTATAAAGGAATAAATACAACAAAAGCAAACTTATATATAATTTTTACTTACATCGAATCGAGTTCGTTATCCTATTTATATTGCACATATCCAAATTTTCATATTAAACCTTTTTCTGTACTATTGAAAATATTCAGGAAGCAGATCTTTGATCTTTTTCCTAATATTATGAATTCTGCTTTTTACCGTTCCCTCTTTTATGCATAATATATGCCCTATCTCTTTATAGCTTTTGCCTTGTACCAAAAGATTTATTAATATACGAGTCGAGGTATCCATTCTATTTATTAACCCTATAATGTACTCATAATCATAAAAGATAGTATTGTTTTCAATCTGATCATTACATACGGTTTCCTGTTCTATATATAAAATTCTACTCTTTCTCGTCAAAGAGATGAAGCGATTTCTTACAAAGACAAAAGATATATCTAAAGTATATTGCTGAGATTCAAACTTATCTCTATTTTTAAGAATTTGGTAATTTACGTCCTGTACAATATCTAACGCATCATTATAATTATGTGTCAATGAGACAGCATATTTAAGCATAAGAGATTGATATTCACATAACTTAATATCGAAATCGAGATTCTTCATTTACTTTTAAGATTAAACATAAACAAGAAACCTCCACCCCGTTCTGGTATAATTGAAAAGACATGAAAGCACATCAACTCCATGAGTGCTCTTGGGGGAATGGAGGTTTCTATACCTTCACTCCAGAACAACACTCTGAAGCCCTATGCTTTCATGTCTTTTCGCTAATAAAAGTAACTATAAATTTCGAATTAAAAAATTATTCTATATATTATTTTAAAACAATAAATGCATTTTTACTTATACATTCATTAAATAGCTGGGGATATATCTAAAATAAGTGTGACAAAGTAATAATAGAGTCAATATTTTATTCAATATATCATATATTATTCAGTATAAAGAGAATTTTCACAGAACCAACATAACTTAAAAGAGTCGACATCATTATCGTCGAAATTGAAAAATACTCAAACTACTTATCTCGTAACTATGAAATAATTACATCTGTATAAATGATAACAATAAAGCAGTAGAGTATAAAAGAAAAGTTTCTCAGCACATTCAAAAATCGACCAAGTGATTTTATTAAAAAAACATAGAAAAGCTTTTATCCTTTTTGGGATATATAAAATCAAATTAAGAGAAAACTTCTGGTCAAAAGTTAGAAAAACGGAGATAGAGAGAAACAATAATATTACACAAAGTGCATCTGGATAATATTTCAAATAAACTATATTCAATTTTAATAAGCCTAATTTAATCTTTTCTCAATACTATCAAAAATATTCAGGAAGCAGATACTTAATCTTTTTTCTAATATTGTGAATTCTACTTTTTACTGTACCTTCTTTCATGTTGAGAATATTTCCTATCTCTTTATAGCTTTTACCCTGTATCAAAAGTCCAATCAAAGTACGAGTCGAAATATCCATTTTACTTATTAAACTCAAGATATAGTCATAATCATAAAGGATCACATTATTTTCAACCTGAACATTATACTCCATCTCTTGTTCTATATATAAAACTTTGCTCTTTCTCATTAAGGAAATAAAGCGGTTTCTTATAAAAACAAAAGATATTTTCAAAGGGTATTGCCGTGATTCGAACTTGTCTCTATTTTTAAGAATTTGGTAATTTACATCTTGTACAATATCTAACGCATCATCATAGTCATGCGTCAATGAGACAGCATACTTAAACATTATAGGCTGGTATTTATCCAGCTCACCGTCAAGATCGAAGTTTTCCATTTGCTTTAAGATCAACATTAAATAAAAAGAAACCTCCATCCCGTTCTGGTATAACTGAAAAGACATGAAAGCACATCATCTCCATGAGTGCTTTTGGGAATGGAGGTTTCTATACCTTCACTCCAGAACAACACTCTGAAGCTCTATGCTTTCATGTCTTTTCGCTAATAAAAGTAGCTATAAAATCTGAATTAAAAAATTATTTCAGATATTATTTTAAAATAATTGAAACATTTCTACTTATATTTTTACTTAAAAATTTCAATAACACACCTATAAATCAAGACAATAAGATAAAATTACTATCTCAAATTCAAAAATTTTCAAATCGACAAATATTTTCCGATGCAAAAGATTCAATCTTTGTTACGGCAAAAACAAATAGGATTACTTTATTCTTCCAAATACAAACACAATGGTATCCTCAGAATTTTTTAATCCCCCAGCTATCGAACGAGCGGTGTTTTGCCGCCCAAAGTGTCAATAAAACAGATATTAATGACGAAGAAAAGATCGTAATCATAAGCATAATCTGGTATTTGATCGCAACATTGGGACTGCTTCCGCCCAATATCTGACCGGTCATAGTTCCCGGTAAAGCAACCAATCCCATGACAGCCATCGATGCAATAGTCGGATTAAATGATTTTATCAGCGCTTCACGCATAAACGGTGCTGTCGCTTCACCTCGTGTCGCCCCGTTTGCCAATAAATAAAAATAAAGCTGACGTTCTCGGTCAAGACTTCCATAAAAGGCATTAAGAGCTATAACATTGGCCGAAAGCATATTACCGAGTATCATACCGCTGACAGGAACAAAATAACGTGCTTCGAACAGATGATCTAACTTTATAATTATTCCTAAGAAATAAACATCTATAATACAGATAGAACAAAAGAATGCTACTATCACCGGAATTAATAATTTCTTTACAGGCAACTTTGTCCGCCTCAGTACCGTCCACGAAGCTACACAAATCATAACAATCACCCACAACAAATTGATCCATGCCGAATTCCATGTAAACAAATATTCCAAATAAAATCCGATCAAAAACAATTGTAAAGTCATCCGACTTGCCGCAATGAGCGTATCCTTTACCAACCCCGTACGATAATAAGCTAACGCCGTCACAGGTATCAACAATAATAAAAAACCGAGGCACATGCTGCCCCAACCGATATCGACAGTTCCGTTCATCTTTCTTCTCCTATCTTTATACTGCGATCAAATGCCCGGATAAACCGCTCGTCATGCGATACGGCAACCATTGTCATACTCTTATAAGATTTTAAAAATGCGATCAGCTTTTCAATAGAATCAGGATCTAAAGCCGAAGTAGGCTCATCCAATAATAAAAGCGGTTTATCCAATAAAACCGCAATAGCGATCATAACTCGCTGACGTTGTCCTCCGGAAATCTCGACAAGACGTTTTGTATATATCTCCTGCTCCAATCCTAAAAGTCTGAACGTATCTAAAACGGTTTGCTCTGCCGGTATTTTATTCCTGTTTTGCCAGAGTCTGAAGAGTGCAAACACACACTCCTTTACAGAGTCATAGGGCAAAGTAAACTCCTGAGGTACCCAAGCTGTAAGACGACGAATATCCGATACAGTAGCACCGGTAAGCAATTGCCCGCCAACCCATATTTCACCTTCATCGGGCTGCACCAACCCTGCAATACTGCTCAATAAAGTACTTTTTCCCGTTCCCGAAGCACCATAAACGACAACCTTTTCGCCAGAAGATACCACATCCGAGAAATGAGTCATCAGGGGTTTCCCGTTATAGATGAATGTCACATCTTTAAATAAAATCATCCGCATCTTTTCTTTTTAAGCATACAAAGATAATTCATCCTGACATTTTCGTCAATATAAGATTGACAAGCTTCCTTTCAAAATACATTTAAAGAACAAAAAACTCCCCGTATCCTTAAATTTAAATACGAGGAGTAATTTCAAAAAAGTAACCGATGATTTCATTTTCAATGAAACCGATCAAGGCTCTACGATAGAACAGATACTTACCCGATTCCAATCCGGATCTGTAAACATATCTCCGATCCCTTGCCCTTCTGCCGTAATGCGACTTGCATTGATCTTATATTTTTTCATAAGAATGGTCTTTACTGCTTCAGCCCGAGCCTGAGCCAGTTTTTTATTGAATTCGAGATTTCCTTCAGGAGATGCATAACCTTTAATAATCACATTTGCGTCGGCATGCTTCTTCAAATAAACAGCTACTCGTTCCACATTAGGCAATTGTGAAGCGTCAACTGTCGATCTGCCCTGTCGGAAGGTAATGATAGATTCCGGAATACGGCTGGTTTCTACCACAGTCTCTACTTTTGCAGGACGATTGCGACAATCGGCCAACTCTTGTTGCAACATTCCGATTTTTTGATTTGCATTGTTTACGACATTGTTTTTCTCGTTTACTTGTGTACGAAGATTATTAATAGAGGCATTTAATTGATCGATCTCGGTCTGATTATAAGCTCTGACCTTCGTAAAATGATGTTTTCCATTACTTCCTTTAAAATGATAGGTTGCCCCGGCTGTCAATTCAAAAAATGCATTATTCGCATTAAACCGGCTTTTTGCTCTATTAAAATCACCCTCCATATCATATACAATAGCAGGTTTAATCCCTAAAGTCCAAGCTTTCGTTTCTCCGAAATTGAAATTCAGGTTCAACCCGAAACGGGTAGACCAAGAATTATCATCATCAGAACCGTTTACATAATAATGCATCCAACCGATACCGGCCACCGCTTCAATTTCGAATAGACGGGGAGTACCGGGATAGCCTCCGAACAGATTCATCAAATTAAATTTGTTCAACAAACTGACATCAGAAGCGTCGATAGCATTTTTACTATCCGTTGTATTTATGTACCCCATACCTTGAAACTCCATTCCAAAAACCGGAGTTAATTGTTTAGTCACTCCAAGTCCGAAAGTCGGACGGGCATCTTTAAAAAAAGAACTGTGTGTCAAAGGGGTTACCATACCCGCTTTGAGTTCTATAGACCAATTATCTCCTATTTTAGTACCTTGGAGAGCAGTTTGGTCAGTCTGAGCATTTGCTGCGAATGCGCTTATCACAAATGCTGATAAGATAATAGACTTTTTCATAATTAAAAATATTAATAGATAACTCGATAAAAATTATTATATCTTGGATTTTATTTTTTGACTTTTAAATAACCGAAGACGCACTTCACGCTAAATAGCAATCTTAATAGACTATCATCACGGTTCTCATATTTCCGCTCAACCGATAATTCATGATAAAAAAAATCTTTCCGTATTCATAATTCAATTTTTGTTATTTATAATTTAAGATGTTTTCTTTTTAGATAACATTATAGACGAAACCTTTGTTCGCTATTTGTGAATAAAAATAACGTCTTCTTTTTTTCTCATTTCATAACATAAAATCTCATACACCCTAAAAAGCATATCTTATCTCAGATATAATAGTTAGATAATAAGCACATTAGTCTTTATAATGGGAAATTAAAAACAGATAAAACAAGTGATTTTCTTGAAATTTAAATTAATCGGAATATAAAAAAGTACTCACAAATTTCATATTTGCATAATCTACCGAAAAGCGATTTATCGACCTAACAGCACAAAAAAGTGCATGCGGATTTTTAATCGCACATGCACTTTTTTCAGAAACTCTTTTTCAGAGAAACAGAATCTAAGAGCCTATCTAAATTTTCCAACAAAAAATATTATCAGGTCATTCTCGTGTTTTCTTCCGGTCTTTTTTCCCGTTTTCACTCGTCAGATAGCCCGCTACCCTCCTCGTAAAAACTGAAAAAACAACCTCGAAAGAAATTCTCAAACCTGACCCAAGTAAAATTTAGACAGGTTCTAAATCTGACTACAACTTCAACTTATTTTTATAATAAACCTATCAATCGATACCTCCTCCCAAAGCATGATAAAGATTAATTACGCCCTGTATCTCATCAAAACAATCCGATACTGCGTCCAACTCGGCCTGCAGCAAAGTTTGACGAGCGGTAAGGACTTCCAGATAATTTTGAGAACTGTAACGCATCAACAGTTCTGAACTACGAACTGCCGATTCTAAAGAGGTAATCTGCTGCTTATTCAGATTATGACGTTTACGTGCCGTTTGCCATTGTAACAAAGCATCATTTACCTCTGTACCTGCATCAAGTAAACTTTGCTTGAACGAAAGCAATGCTTCTTCTTGCTGAGCTTTAGCTACCTTTAAATTGGCAATATTCTGCCCCCGGTTAAAAAGAGGTTGTACCAATGAGCCTATGGCTGAAAATAGCCACTGTCCGGGATTAGAGATAACAGCTCCTGCGGCATTTGTCCATCCTGCAGAACCGCTCAATGTAATTGAAGGATAAAATGCCGAATGTGCTTGATTAGTAACATAAAACGCTGCAGCTAAAGCAGCCTCGCTTTGACGGACATCGGGACGACGGTGCAATAATTGCAAAGGAATACCTACCGAAAGTGTATCCGGGAATTTTTGTTGTTTCAAAGTCGAACGAGATATTGTTCCCGAAGTCGAACCTAATAACGCAGAAAGAGCATTCTCCGTCTCTGTAATCTGACGCTCTATCGAAAGCAATGAGGCATCCACAGAAAGTTTGCTCGCCTCAGTCTGAGCAACAGCCATATCAGTCGTTTGTCCGGCCTTTTTCAACGCTTTCATCACACGCAAGTTCTCACTCCAATTTTCAGCGGTACGCTTGCTGATTTCAAACTGCTCATCAAGCATCAACAATGTATAATAGCTATTGGCAATAGTAGCGACCAACTGAGTCTGTACAGCCTGACGGTAAGCCTCGCTCTGTTCTAATACAGCTTTTGCCTCTCTTTTGGCATTCGTCACACGACCGAAGATATCGATTTCCCAATCTGCAGAAACAGCCAAATTATAGCTTTTAGTGAGTTTTGACTTTTCCGCTTTATTCAATGTGCCTTGCGGCGATAACGATATTGAAGGTAAATAAGAAAGTCGAGAAGTCATAAGCAAAGCTTCTGCCTCCTTCACTTTCAATCGGGCAATGTTCAAATCGGTATTATTCTTTAATCCGGTATCGATAAGCTGTTGTAGCTGAGAATCTGTAAAAATTTCTCTCCACGAAAGAGCCGCTATCGAGACTGTATCCGTTTGTTCCTGAGTATGACGAAAAAGATTGTCTGTAACAGTTTTCATATCAGGTTGCTTATACGTCCGATATATCGAACATCCGCTCGTTCCTATGATCAAGGATATGCATATTATTATTTTTTTCATACGAATCTTCTTTTCAATTAGTTCTCCTCATCCAATTTCGATACTTTACGCTGAGGCATAATTTTCTCTTGCAGATATTGGAACACGATAAACAAAACCGGTACGATAAATAACAACGCTATAGTACCGATTAACATACCGCCTACCGTCCCGACACCGATAGAAATATTTCCGTTTGCTCCTACCCCCGAAGCAAACATTAACGGCAACATACCGAAGATCATCGTCAATGAGGTCATTAAAATAGGTCGCAAACGCACTTCTGCTGCAGACACCGCAGCTTGAGTAATGCTCATCCCTTGATGACGTCGTTCCGAAGCATATTCTGTCAACAAAATAGCTGTTTTTGCCAACAAGCCGATCAACATGATCAAACCTGTCTGCAAATAGATATTATTTTCCAAACCGAACATTTTGGCAAAAAGAAAACTTCCTGTCAATCCGAACGGTACTGATAGAATAACCGCCAAAGGAATAAACAGACTTTCGTAAAGAGCACACAGAATCAAATAAATAAATACTACACAAATGACAAATACCAATACAGTAGTATTTCCTGTTGAAGACTCTTCTCGTGACATTCCGCCAAACTCGAAACCATAACCGGCAGGTAATGTTTCTTCGGCAACTTCACGTACCGCCTGAATAGCTTGTCCGGAACTATAACCGGTAGCAGGCGCTCCATTGACGGATATAGCGGAAAAAAGATTAAAACGGGTCAAAGTCTCAGAGCCATACACCCGAGTCAACGTCAAATACTGGCTAATAGGGGACATCTCTCCATCCGAATTACGAACGAACATATTATTCAACGCTTCCGTATCTAACCGGAACTCAGGAGATGCCTGCACCATTACACGATAAAGTTTTGAAAAACGGTTCATATTCGAGGCATAATTACCTCCGATATATCCAGATAAAGTACTCAATACATCAGATGGCGATACTCCGTTGCGCTTACAGCGAGCAGCATCGACCTCTACCATATATTGAGGGAATTTGGTATCAAACGAGGTCGTTGCACGCCCGATTTCCGGTCGTGCATTCAATTTCTCAATCATTTGCTTCGTATATTTCAGCAAATCTTCTACAGAACCGCCTTTTTGATCTTGTACATAAATTTCAAAACCACTACTCACTCCATATCCCGGAATCATGGGTTGGGCAAAAGCCATAATCTGAGCCGAGGATATATCATCTGTACGTCGGTATATCTCATCAATAACGGCATTTATTTCATCCTCTTTTTCCGGACGCTCATCCCACTGTTTCAGACGGACAATAAACATACCGTTAGACGATCCTTGTCCGCTGATCATTCCGTTACCTGTCACTTTAGAAAACATTCGTATTTGCGGAATATCACTAATACGTCTATCCACTTCATCCATAATAATTTTCGTCTCCTCCAAAGTATTTCCCGGTGAAGTTCGCACATCAACAAATACAGTCCCCATATCTTCCTGCGGAACAAGTCCGGTTTTAGTCGTTTTCATCAAAATAAACAAACCGCCAAAAGCCACCAGCAGTAAAACTAAAGCCAACCATTTCCGTTTCAGCATAAAGAAAACTCCCGTCTTATATTTCTGTACCAAACGATGAAAAGCACTGTCGAATGCAATATGAAAACGAGAGGAGAAACTCATTTTTTTCCCATCGGCTGCAACTTCGTGAGGAGTCATAATCAAAGCACAAAGAGCAGGACTTAACGTCAAGGCATTGACCAAAGAGATAGCTACGGCAACAGCCATTGTCAAACCGAATTGCGTGTAGAACGTACCAGTCGTTCCTCCCATAAAACTGACAGGAATAAAAACAGCCATAAAGACAAATGTCGTCGTTACCAATGCAGAAGTAATCCCTCCCATCGCATCGATTGTGGCACGATATGAAGACTTATACCCTTCATCGAATTTTGCCTGAACAGCTTCTACGACAACGATAGCATCATCCACCACTGTACCGATTACCAATACCAATGCAAACAAGGTCAACATATTCAAACTAAAACCTGCCACATATAAAAAAGCGAATGTACCCACTAAAGAAACAACTATCGAGATTGCCGGGATAAAAGTAGAACGCATGCTTTGCAAAAACACATACACCACTAAAATCACCAGTAAAATAGCTTCAACAAGCGTTTTTATTACATTTTGAATAGAAGCATCCAAAAAATCTTTAGAACTCATCAAGTCCACCAACTCCATACCTTTAGGCAAAGTTTTCGAAATTTCTGCTGCTACTTTGTCTATTTCTTCTATAATTTCATTGGCATTCGACCCGGATGTTTGTGCAATCATACAGTTAGATCCGGGATGTCCATTTACTTCTCCTATATAGGTATAAGAGCTAGAACCCAATTCTATACGCGCCACGTCTTTTAAACGAAGGACTTCTCCGCTTTCTAAAGAACGGATTACCAAATTTTCATAATCTTTTTCCTCTTCATAACGCCCCCGGTATTTCAAGACATATTGGAATGTATTTTCAGATTCCGCACCAAGCGTTCCGGTAGGAGCCTCCAAATTCTGCTCGTCAAGTACGGTCGCAATATCCGACGGCATCAAGTTATATTTAGCCATTTTACCGGGATCAAGCCAAATACGCAAAGAATAATCCGCCCCCATTACATTAACCTCTCCCACTCCAGCAATACGAGAAAGACGTGGTTCGATATTAATCTTCAAATAATTATTAAGAAAGCTCTCATCAAACGAATTATCCGGACTATAAAGGGCTAACGCTTTGATATTACTTGTTTGACGTTTACGTACGGTAATACCGCTCTTCGTTACTTCCGCAGGTAATAATCCCTGTGCCGTTGCAATACGATTCTGGACATTGACTGTTGCCATATCGGGATCTGTACCTTGACGGAAATAGATAGTAATTCGTGCCGAACCGGTATTGGTTGCAGTAGAGGTCATATACATCATATTTTCCACTCCATTCAATGCCTCCTCAAGAGGAACAACGACACTCTTTTGCACTGTCTCGGCATTTGCTCCTGTATAAGTAGCAGAAACACTGACGGTAGGAGGTGCGATCTCAGGGAATTGTTCGATAGGTAGCTGCGAAAGTCCTATCAATCCAACAATCAAAATAACAACCGAAATAACAACCGATAGAATAGGCCGGTCAATAAATGTTCTGATTTTCATAATGTGGATTATTCATTAGTGGAAGTATGAGAATCGATTACCGTTCCTTCTCGCATAAGACCTGCACCTTCGGCAATAATAACATCACCGGGAGCGAGTCCCGACTCGACAATATATTCCGTACCGTTATTCAGACGGAACACTTCAATCGGCGCAGACTTCGCCTTACCGTCAACTACTTTATAGACAAAAATGCGATTTTGCAATTCATAAGTGGCAGTTTGAGGAATAACGATTACGCTGTCTCGATGAGTAGGAACGATCACCTTTCCGCTACCACCATTACGCAACAATTTATCCGGATTTTTAAATGAAGCACGAAGACTTACTGCACCCGTCCCGCTATCAACGGTTCCGCTAATAGCATCAATTTTACCGGAATATTGATAAACTTTACCATTACTGAGCATCAATTCTACTTCAGGCATTTGCTCCATTGTTTTCTGTAATGAACCATATTGTTGCACAAGATTTAGAATTTGATTCTCATCCATCGAGAAATAAGCAAAGACCTCGTTATCGTCAGAAACCGTGACTAACGGTTCTGAAATATTACTATCGACAAGAGCTCCTACACGATAAGGAATCATACTGGCTACTCCATCTACCGGACTTTTTACTTCTGTATAAGAAAGATTATTACGGGCATTTATCTCCTCAGCACGAGCCAAAGCAAGTGCAGCTTGAGCTTCGGCAAAAGCATTACGGGCTGTTTGCAAATCGAATTCAGAAACTACATTTTCCCGAAACAGTTCTTCCTTACTTTCAGCAGTAAGTTTTGCTGTCGCAAGCTTAGATTCGGCACTTTTCACATTGGCCATAGCCGTCTCAAGTGCAGCCTTATAAGGAATTTGATCAATAACAAAAAGAACTTGTCCCTTATGCACGACATCTCCTTCATTCATACAAATTTTCGTGATTATACCGCTTACCTGCGGACGTATCTCCACATATTGCCGCCCTCGAAGCGTAGCTGTATAATCGCTCTTAAGCGTTTGATTACTGAATCCGACATTCAAAGTTTTATACTTAGCAGATGTTTGTTCCTGAGGCTGAGATCCGCACGAATAGAGCAGTATAAGCCCCGATAAAATAGGAATAATGAGGTATTTCATTGGGTATAGTTGATTAATTATTACATTACATAATGAGATACAAAACAAGTAGTGACAAAAATAAAAGGATTTTGCTACATATTATAAAAGTGTTGATTAACGACAGAAATGTGTTGATTAACGACAACAAGCAATTTTTGAGGTATAGTATCTAATATTTATCTTTGTGATAAAGATTTGATATTTTACAAATATAAATACCCTAATGTTATTAAAAAATCTCAAAGGTAAAGGTAAAAGCAAGGAGACTGCATATTATACATTTATACGGTATCCTCAAATAATACACTATGTCGATCTACTTTTCTGCTTGGTTATCTTGCCACTGATTATCTTATTAGTTCCGGTTGACAAATGGATCAAAACCCAGCCTGTTTTTGTCGGAACTTTGGTTTTATATTTATACTTACTTTATTTTACTTACAGAAAAGCAAATATTCCCTCGCTCTTTTTAAAAAGAAAATATTTACATATCATTATCTTGATCATCATATTGACACTGATTACAGAGCTATTAACGCATTTTCCCATATCCGATAAATTCGGGTCTAAATTACCCATAGATTTTCGCCGTCACTTACACTCCCAAACCATATGGTTTTTCTTCTTGATCGTATCCGGATTTAGTTTAGCCATTGAAGTAACCTTCGAACTATTCCGTCAAATGCTACAAAAACAAGAAATCGAAGCAGAAAAAAACAAAGCCGAGTTAGCGATGTATAAGGCACAGATAAATCCGCATTTTTTATTTAATACCCTCAATACGCTTTATGGTTTGGTCATCACTAAATCAGATCTGACAGAATCTGCATTTGTAAAATTTTCGAATATTCTTAAATACATGTACGATAATACTTCGGTAGAAAAAATAGACATAAATAACGAAATCGAATATATCCGACAATATGTGGAATTACAGAAGCTCAGATTAAATCACCACACAAAAGTCATTTTTGAAAGCCGTACAGACGAAGAACACGTTCTTATCCCTCCTATGATACTGATTACATTTGTCGAAAATGCTTTTAAATACGGGACGTCTTCTTCCGAAGATTGCACTATACTTATACGAATCATAGTTGAAGACGGTGTTCTGCTTTTCAAGACTCGTAACTCTATCATAAAAGAAAAAAAAGAAGGTGAATCATCTATCGGCATCGAAAATTGCAGAAAACGTCTGCAATTGCTCTATCCCGGACTTTTTACTCTTATTACCGAAATAATTGCATTTCTTTAGTAATTTTGATAGAATGTTTTTGTTGTGTCATAAAACAACGAAAAACGTTATGACTATTAATTTATTTTAAAGGTCATAATAACTATGAATTCAAGTTATTTGGAGGGAATTTTTTTATGATATCAGCAGGAGATTTAAGAAAAGGTACAACTTTTGAGTATGAAGGACAAGTATATACAGTTATAGACTTCTTACATGTTAAACCAGGTAAAGGAGCCGCTTTCGTTAGAACAAAGTTAAGAAACGTTATTTCAGGTGGAGTTACAGATACAACTTTTAACCCAACAGCTAAATTACAAGAAGCTGTAATTGAAAGAAAAGAAATGCAATACCTTTATTCTGATGGCGAATTATACTACTTCATGGATCAAGAAACTTATGAGCAAATTCCATTAAATTATGAAAAAGTAGAAGAGGCTATAAAGTTTATAAAAGAAAACATGTTTGCTGTAATTAAGTTCTACAAAGGTGAAGCATTCTCAGTTGAAGCACCAAACTTTGTTGAATTATTAATAACTCAAGCAGATCCAGGTGTTAAAGGAAACACAGCTACAAATGCTATGAAACCAGCTACATTAGAAACTGGAGCAGTTGTAAATGTACCAATGTTCGTTAATGAAGGTGACACTATAAGAGTTGATACTAGAACTGGCGAATACATGGAAAGAGTTTAGTTATAAAAAGCTAAGTTATATAACTTAGC
>URAV01000048.1 GCA_900545915.1 uncultured Porphyromonadaceae bacterium
AAAACAGAAAAATATCCTCGAAAGAAACTCTCAAAACTGACCCGAGCAAAATTTAGACAAGATCTAAACGGACTCATAGCGAATGATTTAAAGTTTAAATAAAGTTAATACAAAATATTTTGTTTGGCAATTAATATGTTGTATAACATATTTTCTTTATATTTGCACAGTGTTTTTCATAGTATTAGATTTAAGGTTAACGAAGATTGGTTGTCGGGAGACAACCATTTTTTTTATGTCACTTTTTGCATTTTATTGAAGTGCAGGTTTTATTTTTCTTTTAGAAACTGCTGCTTCATGCTGAACGATTGTCTGTTCTTGTCTTTTTCAAATAGAGAAAA
Source organism: uncultured Porphyromonadaceae bacterium (assembly GCA_900545915.1). Classification (GTDB taxonomy): domain Bacteria; phylum Bacteroidota; class Bacteroidia; order Bacteroidales; family Coprobacteraceae; genus Coprobacter. The sequence goes on from URAV01000048.1 coordinate 342, forward strand.
TTTGATAATAAGGGTTATATGTTTTTTATAAAATTCGATATAGCATCGAGAAGATGTTATTATCCGGACAATGGATATGCTTTTTGGGGGAGATAATATTTTTTTTGTTGGAAAATTTAGACAGGCTTTTAGGGTTCTTGTTGACCGATATATAAAGAAGGCCTGCCCGACGAATCCGAAATGTCGAGCAGGCCTTTTCATTGATAGAGTTTTGGAGCTTGTCGTCTCAATTTTGCTCAGTTATGTTTCGCGAGCTATTGACGAATAGAAACAATGAAACAAGTCGGAAGAAAACGTAAAAAAACTGATAATATTTTCTTTGTTAGAAAATTCGATTTAGCCTTTAATTTAGTCCCGGCCAGTCATTGATATTCACTCGATCTTTAACTTCGGTAGGTACTGTCGGGAAAAACTCGAATTCACCGCCGATCATTTGTTCTATTTCGGATACTGAGTATATATAGTTACTCAATGGAGGAGTCGTGTTCGGGTTTTCGTTATTAAGATTTTGCGGAAACCAGAAACCTATAGCCATTACTTCTTCTGATGAACATTCGGCAATCGACTTGCCTGAACTCCCGCTTTTAGTACGAAGTATTACTTTATATCGAGCTGTAGGAATTATGCACTCTTTGGATAAAGCCGATTGATTGCCCCAATTACTCGCATCGTATGTTTTGTAACTATTGTCTGCATAATAGCATCCTGTGACAACGTATGTCGTATCGGAGCATTCCCATGTATCGGATAACAATTCTTCGACTTTGCTCCAATGCTCTTCGTAAAGATATGCTTCGGGAGCAATATTGGTAGGATAAAAAGTTTGTATGTTCATTTCACTTTCTGCTCCTCCCCGGTCGGCCGAGCGCAACAGGTGTCCTTTGGTAAAATTCCTGTTATTATAAGGTGTCCAATAATAATACGAATCAGTCGGTTCATTGCCATTTGCTGTCCAAGGCCAGTTACTCCAGTCGCTCGGATAGATAATAGATTGCTCACTTGCCGAGAATTTCGGGTCGGGACGCCAAGGATCTGGATTTGTACGTCCGAACCCTTTTTCATGATAACATTGGTGTACAGGATAAGCGACCCACATGGGATTGTGTCGATATGTGTCGTAACATGCCGTATAGTTGCGCACATGCTTTTGGCTTGTCAATGTTTCTGCAAAATGTGTAACGTATTTATAATTGTCATTTGCTTTAACGGTTTTAGGCGTTTCTGCACACAGGTAATTGATCCCGGAAAAATCGAATATTTGTTCTGTCGGCTGATTACTTGTCACCAGCTTGATATCATCCATCCTAATATTGTTTTCATCGGCTACAAACATAATGGATAATGTTTTGGGAACTGTATTCTGTATGCTGAACAAAGCAGTTGCCAGAGCCCACGAGTTTGTTGCAGATCGATTGTAGGTGAGAGGTTTCATCGAACTTCCGTCACCGCTGATATATACTTTGATATTGGAAGATGTATCGAAATCTCCTTCGAATTTGCAACAACCGAACGAGAGTTGGAAGGTTGTTTGTCCGGGTTGAAGCTCTATATTATTGACCGTAACATAAGCATCCTTTCCTCCGAAATAGAATGCGTTTTTACGAGATGCTCCTGTATATCCTGAAGATTGAAAATTGTTTCGAACAGAGACTGTTCGTCCGGTGTATTCGATATTTCCGACACCCGTTCCCGTTGCATTTATATAACCGTCCCATTGATCGATAAAGGGGTTTCCGCTTCCGCTCCAAGTTGCTTTGTCGAGATTGTCATAATAAACGGTTTCGCTGGTGAAATCTTGTAGTTTATGAGTTACGGCAACGCTTTTCGAGATTGTTTTATCCGTCTCGTTTCTTTTTACGGTGGAGATCGTAAGCATGTAAGTCTCTCCGGCGGGAATATCTGTTACTGTGACTTTGCTTTCTCCGGGATCACCTTCGGTTTTGTTTATTTTCAAGGCATTGTTACTGACATCTATATTCCATGAAACATTGGAAATAATCGTAATTTGATTATTTGACGGATTGTTTTCGTCGAAATTCAGACTTTCGGGAGAAACGGACAATGTCGCTTCTTCGAGCTCTTCTATTGTTTCGTCTTTTTCACATCCGGTAAAATAAATGGATAGAAAGATAAGCAGTAGGTAACTATACTTCTTCATGCGATAATTTAGGTATGGGTTATTATTAATGAATTTATAAACAGTATTTCGGATTTGAGTGCCGGTCGCAATATTTGTACATACATTTTTTACGGTTATTTTCGAGGGTGTTTTTCTGTTCCGATAAAGAGCATGGCGCAGACTGTGGGACATGCGGGAACAGGAAAACAGAACAAAAAAATAAAAAGGTCTGAATAAATATTTTTATCGGAAAATTTAGACAGGCTTTAAAGTCTGACAAATATGGGAATAGCTCTAAGTGTACAGAAAATCAATCAGTAAAAAGAATATTCAATAAATAAATTATCGTGTCATTAAAACAAAAAAAGAAGTCATTTTGTAAAAACGGAATAAAATGTTATTTCGTTTGGTATTTTTTCAGATATCGGGCTGGAGTTTCTCCGATACTTTTAATAAAAGCGCGGTTGAATGTAGATAGAGAATTGAACCCGCTTAATTCGGCTATTTCCGCTAAAGTTTTGCGTTCATTCGATGAGAGTAGGGAGCAGGCTTCTTTTATTCTGAATCCGTTTACATATTCATAGAAAGTCGTGCCGAGATCATTGTTTAAGTATTCCGACAAATAGGTACGGTTTGTTCCTATTGCTGTAGCCACTTCGGTGAGAGTCAGTTTAGGATTCAGGAACATTCGTTCATTTTCCATATATTCTCTCAATCTTTTGCAAAAGGGAAAATTAGGTATCTCATGATACCCATTCTTTTCCGTTTTCGGCATAAATAATCCGGATGTGTTCGGCATCTCAATAACCGAATGTTTTTGAGATAATCGATAAATATAAGTCCAAACGATAATAGATATTGCATAATAAGCAGCATCGCTCAGCCAATTTTCTTCCCAAAGGAGAATAGTCCAAAGAACAAGGCATATATATAATGCCGTTATTGCTTTGCGTACCCATGAAATACTCAGGTTTTCGATATCCGAGAAATTGTTTTTTATGTAATTATCGCGACGAGAGCTTGCCATGAAAACGATAACGGTAATAACTGTTCCGAAAACGAGGGCATATAGCATCGCGGTTTTAAAAATAACAGCCGATGGGTATATGATATATGCGATTATAAAAAGTACCGACGGCATAGACATTCCTATGATCCTGCGTAATGTAACCCATCCGGGAGAGATAACTTCAAAGAAGAAAAGAGCCATTAACGGAACATATAACATGTCGGTACTCATTGTTATGCTTGTAATATATGGGTTGTACCATACACCCTTTATCAAAAATCCCATATCCTTGAATTCAAGAAAAGCAAGAAAGATCATGCTATAAAAAAGTAACCTCATCATATTGCTACGACATCTTAAAGGATATAGCTGAATACTTGCAAGTATAAAAAACATAAATGCAGCGCCATGTACAAAATGCGCTAAATTCTCGGAAAAATGGTTCATCGTTTATATCTTTAATAATAAGAGCCGGTTTAAATTTCCCGATAAGGATGCATATCCGTACTTTTGGGGTCTTTTTTTGATTTGCTTTTCCTGTTTCTGTACGTTATGTAGTGCGTTATATTCCTTATCGAAACAAAAATTCCCTCGAAAACAATTTTTCAAAAAAACGTCCGTACAAAATTTGAACAAGCTCTGAACTTTGTTTACAAAGATATAAGAATTGTAAAATTTATGCAACACATACAATTTTATGATCGTTGCATATATTAATACTATAATCGTTTTATTACTAATGTATTATAATTAAGAGCCTATTTAAATCTTGTTTAGTCGGTTTGAGGTTTTCTTTTGAGGCTGTTTTCTGTTTTTATAAGGATGATAGCGGGCTATCGGATAAAAAAACGGAAAAAAAGCATAAAGATGACCTGATGATATTTTTTGTTGGAAAATTTAAATGGGCTCTTAGTTATGAATGAATGTAATATGACCGTATTTTTGACTATTATAAATAATTATTCTTCTAAAAGTTTTTTAGCATCTACAAATTGAGCGATACCTTTGGCAACCTGTTTCGCCTCTTTCATTGCCAGAACGACAGTTTGTGGAGTATGTACGACATCACCGCCTGCAAATACTCCTTTTCGGGTGGTCATTCCATAAGGACGTTCTTTAGTAATAACGTATCCTGTGTCGTCGACCTCTATACCGGAAGTCGTGGAAACGATCCTATTTGCCGGACGAGATCCTATTGCCAATAAGATACGGTCTATCGGCATAAACTTTTCACTCTCCGGTGTTTTAATCTTGATCTTTTCCAATTTACCGTTAGAACCGATAAATTCGGTAACTGTCGTTTCCCATAAAAATTCGACACCCTCTTCGACAGCCTCGTTATATTCTGTTTGCAATGCACTCATCTGGTCTATTGTTCTTCTGAACAATACATATACTTTTCCGGCACCCATACGCAACGCTGTTCGGGCAGCATCCATAGCTACGTTTCCCCCTCCGATGACACCGACTATATCACCTTGTTTTACAGGAACTTCTTCCCTTCCTATGCTTCCGGTGTTGCATAAACTCGCCATGCGGAGAAAATATGAAGACTGTGTGACTCCCCTTAATGTAGATCCCGGCGTGTCGAGAGATTTGGGCAATGCTGTTCCCGAACCGATAAACACGGCATCAAAGCCTTGTTCAAACATGTCATCTACCGTAATTGTTTGTCCTACCATACATTGCGTAATAAACGTTACTCCTAAAGCCTCGATTTTTTTTACTTCCTTACGCACAACATCTTTAGGTAGCCGATATTCCGGGATTCCGTACATTAGTACTCCTCCCGCTTCTTGTTCTCCTTCAAAAATCATGACATTGAATCCTTCTCTTGCCAAATCTCCTGCTACGGTCAGACCGGCCGGTCCTGATCCGATAACGGCAACTTTTCCTCTCGTTTTTTGGGGTATTTTGTCTCGTATTAAACCCATATTTCCGTCGAAGTCTGCCGCAAACCGCTCTAACTTTCCTACTTGTATCGGACGCTTTTTGGCATTCAAAACACAATGGCCGACACATTGTTTTTCGTGTGGACATACTCGCCCGCATATTGCCGGAAGATTACTTTTTTCATTGATGATGTGCATCGCTGCACCGATGTTTCCCATAGATAACTGATGAATAAATCCCGGTATGTTGTTTTCGATAGGACAACCTTTAATACATAAGGGGTTTTTGCAATTAAGGCATCGTTTAGCTTCTTCTATGGCTTCTTTTATGGTAAAACCTTCGTCTAATTCTCCGAATTTGAGATCTTTTGTTTCCATTTAAATAAATATTGTAATCTTGACTTTGCAAAAATAGTATATAATTGTAATATATACATTGCAAAATTATTTTTTAACAATTTATTTGAATAGCTTCTTTAAAAGTGTTTTTCAGTTTCGATAATAAATATAGCGAACTGTATGATGTGTTGGTATAGAAAGACAGATCAAAAAGAAGCCCAAAAAATCAGAGTGAATGTTTTTGTAGTATTTTTTTTATTGGAAAATTTAAACAGGTTCTCGATAGCAGATTCTGTCGTATTGAAGTTTTCCCTTTTAAGAAGGAGATATTAGATTCTTGATAGCTATAAAAGTTGAGAAGTATTTATAATAGAAAAGGCGTCATTTGACGCCTTTTCTATTATAAATAAACACACAATTTATTTTACTATTACCATTGTCGCTTTAGTTCCGGTGCGGATAATATAAGTGTTCGGTTCTAACCGGAACATACTGTTTCCGGATACTTCTTTTTGAGCGACTTTACCTCCATTTAAAAGATAAATCTCGACAATACCTGTATAACCTTGAACAAATACATTTCCATTTGTACTATATACTTTCATATTTTCGGTTGTTCCGTTATTTTCGATTCCCTGTTCATAAACATCAGGAGTCACAATTGTTGCAACCGGATTATTTCCTTTTAAGGCAATAAACATTTCTGATGGAGCGACAGTTGCAGTTGACGGGTCTGATACGATATTGAATACTTGGGCTGTTTGATCGAATAGGTAATAGGTGTCGGCTGTGATGAGATCTGTCAATTTTTGTGTAGCCAAAGTATTGTTCGGGCAGATGTTATAACCTTCCGTTATTGTTAATTCACCGCCTTTTATCGAACTGCCTGCTATGGAGATCAATTCTAATGCTGTAGCTTCATTATATGTTTTGAGCTTCATGATGCAGGCGTTATTTACTGTACTTAAGGATTGAGGTTTATATTCGCCGTTTTCATTCGTATAAGTGTACCAGTCTGCCTCTGCAGGTGCGGTTGTATTGTTTGTTACGACGTTTACAGTAGGAATAAATGGCAATCCGATTACATTCCATGCGTTTCCGTCGATTTGTTTAACGTAGCTTATCGTTCCTGAAACAGTCGCGTCTCCATTTATTTCTGAGCTGTTGGATAATTCCAGATTTCCGTCTATAGCTTGATTTATAGTAATAGCTTTTATCGGTTTTGAAATATCGGCATTTGCCAATTTATAAATATTTACTTTATCTCCGTCAGTTACATTTAAATATATCCAGTTTCCATCCATTGAGATATTTACTTTCAGTGAAGGATCGGCTGTGTAAGTAAGGATGTCGGTAGAAACGATGTCCAAAGATTTGTAATTAAATACATCCGGGTCGAAGGTGATGGTATTTGCTTCACCTGATATAGCTAATTCATTTAAGCGTAGTCCTTCTTCTACTTTTTTGCCTTTAAATGTTACTGGGATTTTTCCAAGACCGATAGCGTCTACATCGATTGTTGCGGATGTAGTACCGTCTGCTTGAATTGTTCCTGAAACAGATACGCTCGCTTGAATTGCACCTCCCATCAGACTAAGTGCAACGGGTTCTTTGCTGTTAATATTGTAGTTAGAACCATTCTCAGTCACTGAAATTTTATCTACGACGATGTCTCCTAATGTTAATCCGATAAATGAGAAATTCTTTAATGTAAGTTGTAACTCATTTATTTCAGATTTTTCAATGGTTATTTGATCCGGAACAGTTAGGACAGGCGGTTCTGCTCCCATTACTGATAAATCTATGTCGATAGAACCGTTGTATATTCCGGCAAGTTTTTCTACTTGAAGATCTTTAGCAAAAGTGAGTGTATATATGTGTTTGTTTTCGGGATTGATAGAAATATCGTTTCCTGATACTGTAATTGTTACGGCGTTCCCATTTGTAGATTTGGTTATGGTCGCTCCTTTACCGTCCGATACGGCTTCTATTTGGTCTTCGGTAGGAGCGATTCCGTCACCTGTTATCGTATAATTATAGGTATCTTTATCGAATCCGTCAACCGCTACACCTCCGATTTTCAATGATTCCAATTTTGAGTTATAGATAAATTCGATGTCATCGATATATACAACATCATTTTTATTTCCTCCACCCGGAGTTTTATTTGTAGTGAAAGTTAATAATAAAAATGAGGGTGTAGCATCTTGAGTATATTCAAAATTAACGGTCTTTTGTACCCATTGTTCATTGGTCGTTGTGTAGTTCAATTCTGCAGATCCGATTTTGTGGCTGAGAATAGTCTCGTCTTTTGTCGGATCTTGATAGCTAAAATTGTCATGCAATATTGCTGCCATCCGGGCTTCTTCGGTCGAACTTGCCATTTTCGACTTTACCCAAAATGAGATAGCATCGGGGCGACCGGTGAATTTTTGTTGATATTCCTCATCATTAGGGTCGGTAAAATTGTAGTTTCCGGTTTCATCATCCGGAGTATAACTTCCGGCATTCATTCTTCCGGTGGTAAGTGTTCCGTTTCCTACTATAGAGCCTATGGGATTTGTTGCGGAGATTTTTGCGCAACTACCTGATCCTGTACGGGTGTCGGTACTTTGAGAAACAGAGGCTTTTGTCATGCTTTGATAATTTCCGGCAGCAGTTCCGAAAGAATGCCAGTATTGAGGAACGTTTTCTGTCGATTTGCCGAGAAAGCCTCCCCAAGTCGTTTCTTTCCATGTTCCCTCAAATCCGGGATTCGGCAATTGGTATTGCGCTTGAACATTTATACAACCTGCAATTATACACGCGATTGCAAGCATCATTTTTCGAGTAAACTTATTCATAATTAATATAATTAAATTTGACACAAAGATAGACCAATAAATACGGAGCATGGTTTTGAATACATTTTTTAACTGAATAAAATATTCGTAAACAGGTGATTTTGAATAGCCTCTATTATTATATGAGTAGAGATAAATATCTGTCGTTATAGGAGTTTCGAAAAAACAATTCTGTTTTTACCGTGAGGAAGAAGATTCGTTTGAAATCACAAATTTTTTTAATATTCGAACCGGTAAATAAAACATTGAAACTCAATAAGATGAATAAAAGAACATTTGAAATTAAAAATAGACCAAAACAAACAAAATGTAATATTTTCTTCTCTTTTTCTTTTGGGAGGAGAGGAGAAAAACTTTCAGAAAAAATAGTACAAATTGTAATCTCTACTTTGCAAAAAATCAATTTTTCATTATCTTTGTCCCGTCTTACAGAACAATAGCGTGGAAGCATTCTTTAGAACACATAAATATCTGGTAGAGCATGTAAATTCTCCGGTAAAGAGAGAATTGATGCAAGAGATTGACTGGAGTCACCGGCTTATCGGTATTAAAGGTAGTCGGGGGGTAGGAAAAACTACGTTTTTGCTCCAATATGCTAAGGAAAATTTCGGTATCGATCGTTCATGCCTTTATATCAATCTGAATCACCTTTATTTTACGGAACGGACATTGGTCGATTTTGCCGACGAATTCAGGGTAAAAGGTGGCAAGACATTGTTGATCGATCAGGTATTCAAGTATCCCGGTTGGTCAGAGGAATTGAGGTATTGTTATGATCATTTTCCGGAGTTGAAGATCGTTTTTTCCGGTTCTTCTGTGATGCGATTAAAAGAAGAAAATCCTTTGCTTTCGGGTGTCGTGGATTCTTATAATCTGAGGGGATTCTCTTTTAGAGAATATTTAAATCTGATGGCAGGGACAGATTTCCCTTCGGTAAAATTGGATGAGTTGCTATGCAATCATACGGTTATTGCCTCGGAAATATGTAATAAGGTGAAACCTTTGGCTTATTTTCAAGATTATCTGCATCATGGTTTTTATCCTTTTTTTCTGGAAAAGCGCAATTTTTCGGAAAATTTGATTAAAACGATGAATATGATGATGGAGGTAGATATCCTTTTCATCAAACAGATAGAACTTACTTATTTGCCGAAAGTGCGTAAGCTTTTGTATCTGTTAGCGGTCAATGCTCCTTCTGCTCCGAATGTGAGTCAGTTGAGCAAGGAGATACAGACATCGAGGGCTACAGTCGTGAACTATATCAAATATCTGAAAGATGCCCGGCTTATCAATATGCTATATCCTGTAGATGAGGAATTTCCCAAGAAACCGGCAATGGTATATATGCACAATACGAATCTGATGTACCCGATTCGTCCGGCACAAGTAGAGGAACAGGCGGTTCGGGAAACATTCTTTTATAATACCTTGCATAAGGATAACCGATTGAATAAAGGAGAAAAGAATACGCATTTCCTCGTTAATCAGAAATATAATTTTAAAATAGAGAGCGAAAATATACGAGGAAGAATAAATCCCGATATTTATTATACGATAGATCGTACCGAAATCGGCAGGGAGAATAAAATTCCATTGTGGTTGTTCGGATTTTTATATTAATTTCAGTAATATTGTAATTGCATTTTTAAATTCTCAAATATATATTTAGAATATGACCAAACAAAAGAAAATGTTGACCTGTGATGGTAATCAAGCTGCTGCGCATATCTCTTATATGTTCAGTGAAGTAGCTGCTATTTATCCTATCACACCCTCTTCAACCATGGCGGAATACGTGGATGAATGGGCTGCTGCCGGAAGAAAAAATATCTTCGGCGAAACCGTATTAGTTCAAGAAATGCAATCGGAGGCCGGTGCTGCCGGTGCTGTACACGGTTCTTTGCAGGCCGGAGCTTTGACAACGACCTATACTGCATCTCAGGGATTGTTGTTGATGATCCCGAATATGTACAAAATTGCAGGGGAATTCCTTCCTTGTGTATTTCATGTTTCTGCTCGTACATTAGCATCTCATGCGCTTTGTATCTTCGGAGATCACCAAGATGTAATGTCGACCCGTCAGACCGGATTCGCTATGCTGGCAGAAGGATCTGTTCAAGAGGTTATGGATCTTGCCGGAGTCGCTCATTTGTCGACAATCAAAGCTCGTGTACCTTTCGTTAATTTCTTCGACGGATTCCGTACTTCTCATGAGATACAGAAAATAGAAATGTTGGAAAATGAAGATTTAGCTCCGCTAATCGATCAGGAAGCTCTTCAAGAATTCCGTAATCGTGCTTTGAACCCCGAAAATCCGGTGGCTCGCGGTATGGCGGAAAATCCGGATACTTTCTTCCAACACAGAGAATCATGTAATAACTATTACGAAGCTGTTCCGGCTATCGTTGAAGAGTACATGAATGAAATTTCGAAAATTACCGGGCGTAAATACGGTCTGTTCGATTATTACGGAGCAGAAGATGCCGACCGTGTGATTATTGCTATGGGATCTGTAACGGAAGCTGCCCGTGAAGCTATCGATTATTTGACAGCCAAAGGCGAAAAAGTGGGCTTGGTTTCGGTACACTTGTATCGTCCGTTCTCTGCAAAACATTTCTTGGCAGCTGTTCCTAAAACAGCAAAACGTATTGCCGTTCTGGATCGTACAAAAGAACCGGGCGCTACCGGAGAACCTTTATATCTGGATGTTAAAGATGTGTTCTACGGACAAGAAAATGCTCCTGAAATCGTAGGCGGACGCTATGGTTTGGGTTCTAAAGATACTACTCCGTCTCAGATACTGGCCGTATTTGAGAATCTTGCTTTGCCGATGCCGAAAAATAACTTTACTATCGGTATCGTTGATGATGTAACCTTTACATCTTTACCTCAAAAAGAAGAAATCGCTATGGGCGGCGAAGGTATGTTCGAAGCTAAGTTTTACGGATTGGGTGCAGACGGAACAGTCGGTGCTAACAAAAACTCCGTAAAAATTATCGGTGACAATACCGATAAGCATTGTCAGGCATACTTCTCTTATGACTCTAAGAAGTCGGGAGGTTTCACTTGTTCTCATCTTCGTTTCGGAGATACTCCCATTCGTTCTACCTATTTGGTAAATACTCCGAACTTTGTCGCTTGTCATGTGCAGGCCTATTTGCGCATGTATGATGTGACTCGCGGTCTTCGTGAGAACGGAACTTTCTTGTTGAATACGATTTGGAACGAGGAAGAATTGGCAAAGCATTTGCCGAATAAAGTGAAACGTTATTTCGCACAGAAAAACATAAGCGTTTATTATATCAATGCGACTCAGATAGCTCAGGAAATCGGTTTGGGTAATCGTACCAATACGATTCTGCAATCTGCGTTCTTCCGTATTACCGGTGTAATTCCTGTCGATTTGGCTATCGAGCAGATGAAAAAGTTCATCGTAAAATCTTACGGTAAAAAAGGTGAAGATGTCGTAAACAAAAATTATGCTGCCGTTGACCGTGGCGGTGAATATAAACAACTTACTGTAGATCCTGCATGGGCGAATCTGCCGGATGATGAAGTGATTCCGAACAATGATCCGGCGTTCATCAACGAAGTTGTTCGTCCTATCAATGCACAAGATGGAGATCTGCTTCCTGTATCAGCATTTAAAGGTCTTGAAGACGGTACTTGGCATCAGGGGACAGCTAAATACGAGAAACGCGGTGTCGCAGCTTTTGTTCCGGTATGGACAGCTGAAAACTGTATACAGTGCAACAAATGTGCTTATGTTTGTCCTCACGCTTCTATCCGCCCGTTCGTTCTTGATGCGGCAGAACAATCAGGTGCGAATTTCCCGATGCTTAAAGCGGTGGGAAAAGCTTTCGACGGCATGACATTCCGTATGCAGGTAGATGTTCTCGACTGTTTGGGTTGCGGTAACTGTGTTGACGTATGTCCGGGTAATAAGAATGGTAAAGCTTTGGCTATGACCGATTTAGAATCTCAATTGCCTCAAGCTGCCAACTGGGAATATTGCGTTAATAACGTGAAGAGCAAACAGCATCTTGTAGATATCAAAGCTAATGTGAAGAATTCGCAGTTCGCTACTCCTCTCTTCGAGTTCTCCGGTGCATGTTCAGGTTGCGGTGAAACTCCGTATGTGAAATTGATTTCTCAATTGTTCGGAGATCGTGAAATGGTTGCTAATGCAACAGGATGTTCTTCGATCTATTCAGGTTCTATTCCTTCGACTCCTTATACAACGAACGAAAAAGGTCACGGTCCGGCATGGGCGAACTCTTTGTTCGAGGATTTCTGTGAATTCGGTTTCGGTATGTATCTTGCCGTTGACAAAATGCGTGAACGTATCGTTAAGTTGATGAATCAGGCTATCGAAGGCGGTTGTCCCGAAGAAATGAAGACTTTGTTTACCGAATGGATCGCCGATAAGGAAAATACCGAACGTTCTATCGAACTGGAAGCTAAAATCACACCGATGGTAAAAGCAGCAGCCGATAAGTGTGAGATTTGTAAAGAGATAGCTTCGTTGAGCAAATACCTTATCAAGAAATCCCAATGGATTATCGGTGGTGACGGTGCTTCTTATGATATCGGTTTCGGTGGTCTCGACCATGTTCTTGCATCCGGTAAGAATGTAAATATCCTCGTATTGGATACCGAAGTTTATTCGAATACGGGAGGTCAGGCTTCTAAAGCGACTCCGGTGGGAGCTATTGCTAAATTTGCCGCTGCCGGTAAACGTGTACGTAAGAAAGATCTCGGTCTGATCGCTTCTACTTACGGTTATGTATATTGCGCACAAATCGCTATGGGCGCTGATCAGGCTCAGACTCTGAAAGCTATTCGCGAAGCTGAAGCTTACGACGGACCTTCTATTATTATCGCTTATGCTCCGTGTATCAACCACGGCTTGAAGAAAGGTATGGGTAAAGCTCAGGCCGAAGAAGCTGCGGCTGTTGAATGCGGATACTGGCATTTGTGGCGTTATAATCCTATGCTCGAGGCAGAAGGTAAAAATCCGTTCACACTGGACAGCAAAGAACCGCAATGGGATAAATTCCAAGACTTCCTGAAAGGAGAAGTTCGTTACGCTTCTGTAATGAAACAATATCCGAACGAAGCAGCCGAATTATTCCAAGCTGCTCAGGATAATGCAAAATGGAGATATAATAACTATAAACGTCTTGCAAAACAACAGTGGGGTGTTGAAGTAGAAGATTGATCTTCAGCTATGTTATATTAGAAAAAGGAGAACTCAAAGGTTCTCCTTTTTTACTTTTCTGTAATAAATTTATCTGAGTTTTTTATAAGGAGGATAGCGGGCTATCTGACAAGGGAAAACAGGGAAAAAGACCGGAAGAAAACGCAGAAATGACCTGATGATATTTTCTTATCGAAAAATTTAAACAGACTCTAAATCGTTTATCAGCTTTTCTTCTTAAGAGAAGACGGTATGCGTCGTTTGAAATATCTTGAAAATCATTTTATTTCGAGTGAGGGTTAGAAGATCCGAAATAATCTTTGGATAGAATAAGATTTGATATATCCCAAGCTTTTATTTGATCAGGTATAAGAGGGGAGTCGCTATTTCCGTATATCGATTTTTTATCCCAGTGTACGGCACTGGATACGGGATATTGTAAAATGCTGTGTCCCACTCCTTTCCATGAATAATCGTTCAAGCCCATGACATCGAGTAAAGTCGGATATATGTCGATTTGTCCCATAATGTTTTTATGATTTAGGGAAAGAGGGGCATTTAAAATAATCATAGCAATTTCTCTGTCAGATAGTTTTCTTTTTTTTCTGCCGTCTAAAACATTTTTCCCTAACTCATCGTGATCGGAAACAATGACGATCGTTGAATTTTTATATAGATTATTCTTTTTCAGAGAATCGATAAAAGAACCGATTGCCTGGTCTGTATAATGAAATGCTTCCATGCAGTTTCTTACCGTAGGAGTGAATTGCTTGGACTCAGATATCCGGGTCTTGTTTATGGGAGTGTCGTAAGGCATGTGTGTCGAGGCGGTTACGATTTGACAGAAGAAGGGTTCAGGAAAATTTTTTATGATCCTAAAACTTTGTTGCATCAGAGATTTGTCGCTGATACTGCCACGTATCATATCGTCTTTTTCCAAGCATCTTTTGTCATAGAGCGTGTCGAATGAGAAAGCTTTAGACATTTCTTTTTGATTCCAAAAACTTCCAGCATCGCTGATGATATTGGCGCTATAATAGCCATAAGGTTTTAGGGCATCGGCTAATGATGGAAAATGTTTTGTTTTACAGGTTGTTGCCGCTGCTCCTGATTGCAGAGGTAGAATTCCTGTATTGATCATAAGGTGTCCGTCGCTTGATCTGCCGTCTTTTACTTGGGGAAGAATATGCAAAGCCGAAATAACAGAATCTTCTTTTATAAAACGGTTTAGGTTGGGAGTTATTTCGATCCCGTCTATTGTTTTGTTTAATAACCATGAATTGAGTGACTCGACGATAATGATGATCAAATTTCTTCGGGGATGGTCGAGAACCGTATTATGTATTTGTTTTTTTTCTTTTGACAAAATGAACCGGTCGATATAGTTTTTTTCTTCTGGAGTTATTTGATCTGGTGTTACGATTGCCTTAGTTAAAGTATAAATAAAGTAAGGGATAAGCCCGTTTGCTTCGACATAGAATGACGGTCCGAAAGATGCTGTCCATCTTATCCAAGGAGACGGTCGGTTCGGATCTTTTATTATCGCTGCTTTTAATGGTGTTGCAAGGTATCCGAAAGAACAAATTATAAATATCATTGCACTGTAAGCGATACGTTTTCGGAGAGGTTCGTACGTATCGATATTGTTTCTATAAAATCCTAAGTATGAAAATAATAGCAGTATGGTGGGTAGAATGACCCATATATCTCCCGGATGAATAGATCCGATAATACTTTTTATCAGTATTTCAGAGACGTTATCGAATAAAAAATAGGATGAAAAGGGCATTAGAGTCTGATATGTCCTGAAATACCATATTTGAGATAAACAAAATATATCCAAGAGAAATAATAAAATGAAAATTATCCATCTTCGTTTGTTTATGAAAAAGAAAGGAAGCATGAGTATGCACGCATCAAACAAACTTCTGAATTTTCTGACTATTAATGTAAATGCAGATGTTTCGTTTTGCATTATGTTGTATTGTAGTGCTTCGATGGATATTGCAGCGCAGATTACGCTTAGAAAATAAAATAGTAAAAGCTTAGAATTGATATTTTTGAAAAATTCTATATTCATATTAGTTTATAAATCAATAAAATATAAATATATTATTAGATGTACTATAATATATAGTATTAATTACGCACCGAAATTTATCTTTTTAAGTGGGACTAAG
>URAV01000049.1 GCA_900545915.1 uncultured Porphyromonadaceae bacterium
CGCCGCGATTGGCTACTAATATTTTCTTTATCATTGTTTTCCTATTGATTATGTTATGTCTGGATAAGGATTAAAATCTACGTTTTTGAGATTGACCGGAATTTTTAATTTTCTTGTTACGTAGTATTATAGTGTAATTCAACCTTAACTCAGGCTTCTTAATAATTGGGATAAATATCAAATTAATTAGTTATATTAATAAATCCTTAAAATTTAAGAAGAAGTCATTTTAAATCAGTCTGTTTCTTCTTTCTGAAACATTTTCTGTATCTGGTTATCCCTCCAGATGGGTCATATTTCGGAGGCAAATATAGACAATAATTATGTTTTATAGCATATTTTCTGATAAAATTAGTTTTTGAGATCATAAAAATACAGAGGAGCATTATTCGATAATACTCCTCTGATAGTCTAATAGAATGTTACGTGGTAAATAGCTTTATCCAAAACTAAAGAATCCTAAAGGTTGTTTATTACTGATGTACCACTCGCCGTTGTCTTCACTACAATAAATCTTTTTTTCCCGTGCCAGCCATCCGATTGCCGCAAAAAAAGCAGCATCATCAAGCCCCAATGTCCGTTTCATACGATTGACCGTAATGGTATAAGTACCTTCGAGCAAGCACCATATCCGTCCGGCATTCTGTGCAATAATGAGCGCTTTCATAACATGTTGGGTTTTAGTGAAAACTGTATTTAAAGATATATAAAATCTAAACCAATAACAAGTATCGGTTCAGAAATGTTTTAAATTTTCACTTTTTTTTGCTTTAAAACATCGTTTTATTACGTAGTGAGAGTATGCTATTTAAGGCACAGCTTGTTCTATTGCTTCCGGCGTGTATGTTCCGTCACTCTCTTCTTCTATTTTTGTTCCGGCAAATAGCCAGTAAAGCATAAGAACGATAGCGATAAATACACCGATAATTTTCCATACGTTTTTTTTATTCATAATATAATTGTTATTTAACGGGTAAAAATATATTTATCAGTAGTTGATAGTCGTTTGTTGAATTGATAACCGTCTTGATTGAATTGTTGGATCTCTTCGGGGCGGTTAATTTGATTTTTTATTATGTACCGGGCTATGTTTCCTCGAGATTGTTTCGAATATATTTGTATGCTTTTGTAGGAGTTATTTTTATGTTCCTTAAATTTGATTTGAATGATTTTTAAGCGATTTGGGACTTTTGAAATATCTATAGATTTGAATATTTCTTCTGATGTTAAATTTATCAGGATACCGCCATCTGCCAGAATGTCGTTGATTAATGCTTTTGTTATTATAGGTTTCCAAAATTGGTATAGGTTTTCTGTACCTAAGTTGGGAACTTTTAATGAGAACATTAACCGGTATGCTTTGATTGCGTCGAGAGGGCGGAGGATTCCGTATAAAGTCGATATAATACGCAAATGTTGTTGTGCATATAAAAAATCTTTTTCTATAAATGTTGATGCGTCGAGTTTTTGATAAATAGCACCGCTATATGCCAGTACAGCTTGTTTCTGTATTGTTGTAGGTGAATCGAATTGTTGGAAATAATGAAAATCGTTTTCTGCTATTTCTTGACTTAAGTTCATTTGTTTTTCCAATTCTTTTGCAGAAAGTTCTTTTACGCCGGATATTATACGTTCAGCCTCTGACAAGAATTGTGGAGTTGTTGCTGGAGGATATGTTCCGAGAACCGGAGACATATTCATTGTTCGTGTAGGAGATAATAACGTTATCATTCGCTCGGTCGATTCTTAATAAGTTTTGCTAATATAACAATCGACCGGACGAATAGTTGCAGAATATTTAAATTTTGTTTACCGATGCCAAATGTCCCATGATGCAAAAGCCTGCAGCAGTAACATTTCGAGCCCGTTTTTGGTAACAGCACCTTGTTTAGATGCTTTTTCCATAAACAAGGTTTGGTCGGGATTGTAAATCAAATCATAAACCAGATGCTTGTTTGTTAATTGTTCATAGGGAATAGGAGGGCAGGTTGCTGTATGAGGATACATTCCCAATGGGGTAGTATTGACGATGACTGTATATTCAGACATAATTTCGGGAGTGAGATTTTCGTATGTAAGGACGTTTTCTTTAGCTGTACGGGAGACCAACTGGGGAGTAATTCCTAAAGATAATAATCCATACCATACCGCTTTCGAAGCTCCTCCGGTCCCTAATATTAATCCTTTCTTATGTTCTGGTTTCAATAAAGGTCTTATAGAATCGGTAAAACCTATAATGTCTGAGTTGAAACCTTTGAGTTTGAGTTTCCCTTTTTCACGTATAAATTTGATGACATTTACAGCTCCGATCATACGAGCGGTTTCATCCATTTCATTCATATATGGAATAACGGCTTCTTTATAGGGAAGAGTTACGTTCAATCCCATTAATTCCGGATTTTCGACAATAACTTTTTTAATAAGTTCTATTTTGTCTATTTCAAAATTAACATATTCGGCAGATATGTTTTCTGCAATAAATTTTTCATTGAAAAATGTTTTTGAGAAAGAGTGTATTAACGGATATCCTAATAATCCGTAGAGCTGTTTTTGAGAGTTGGTTGTATTCATATTGTTTTTATTATCCTTTACCTTTATATTTCGATATTTTTAGTATTTGTTCCCCGTCGATCGGATATTCCAATAATTCGTGAAAAGAGCAGTTGCATCTTTTCATATATTCAGATACTATGCGCCAACCTATCCAACGACCTATTCTTCCCGGAGAATTGGGTGAGATCGGTGATGTAAATGGGGCAGGTCCGAGATATTTGTTTTTTAATAACAGGTCTGTTGAAAAAAGGTGTTTTTGACGTATTATTTTATCCCATATTGCAGGTTCGTTTTTTTTGCACCATGCAATGTCGCTATCTGAATAACTAAGAATTTCTCCCATATCTTTTTGAGGAAATAGCTGCTGTAGCGTATATAATATGATACCTTCATAGATCATCTCGTCGAGGAGAGTTTTATTTTCATTTTCTTGCGGGTACTGAGTATATAATAGCACTTGCATAACATCGACGGGAATGCGGCTTCGTTCTTTTGTTAGAAGCTGATAAGGGTAATATATATTTTGATAACCCGCATAGGATGCTCCGAGATAATGATCTAAAGAGATGGATATTATAGAATCGGTAGTAATAATCGATTGATTCAATCCGGAAACGTGTGTCAATACTCTGGGAAGATAGGCCTGAGGAAATAGGAGAGAATATCGGGAAAAAGCATCCGATAATCCGGATTCTATATCGTCAGTCGTTTTAAATTCAGACTCGGTGTCTTTATATAACTTTTTTATTGCAGAGTTAGAAAAGAAATTGTTTAAACCAGTTTTACTATATAAGGAATCCTGTGAATTATTCTGTGTCAAATTCAATATTCCATAGCAATAAATCGGAAGAAAATCAGAATATTCTTTTATAAATTGAGCAGAGTCGGTTATGTTTCCTGATATGAATTTCTGCAGATCTTGGTCGAAACGTTCCAACACAATGGATTTTGTTCCAGAAATAGAGCCGTTTTTCCCGTTTTTGCATCCCCATATGCATCCGATAATACAAATAATAAGAAATTCTGATATTCCTTTTTTTATCATTTTATTTCTCTCTTTTTTAGAAAGCAAAAATAGAGTTTTTATTCAGATATAGAGATCTTTTATACTGTAAATTAATGCTTGAGGTAAAAAATCATAAACCTTTAACCTCTTTTATACCCTTTTATTCATATCTTTGTAACTGCAAGTTAAGTAATATATACTGACAGTCTGCATTTTTTGTTGATTGTCGGTTTTATTCAGCAAATTACGATGATGAAATCTAAATGTCGGTTTTATTTATATATTTTTATTACTCTTTTTCTGTTCCCTTTTTCTGCGTACACTCAGGCTTCGGGAAAGAAATTCGTTGTTGTGATTGATGCCGGACACGGAGGAAAAGATCCGGGTGCAATAGGAAGAATAATCCGGGAAAAAAATATAAATTTGGGCATTGCTTTAAAATTAGGTGCACTTATTCGGGAAAATCATTCGGATGTTAAGGTTGTATATACTCGCGATCGTGATATTTTTGTCGAATTGCAGCAACGAGCTAATATAGCCAATCGTGTTAAGGCCGACCTTTTTATTTCTATACATACAAATTCTGCCGCAAATAGTTCTGCTTACGGGACAGAGACCTATACTTTAGGTTTGGCAAGAACGGAAGAAAACTTGAGGGTCGCTAAACGGGAGAATTCGGTAATTCTTTTGGAGGACGATTTTTCTAAACGATATGAAGGATTTGATCCGAACTCTACCGAATCTTATATTATGTTTGAATTTTTGCAAGACAAGCATCTTGAACAAAGTATTAATCTTGCTTCTTCTATACAGAGACAATTTAAGCATTCGGCGAAGAGAATTGATCGGGGAGTGCGTCAGGCAGGATTTCTTGTGCTGCGCAACACGGGTATGCCGAGTGTCCTTATTGAGGTAGGGTATATATCCAATAGAAATGAAGAGGCATATCTTGCTTCAGAAAAAGGGCAGTTGCAGATGGCAAAATCTATTTATAATGCTTTTTGTGACTATAAGTCGGATTATGACCGAAAACAGGGTGCTATTGTGAGTAAGAATAGTAGTGTAAAAGAACCGGTAGATTCATCGCGTCGGGATGAGAATCGGACAGTTGGCACGACAGAAACAGATTTTGGAAAAAATACGGTATCTTCCGGTAGTGGAGTTGTATATAAAATACAAATAATGGTTTCACCCAAAAAATACGGAGAAAAGAATTCTTGCTTTAAAGGTCTTTCTCCTGTGTCATATTATCGGGAAAACGGATTGTATAAATACACTTATGGGGAAACATCCGATCGGAAAAAATTGTTACAAGAATTACCAAGAGTTCGGAAATTATTTAAAGACGCTTTTATTATCTCATTTAAGGATGGTGTAAAAATAAAATAAAATGGGAACAGAAAGATATTAAAATAAACTGCAAATCGAGGGCAGAAACGATGAATATATTCGATTGTTATGTCGAGATGCAGTGTTTATTCTAAGGAAATTAAAATATGAAAAAGCTTTTTACAAAAGAAGTCAAAATTGCACTTGCCGTGCTGATAAGTGCAGCGATTTTGGTGGTAGGTATAGAGTATTTGAAAGGCATTAATTTGATGAAGCCTACCAACTATTATTACATAGAGTATAAGAATGTAACAGGATTGACTGTTTCGACGCCTGTCGTGATCGATGGTTTTAAAGTAGGTTTAGTGCGGGAAATTAATTATAATTATGATAACCCCGGGACTGTAACCGTTGAAGTAAGTTTGGATAATCAATTGAAAGTTCCTTCGGGAAGTAAGGCTGTATTAATGGTTGATTTTTTAGGCACTGCAATAATCGATTTACGGTTAAATAAATATGTAAGTACTAATCATTCGGCAGGAGATGTGTTGATTGGAGAAAATGCTCCCGATATGTTGGGAAATATTCAAAACAATGTGCTTCCCCAATTAACGGTTATGCTTCCTAAAATAGATACTATACTTACTGGAATACAGGCAATTGTGACCAATCCGGCTTTATCCGAATCTATAGATCATTTGAATCGTCTTACTGCCGATTTAGAAGCTTCTTCTAAGAGGCTTTCTCGTATTATGGATAAGGATATACCTCCTATTTTGGCAAATGTTACTGATATAACAAAAAATGTAAATGAGTTTTCTACCCAGCTGAATGAATTGGATTTGAAGAAAACGGTAGTTTCGGTCGATTCTACATTATTAGGTTTACAGAGCATTACAAGTAAATTGAATGATAAAGATAATACATTAGGATTGCTTCTTAATGACAAACAATTATATGATGGTTTGTTGAATACGGTAGGAAGTGCAGATTCTCTGTTGATAGATTTAAGATTGAATCCTAAAAGGTATGTCCATTTTTCACTATTCGGAAGAAAAAAATAAATTCTATTATTTAGAATCAATATAAATAATGAGTTTTTGTAATAATTTTGAAATAAGAACTTGAAAGTATTTAGCAGCAAAGGAATTCTATCGGAATATTATTTCCCTTTGTCGTTTGTTTTGAGTTTATATTTCTTCTTAATATATTGATTTACAGTTTGATAATATATTGAAATTGCAGCCTTTAATAGGGGGGAAATAAGGTGTCGATAACTGACTGCAAAACAGTATATTATATTCTTTTCAAAAAAAACAAAGAAAAAGTCATTTGTTTTTCTCGAAAAGAATTTCAAATTTTGTAATCCTGTTTTTGATTTTGATAGAAAAATTTGATTGATAAAAATGAGTTCAAATCATGTCACTTTGTGGGACCGCTGTTTGGACATTATTAAAGACAATCTTTCGGAGAGCGCTTATGTTATGTGGTTTACTCCGGTCAGGGCTTTAAGCTTTGACAATAATGTCTTGACACTTGGTGTCCCTTCTTACTTCTTTTACGAATATCTGGAAGAGCATTATATAGATCTTCTGCAACGGGTGTTGTATCGCGTTTTTGGAAACGGGGTACAATTGAAATATCAGGTTGGTGTCGTAGAGAATCCCAAAACGGATGTCGTTGTTGCCGGAGCTAATAAATCTGTTAATGCAGTGCCACAGGTAACCGTTCCTGCGGCTCATGTTCCTGATCCGTTTAAACAACAAGTGTATGAAGAACTGGACTCACAATTAAATCCGGTTTATAATTTTGAAAATTATTATTCGGGAGCAAGTAATAAACTTGCGCGTACTGCGGGCGAGTCTATTGCAGAAAAACCGGGTAAAACAGCATTTAATCCCTTGTTCCTGTATGGAGAATCGGGAGTAGGAAAAACACATTTGGTACAAGCTATCGGTATCCGCATAAAGGAAAAAGATCCTTCGGCACGTGTTTTGTATTTGTCATCTCATCTTTTTCAGGTACAATATACAAATGCTGTCAGGAGCAATACGGTTAATGATTTTATCAATTTCTATCAAAGTATAGATGTCTTATTGATTGATGATATTCAGGATTTAGCTGGAAAAACCGGAACGCAAAATACTTTCTTCCATATTTTCAATCATTTGCATCAGAATAATAAGCAGCTGGTACTTACTTCGGATCGTCCTCCCGTTTCTTTGGAAGGTATGGTGCCTCGTTTATTGACTCGTTTTAAGTGGGGGCTTACAGCAGAAGTAGAAAGGCCTGATTATGAGTTGCGTAGAAATATTCTTTTAAATAAAATACATCAAGACGGTTTACCTATTTCAGAAGAGGTCGTTGACTATATTGCTCGTAATGTGGCCGATAATGTTCGCGATCTGGAAGGGATTATTGTTTCGTTGATGGCTCGTTCTACGATATTTAATCGTGAAATAACGATCGATTTGGCGGAGCGAGTTCTTTCGACCAGCGTTCATGTAGAGAAGAAGCAGGTTACAATAGAACTCATTCAAGAAAAAGTTTGTGGATTTTATGATATGGATCCTAAACTTCTTCAGGCAAAGACTCGTAAAAGAGAAATTGTTCAGGCACGCCAAATATCTATGTATCTGTCAAAAAAATATACCGATTACTCATTGTCCCGTATCGGAGATATATTGGGGAAAAAGGATCATGCCACTGTTTTGCACGCATGTAAGACAATCAGTGAACAATTAGAAATTGATAAAGCTTTGAGAGCTAATGTTCTTGAAATAGAAGAATCTCTAAAAAAATAAATTTTACATACTCCTGTCCCGGATGAAACAAAAGCTAAAACTATCCGGTTTTGATTCATACAGTAATGAAATATACGATCGATGATATAGACATTTATATAATGACTCACAATAGAGCGGGTTATCTGAAGCGGTCTATAGAAAGTCTTTTAAGTCAATCGGCAGGAGTTAGTAAAATTACTGTGCTTGATAATGAGAGTACAGATAATACATTGTCGGTAGTAGAACATTTTTCTTCTTATGGAGTAAGATATATCAGGACAAAGGGGTTTCTTGGAAATTTCAAAAAAGCACAAGAAATTGCATCCGGAAAATATGTGATGTTATTCCATGATGATGATATTTTGCATCCTTTATATTTAGAACTGGCTTTGAAGGTTTTGAATGAAAAAGATGATATATCGCTTATTACGACACGTTACACAGAATTTTTTGATGATAATTTTCCCGGAATGCCGGAATCGATAGTTCCTGATTATTATTATTTTGAAAAACAAAAAGACTTTGCTACGCATATGTATTTTTTAGAACGTATTGCGTATGCGACAGCATTATATCGGACTGTCGATTTTAAGAAAACTGCTATAGAGTATGAGAAGTTCAATAAATTCAATGATTGGCCTTTCTTGGTAAAAATGTCCGGTTACGGGAATACGGTACTTTTTGATGACCCTTCATTATTTTATATTCGCAGACATAAGGGACAAGACACCTGGACTTCTACTAACACACCGTCGATACAACAGATTATAAATTGGGATAAATTTTTTTATAATAAAGTAGGGGCATGGAATATTTTCTCTAAAGTCCATTATATATTTGCGTGTTGGTTTACCCATTTTCTATTCGGAAAGTATGATTCTTTCTTATCTCTTCAGGATCGGGAGCAATACAGTAAAGAAGAGCTTTTGAAGTTGGCAAGGAAAAGAGGAATAAATACATGGGGTTCTTGTATATATTGCAAATATCGTTGTAAGAATAAGACGGTGTGTAAGCGACAAGATTTTATTCGTCAGTTAATTTTAAAGGGAAAAACGAAATTAGAAACTTGATTGACTTCTTTATCTATCTTTTGATTTGTTTTTAGAAAGGAAAAAGTTTAGTTTTTCTCTTAGTATGACAGATTCTTTATAGAAATAGCGAGTTATACTTTCGTTACTCCAATGATTTTTATCGGACATAATGTCCATGTGAAGTAACATTTGAGGGGGAGTACTCTAAAAGCTTATCTAAATTTTATTCGGATAGAATTTGAAAGACACAAAAAAAATCAGTTCCCCTTTTTAGAGAGGAACTGTATCGGTACTGCCAACAGCGTTATAGTACGGAAAAAAGTAAAAAATAACCTGGTAATATTTTTTTATTGGAAAATCCGAACAGGCTTTTTATACTTGCAGATACATATTTAAAATTTGAAACCTTGTTCCTTGATTACCTTTAAAAACACCTCTGAAAAATATTCATTATCTTCCTTTTTATAACGTACGTCAGTAAATACTTGAGCTAAAGTTTTTTTGTTATTTTCTTTGATGAATTTCAAATTTGCGGCAAGATTTTCTTTATCTCGATATAAACGATCTATATCTTCACGAGTATAGTCTTTATATTTTTCTTGATGTATAATTGCTTCTAAAGGAAGACGATCTACCTGTTCTGGGATTTCGGATGGATAACCGACTGTAATTGTTGTTACCGGAATTACATGCTTGGGCAACTGTAACGTTTCTATAATTTGCGGTGCATTGTATGTTGTCGTTCCGAGATAACATATTCCTAATCCAGCAAGTTCTGCGACTGTACAAAATTGTTGGGCAAAGATGAGGGCATCGATTGCTGCTGTAAAAAATGATTGGAAGTTGTCGTAACCTTGTTGAGCATCTCGCCAATCACACCATTTGATGAAACGGTTAAAATCAGCACAAAACGTAAGAACTACGGGAGCAGACGTGACAGTCGGTTGATTGAAGTGAGCCGGGGCTAATTTTTCTTTCATTTCTTTGTCTCGAGTAATAATTACGCTATATAATTGCATATTACCTGTGGTTGAGACCCGACATGCCGTCTCTATAAGCTCGTTCAATAACTTTTCGGGAATATCTTCTCCGGTATATTTACGGATAGTACGTCTTTGTTTTAATTCTTCAAATAACATAGGCAGTCTTTTTTTACAAAAATACAAAATAAAATCAGGAGAATATTCTTTTCTTGTTAGTAGCTTGACATTTTGCACAAATATTTTTATTACTTATTCCTTTTTTTGTAAGAATTTGTCTGGAGTTGGTAGAAATACTCATATTAATAAAATAAAAATAGGATAATTTGTCGGATAAGCCTGTATTTATATAGTGTTTTTTATCTTTTGGAGATTCAATTTCTATTTTGGAAAACTTTTGTTGATTCTTTAATTTTTAATAATCTGATTATTAGTTTGTTACTATGTTAAAATGGAAAACTTTGATATTGTTGATAAATAATTAGTTTTTTATTTGTGTAAACAAAATGTTTTCTATAAACTTGTAATCTCAAATTTTTCTACAAAAATCAATACTGAAAATTTATTCTAAAAACACAAAACCTACTTAAACTAAAGAACAGTGGAACCTAAAAACTACACTTATGATGAAGCATTCGAAGCTTCATTAAAGTATTTTAAGGGTGATGAGCTTGCAGCCCGAGTATGGGTGAACAAATATGCCCTTAAAGATTCTTATGGAAATATTTATGAGAAGAATCCGGATGAAATGCATTTTCGTTTGGCAAGTGAAATTGCGAGAATCGAAAAAAAATATCCTAATCCGCTTACAGAGGAGCAGTTGATGGATCTTTTTAAAGATTTTCGTTATATTGTTCCTCAAGGAAGTCCGATGAGTGGTATCGGAAATAACTTTCAAATAGGATCTTTGTCTAATTGTTTTGTTATCGGTATGGACGGCACAGCCGATTCATACGGCGGTATTATAAAAATAGATGAGGAACAAGTACAATTGATGAAGAGGCGGGGTGGAGTAGGACACGATCTGTCTCATATTCGCCCTAAAGGTTCGCCTGTAAAAAATTCGGCTTTGACCTCTACCGGTTTAGTTCCGTTTATGGAACGTTATTCCAACTCTACCCGTGAAGTTGCACAAGATGGACGTCGTGGAGCTTTGATGTTGAGTGTTTCTATTAAACATCCTGATTCGGAGGCTTTTATCGATGCAAAGATGACAGAAGGTAAGGTAACTGGGGCAAATGTCTCTGTAAAGATCAGCGATGATTTTATGAAAGCTGCTATTGCCGGAGAGCCTTTTGTTCAGCAATATCCGATTGAAGGAGAAAATCCCAAAGTTGCAAAAGAAGTCGATGCTCAGGCTATTTGGAAAAAGATTGTACATAATGCGTGGAAGTCGGCAGAACCGGGAGTCCTTTTTTGGGATACTATTACTCGGGAATCTGTACCCGATTGCTATGCTGATCTGGGATTCAAAACCGTTTCTACCAATCCTTGCGGAGAGATACCTTTATGTCCTTATGACAGTTGCCGTTTATTAGCCGTCAATTTATATTCATACGTTGTAAATCCGTTTACAGATAAAGCATATTTCGATTTTGATCTGTTCAAACAACATATTATGCTGGCTCAGCGTATTATGGATGATATTATCGATCTTGAAATGGAAAAAATCGATAAAATATTGGATAAGGTTAAGTCTGATCCTGAGTCGGATGAAGTGAAGCAGACAGAATTGCATCTTTGGGAAAAGATACGGTCAAAGACTTTGAAGGGACGTCGTACCGGAGTCGGAACAACAGCCGAAGGAGATATGTTAGCTGCACTCGGATTGCAGTATGGGACAGAAAAAGCGACGGAATTTTCGGAACAAGTCCATAAGACATTAGCTTTGGCGGCATATCGCTCTTCTGTGCAGATGGCGAAAGAAAGAGGAGCTTTTGAAATATTCGATGCGAAGAGAGAAGAGAAGAATCCGTTTATTCTGCGTTTAAAGGATGCCGATCCTGAGCTTTACTCTGATATGGTGAAGTACGGACGTAGAAATATTGCTTGTTTGACGATTGCTCCGACAGGAACAACGAGCCTTATGACACAGACGACCTCCGGTATTGAACCGGTGTTTATGCCTGTGTATCGTAGGCGTCGGAAAGTAAATCCGAATGACCCTGAAGTTCGTATCGATTTTGTCGATGAATCAGGAGATGCGTATGAAGAGTATGTTGTGTTCCATCATAAGTTTATAACATGGATGCAGACCAATGGTTATGAAGTGCGATCGAACTATACACAGGAAGAAATAGACGAATTAGTCTCCAAATCACCTTATTATAAGGCTACATCGAATGATGTCGATTGGTTGCAGAAAGTAAGAATGCAAGGCCGTGTTCAAAAATGGGTAGATCATTCGATCAGTGTAACGATCAATCTGCCGTCGGATGTAACAGAGGAATTGGTGGGACAGTTGTATGTCGAAGCTTGGAAGAGCGGCTGTAAAGGTTGTACCGTTTATAGAGACGGTTCTCGGGCAGGAGTGCTTCTCGCAACGAAAAAGGAGGAGAAAAAAGCTCCGGTACATCTTGATCCTAAACGTCCTATAGAGTTAGATGCCGATGTAGTCCGTTTCCAGAATAATAAAGATAAATGGATTGCTTTTATTGGCTTGAAAGATGGTAATCCTTATGAAATTTTTACAGGTCTGGCGGATGATGAAGAGGGAATCTTGCTTCCGAAAAATATTACGAAAGGAAAGATAATTAAAGCTATCGATGAAGAAGGCAATAAACGTTATGATTTTCAATATCGAAATAAGAGAGGATATAAAACGACAATTGAAGGTTTATCCGATAAGTTTAACCCTGAATATTGGAATTATGCCAAATTGATTTCGGGAGTTTTGCGTTACGGTATGCCTATTGATCAAGTTTTGAAGCTCGTTTCTACTCTTGAATTGGACAGTCAGTCTATCAATACGTGGAAAAACGGGGTAGAAAGAGCTTTGAAAAAATATCTGCCGAACGGAACAAAAGCCAGCGGACAAACGTGTCCGAATTGTGGTCAGGAAACCCTTATTTATCAGGAGGGTTGTTTGATTTGTACTTCATGTGGGACATCTAAATGCGGATAAATCGGTCTATTATTGTATAGAAAGATATTCTATTGATAAAAAAGGCGAACATGTGTTCGTCTTTTTTTGTTTGAACTTACGATCCTGTTTTAAATCTTTTGGAAAGTTATATTATTTCATTTCGGATAAAAATTTAAACAGGCTCTTAACAATATTTGAAAGAAAGAATTTTATTTTTGGGCTGAGATATAATTATCGGTTTTGAATAAATTCGTAACTTCATAACGAGCTAATGATTAAAATGAATAGCTATGAAAATAGTATTTAAAATAGAATATCGTACCCGTTGGGGACAAGAACTTTATGTGACGGGCAGTCATTCGTCTCTTGGTAATTTTGAGGAGAAAAATGCTGTACCGATGCGGTATGAAGGAGATGGAATATGGTCTTTAATACTGAATCTACAAGACTCATCCTCCGGATTTGATTATCGTTATTTAGTAAAAGAATATGGTCAGCCTTATGACAAAGAGTGGGGTGAACCTCGCTCTTTTATACCGTCGGCGTTAAATCATACTTATTATTTATATGATGTTTGGCAGAATATGCCTGCCGACAGTTCATTTTATTCTTCTGCTTTTAATAAGGTAATTTTGGCACGTCATCGAACAGATTCTGAAATTTTGCCTTCATATTCAACTGCCGTAACGTTACAGATGTATGCACCCTCTGTTCGTCCGGATGAGGTTGTGGCTTTGACTGGGACGATGACATCGGAAGCATGGAGTATCAAGGATGCTATTATTATGAATGATGCACATTTCCCTTTGTGGGAGACAGTATTGGATGCATCATCTTTAAAATATCCTGTAGAGTACAAGTTTCTGGTTCTGAAGAAAGATTCCCTTAATATTGTCGCATGGGAATCCGGGAATAATAGAGTCTTAGAGATTCCCCATTTAGAGTCGGGTGAAAATATCGTTTTTTCCGGTTTTAAATGGAAACTTCCTTTACCGGACTGGAGAGGGGCAGGAGTTGCAATTCCGGTTTTCTCATTACGTTCAGAAGAAAGTTGGGGAATCGGAGAGTTCCTTGATTTGAAGAAGATGATCGATTGGGCTGTACAAACAGGTCAAAGATTTATTCAGGTACTTCCGGTTAACGATACTACAATGAGTCATACTTGGCTCGATTCATATCCTTATAGGGCGAATTCTATTTTTGCTCTTCATCCGGCATATTTACGAGTAACGGTGATAGATCGATTGAGAGATAGTGATTCTATGGTTGCATATGAAAAACTTGCAACAGAATTGAATGCCTTACCGGAGGTTGATTATGAACGAGTAACTCTTATGAAATGGGAGTATTTAAAAGCCATTTTTTTGCAGTCAGGGAAAAAAACATTGAATTCATCTGGTTTTAAAGAGTTCTTTAAGGCTAACAGAGAATGGCTTGAGCCTTATGCTGCTTATTGTTGTTTGCGTGATATTTATGAAACTCCGGACTTTAGGAAATGGAAGATGTATTCGGTTTTCAACTCGGATGATATAGCCGAATTCTGTGCACATGGGAATATTTATTATGATAAAGTCAGTTTTTACTATTTTGTTCAGTATCACTTACATATACAGCTTCTTGAAGTCAGGGATTATGCACATGCGAAAGGTGTAGTACTTAAAGGCGATATTCCTATCGGGGTAAGTCGGGATAGTGTGGATGCATGGTCTCACCCCGATTTGTTTTATATGGATTCGCAGGCCGGAGCTCCGCCTGATGATTTTTCCGTAGAAGGTCAAAATTGGGGATTTCCGACATATAATTGGGACGAGATGGCTAAAGACGGTTATGCTTGGTGGAAAGCCCGTTTTCGCAAAATGGCAGAATATTTCGATGCATATCGCATAGATCATATATTGGGTTTTTTCAGAATCTGGGAAATTCCCGAAAGCGCCATACAGGGAGTATTGGGGCATTTTAATCCGGCTATTCCTTTTTCGATAGAAGAATTACAGTCTTATGGATTTTATTTCGATGAACATCGGCATGCTCGCCCGTATATTCGGGAATATATGTTACAAGATATGTTCGGTGAATATACAGGAGAGGTAATACATGATTATTTGCTTGAATGCGGATATGGAATATATGCACTGAGCCTCGATTTCAATACGCAAAGAAAAATAGAAAACCATTTTTGTGGTAAAAGTGATGAGAAGAGTCTAAAGATAAAATCTGGACTTTTTGCATTAATAGATGAAATTTTGTTTGTAGAAGATCCTTATCAGAAAAGGAAGTATCATCCATGTATCTCTGCCCGGCAAACATATAGCTATAAATCTTTGACCGATTATGAGAGATGGTGTTATGACCGGTTGTATGTTGACTTTTTTTACCATAGGCAAGATGCTTTCTGGAAAAATGAAGCAATGAAGAAGCTACCACCGTTGATATCTTCGACCGGAATGTTGGTGTGTGGCGAGGATCTGGGTATGATACCGCAATCTGTACCTGAAGTAATGAATGCGTTGCAGATTCTGTCACTCGAAATACAAAGAATGCCGAAAAATCCGGATAAAGAGTTCGGAGATGTTGCTAATTATCCGTACTTGTCGGTATGCACTACTTCCACGCATGATATGTCCGGAATTAGGGCATGGTGGGAGGAAGACAGGGGCAAAACTCAACGGTACTATAATTATATATTGCAGGAGCAAGGAGAAGCACCTTATTATTGTGAACCGTGGATATGTGAGAAAATTCTGGCTATGCACATGCATTCGCCTTCTATGTTGGCTATCATTCCGTTACAAGACTGGCTTTCGATTGATGGAAATATACGTCGTAATAATCCTGTGGAAGAGAGGATAAATGTTCCGTCTGATCCTCGCAATTATTGGCGTTATCGTATGCATATTACGATAGAAGATTTACTGAAAAACTCCGATTTCAATGAACGGGTATTCAAGCTGGTGAGATCCGGTGGGCGTGAATGATTCAAACGCAAAGGGGCTGTCCAAAAAGTCGGACAGCCCCTTTTGCTATTGTTTATTTCGGTAA
>URAV01000050.1 GCA_900545915.1 uncultured Porphyromonadaceae bacterium
TGCGCCGGAAGGGTCAATGTTGCGAGTATATAATATAACAGGGTCTGTAGTATTCGAAGGTCAAGGAACGCAGAACTTGCAGAATCTGTCTGTCGGGACTTACATAGCTAAAGTGAAAATGGATAATGGTGTTCGCACGATCAAGTTTATCAAAAAATAAGTTTTAGAGTTTTTGTTTTATCAGGGGGAGTGATATCGGATTTCCCGGTTGTCTTCCCCCCTTTTTTTTATTTTTACTCTTAGAGCCTGCTTGAATTTTGATCGGCTCGGATTGGGAGTTTCTTTTGGGGATGTTTTTCTGTTTTTTGCAAGGATGATCGCAGACTATCCGGTGAGTGAAAACAGAAAAAAACGGAAGAAAATGTAAATGATCTGGTAATATTTTCTTATTGGAAGGTTTAGCATAGTTCTTAAATATTTCTTTAGACCTGTTTGATTTTTATGAAAAGAATTTTTTGCCATTCTTTTTTATTTCATCTCGGATAAAATTTAAAACAGGTTTTTAATCTGTCGATATTTTGTTGTTTTATTGAATAACCTCTTTATTATGAAAAAAACAAAACATCTTATTTTATTTATTTTCTTGTTGTTTGTTCCTCGGTCGTATAGCCAGTCTTATACTGTTTATCCCGTACCGCAGAAGATGACTATGGGAAATCAAACCGTAGAATTATCTTCCGTTTTTAATGTAATTATTGAAGACGGTATACATACGACGACGATAGACCGGTTGAGAGAAGTCGTTGAGAATGCCGGTTTTACCATGTCGGTCAATGAAGCGGAGACAGCTTCTACTGTCCAAACCAATATTTGGCTTGGAGTAAATGGTTCGGGAAAGGCTGCGGATCGGGCTTCATCTGTTTCTCGTTCGGTATTTGCCGACGGAAGTAATAAATTCGATCCTTATATATTGGAGGTCAATAAAAACCATCCTTTTGGAGATATCGTTATTTTGGGCAACGATAAAGAATCTGCCTATTACGGTATGGCGACATTGGAGCAGATGTTTGAACAGATGGAGGAAAATAAGTTGACTACCGTTGTTTTCGAAGATTATGCTTATATGGAGTACAGAGGCATTGTAGAGGGTTTTTACGGTTATCCGTACTCTGTGGAAAATCGTTTGAGTTTGTTGGAATATTGTAAACGCTATAAAATGAACCTTTTCGTTTACGGACCTAAGGCCGATCCTTATCATTTGGGATATTGGCGTAGAGATTATCCTACATCGCTTACTCAGGCCGAACAAGAACAAGGAATGATTACTCAAGACGATTTGAGAACGATAGCTGCTAAAGCACGGTCATGTAACGTTAATTTTGTTTGGGCAGCTCATCCGGCGATGCAAGACGGAATAAGTTTTTCCAGTGAATCGGCAATGGATCCCGGAATAGAGGCGATCATGAATAAATTCGATCATCTCT
Source organism: uncultured Porphyromonadaceae bacterium (assembly GCA_900545915.1). Lineage (GTDB taxonomy): Bacteria > Bacteroidota > Bacteroidia > Bacteroidales > Coprobacteraceae > Coprobacter. The sequence continues at coordinate 1,425 of URAV01000050.1, forward strand.
ACGGGTTGGGAGTTCGAGGTTTCGGTGTTTTTATCGACGATATTACTTATACGCCGAGCGGGAGCATGCAGGCATATTTGGCAGATCAGGTACAAAAGAAATTGAAAGAAAAATATAATACCGTTTCGGCGACAAAAGATGAGACGGTTTGTCCTTTGTTTTTCGTCCCGACAGCTTATGCGCTTAACTATGGCGGCTCTTATTCGTTGAATTCTTTGAAAAGCGTCGATTCGGATGCGGTAATTGCCTTTACAGGATATGATTGTTTTTCGAATATTCGAGGCAGTTCGTGTGCCGATATGGCGGGACGTGTTGGCAGAAACCCGGTAATGTGGTGGAATAATCCGGTGAATGACGATCATGATGAACGAATTTATATGCGTGGAGTGACAGCCCATTGGACTATTGAAGATTCTGAGCCGATACCCTCTTTAAGAGGTTTGATGCTTAATCCGATGGGACAAGCTCAAGCTTCGAAAGTCGCTCTTTTCGGAGGCGCTGATTATGCATGGAATCCGGCTCGTTTTGAAAAAGTTTCTAATTGGGAAGCCTCTATAGGGAGTTTGGTCAAAGATGATGAAGTTCTGAAAGAAGCTATGCGGACTTTTGCCATTCATTCTGAATCGGGCATAGAATTGAAAGAAACGGATGAGCTTAAGCCATTATTCGATACGTTTAAATCATCTTATTCTGCAAGCGGGGAATTACCTTCTGTTACAGGTCAATTGGTTGCTGAAATGCAAAAAATTTATGATGCGTGCGTTCTTTTGCGAACAATGGAGCATAGTAGTGATTCTGATCATGTGTTGTTTTATAAAGAAACGAAATATTGGATAGCTAAATTACAGTCGATGAGTAATATAATATTAAAATCACTCACATTGCTTCAATCAGGGGAGAGTAGTCAGTGGACTGATTTTTTAGTGGCGAAAGAAGAATATGCCAAGATACATACCGATCCGGATTTTTTTGTTCCTGCGTTGGAAGGTTCGGGTACATCGACAGAAAAAAAATCGTATGAGGTAACTCCATCCAATGTCAATATGATGCCTTTTGCAGATTGGATTATCAGCAAAATTGCAGATAAAGCTCCGGTTTTGCCTGAACGGTCGCGAGATATAGTTATCATTACTAATGTGAAGGATCTTAGTGGGCCGCAGATAAGCTTAGGAGAATCAAGTGTCGTTTTAGGAAATTTATCCGGAGTTTCTTTAAAGGATGGGGAATATGTAGGAATTTATTTCAATGCGATAAAAAGCGTATCGGTGAACACGCTTCCTGTTTCTATGGCGGAGAAGTTTGCAGTCGAATATTCTATTAACGGTAAGGAATGGACTGTGTTTACACCGGACGGTTCTGTTATGGATATGGCATATATTCGGATTCATAATAATAGCGGGAAAGTGCAGGAAATTCCGGAGAATGAATTTACGATGTCCGTGTCCGGGACGACTCCGGGAACTATAACAGCGACGACCAACATGAGTGTTTATAGCACCTATTCTGTAACGAACGTGATCGACGGTGATGTCGATACTTATTTTTGGAAAGACGGTGCTCAAGCTGTCGGTGATTATATTACACTCGATTACGGAGGAACAGTTCCGTTTTTCGATATAACATTGACATTTACTTCGAATGATCGTCCGACAGGCAGCGGTGTGGTAGAAATATCCGGTGATGGGCAGAACTGGACGGAGGTGTCGACTTTTACTGCATCGGAAATAGAAGCTAATAATTCGGTGTTCTCTTGTAATGCCGGTGGAAAGTACGGACGTTATGTCAGGATGCGGTTGACTTCTGTTTCGTTGAATAATTGGTTGCAGGTTGCTGAGTTTTCTGCTTCTGTTTCAGGAACTACGCCGGTTGCAAGTGATCAAGATGGGAATCCGATATCCGTATTGGATGATCGTTCGCTGATGAACGGATATAAATCGGATAAAGCAGGACACTTGATTTATCGTTTTACTGAGAATATATTGATTCAAAAGGTAAAAATTTACCATTATACTCAATTTACAACCGCAGCGGATAAGCCGTCGATTCAAGTCCTGGCAGATGGTGAGTGGGTGGATAAAGGATTTTTGGATGATTATTGTACGGAGGTAGATGTAAGCGATTTGGATAATATATCTCAGCTTAAAATTAGTTGGAACGAATCGAATATACCGACTTTATATGAAGTATTGCCGGAAGGACTTCCTTATGATGAAGGAGGTGAAGTTGTTACCCATTTTGTCGTTTCTTTTGAACAACCTGCACATGGAAAAATTTCGGTAATGGCAGGTGATATGCCAATAGATTCGGGAAGCAGTGTAGAACACGGCACGGAAATAACTATTTCGGTAAGTGCTGATGAAAACTATGAATTAACTGCATTTACGGTTAATGGAGAAAATCGGATGGGAAGTCTTCACGAAGGAGTTTATACGATGACAGTGACGGAAGCTGTAACGATTGCGGCTGAGTGTAGCGAAAGAATGCCGGTTATTGCCGGTTGCGCGATTCGTATTCCTCAGACAGACGGAAATAATCATTATCGCTTCCAGTTTGACGATAAATTATGTGGAAACCATACGGTGGATTCTCAAGTCGGAGATGAGCGCATACGCACTTTTACGATGTCCGTATGGGTAAATCCGTCGGTAAACAGCGGAGATATAATGGGAGCTGTACAGTCGGCATATTATGTCAACTCAGGCTCTTTTGCCGTGCGTTTGACTAATGGTAAATTGGGCTTTTTTACACGTTGTTACGGTAATGGCGGTTACGGCGATGATGTAACGGTTACGACAGATGTAGCACTGCCGGTCGGAGAATGGGCATTTGTAAGTTTAGTAATAGACAGTGAAAATAAAACCATAACCTTGTATAAAAATGGAGAAGAAGTCGCGTCCGAGATATTGAATCGAGAAGGATTCCGTCTGTTACCCGATGAGACTGTATTCTTTGTCGGATGCATGGATTTTGCCGGAGATATCGAGGATGTTCAACTATGGAATGTTGCTTTAACACCTGAGCAGATCAAGTCTTCTCAAGCAGGATATGCCCGAATTCCCGAAAACTTGTTGTATTATTATAAATTCAGTTCTTCGGATGTCGGTTTAACGGAGTTTCAAAACAAAGGTGCGGGAGGCGATTGTGCTGCTTATTTGATGAAAGGGACGATTCAGGAATTGAGTTGGGTAACTTATTATCAGAATACGACTTCTCAAGTGCCGGAATATGTTCAGGGTCATAATCAAAATTTGTATAAAGTAACTTATCCGGAAAGTTTAACCGGAGGGTATCTTGATGTCAGAAACGAAAGAGATGATTGTAGTGTCATTTCCGGAACGGAATTATCGGAGAATACGGTTATAACAATCGAACCGATAGCTGACCCGGGATATGAAGTAGGCTCATTTACCGTTAATGATGAAGATTGCCTTTCTGATCTATTAAATAACGGGGGCAAATATCAGATTACAGTTACTGAAGATGTAAACATAGCGATAACCTTTACATATTTAGACGGAGTTCGGGATGAAAAGACCCCGATATCTTACTTTAACCGTTCTACTTCGGTTTTGCATGTTCCGTTAGAAGCAAAAGTAAAAGTTTATGATATTACCGGCTCGTTGGTGTTTGAAGGGATGGGAACACAAAATCTGGTAGAGCTTTTAGCCGGTAGTTATATCGCAAAAATAGAAACTGATAAAGGTTTTTGTACGATCAAGTTTATTAAAAAGTAAGATTTTATTTGAACAGTCAGAGTATTAGTGATTTATAATAATAAGTATAAATAAGAGATTTATTATATAGTTGTCGTTTTTAAATTTGATAAATTGTCTATACTATAGTTTCATTGGTTTTACAATTGTATTTATCGAATTGATGTACGAGTTAATCTATTGTTTAATTAAATAAATCTAAGCTTATGAATAGACGATTATTACTTGGCTTATTGGTATTGTTCGGTTTCTTTATGGGATCTTTCTCTGTTAAAGCTGCAGTGGTTCCGGTAGCGGGATGTGTAGACCCTCAAATAAGTACGGCAGAAGCACCCGTATGGTACACGATAATGTCGTCCCATATAACCGATGCAGATCGTCAGAACCGTTTTTTGGTTTGGGATGGTACAAGATTAAGGACAGAAAAATTTGATCAGGGTATTCCTACTTCTCAACTTGAGAATAAATATTTGTGGCGTCTCGAGAAAGGAAGTGCCGATAATAAGGTTTATATTGTTAATCGTTCGGGAATGCGAGTGTTTGCTGAGGAGGGTATAAGCCCGAATACGGGAGCTAATACTCCTCTTACCGTTACAGAAGCGGGCGTGGAGTGGGTAATGGCATTAAGCAGCTCTACCGGACAGTCTGATTGTGCAGATAAGCAATACTGTTTTAACTACTTGGGAGCAAGTGCTCAGCCGGCATATATGAATGCGATGCAAAGTAGCGATTTGGCGACTTCTTATGGTATAACCGTATATGAGATGGGAGTGCATCAAGCTTCGGGCTGGTTTTTTTATCAGGCTAATTTACCGACTTATTCCGTAACTTATGACAACACTTCGGTAACTGGTGGGACGTTCATGGTCAAGAACGGAGAAGCGACGGTAGAAAGCGGTAGCAGTATAGAAGGCGGAACTTGGTTGACGGTAGAAGCTGTTCCTGAGGAGAATTATCAAGTTAAGTCGATCAAAGTGAACGGTGTGGCGATAGAAGGCTCGGGCTTCAACCTGTCTGAAGCGAGCGAAATCACGGTAGAATTTACGGACAAACTGGTTTATAGCTATTCATCGGTCGAAGGCGGTACGGTATCGGCAAGCATAGAGGAGACCGAGCTGAACGATGAAGGCGAGTTCGATCGAGGCAGCGATGTCGTATTGACGGTATTACCGGAAGAACATTACGAACTGTCATCCCTGTTGGTCAACGGAGAGGAAAAGAAAGAGTCTTTAGAATCAGGAAAGCTGACGCTAAGCAATGTTCAGGAAAATATAACGGTATCAGCAGTCTTTGCGAAGAAAAAATATACCGTTACGTTTACGAGCACGGGAGACGGACAATTGGTGTTGAAGAACGGCAGCAGCAGTCTTTCGAGCGGAGCATTGGTTGAATACGGAACAGAGTTGACTGGTAGTTTGGTTTACAGCGACCCGACCCGATTATCAGCACTGACCAATAATGGAGAAAGCATATTGGAGAGTGTAGTCAATAAGACGTTTACGATTACGGTAGCAGGTCCGGTAGAACTTGTAGCGGAATTCAAGGGAGCTACTTATACGGTAACGTATCCGACCGAATTGACTGGCGGGAAACTGATCGTGACGAAAGATTCCGACGGAAGTGATATTCCTTCAGGAACAGAGTTGCAGAAAAACACCGCCATTACAATTGTAGCGGAAGCCGAATCGGGTTATGAAGTAGGGAGCTTTATGGTCAACGGTATAGACCGATTGTCAGAGTTGCAAGAGAATGGCGGAGAATACTGGATCACGATAGCAGAGGATGTTGAACTGACTGTGACTTTTACACCGTTGACAGGTATCTCCGGAACAGAATTGACGGGAGTTTACTTCGACCGCACGACATCTGTATTGCATGCGCCGGAAGGGTCAATGTTGCGAGTATATAATATAACAGGGTCTGCAGTATTCGAAGGTCAAGGAACGCAGAATTTGCAGAATCTGTCTGTCGGGACTTACATAGCTAAAGTGAAAACGGATAATGGTGTCCGCACGATCAAGTTTATCAAAAAGTAAAGAGGTTTGAGGTTTGGTTTTTTCATTTAGAAAGATACCCCTTATAGAGAAAAGAGTTTTTATAAGGGGTATTTTTCAATAAAAAGTAAGAAAATGAGAAAAAGCTTATTGAATATTTTTTTGTTATTTTTGAGTGTCCTGTTTACAGGGCTGAAAGCCCAAGAGTATATAGCCGATGATCCTTTTGAAACAATGATTAGGCTTGGTTCTATGAATGTTAAGAACCCGATTTATCAAATGCCGTCCGGTCAGGCAGGAAATGCATATATCATTTCTGCTATTACGTCCGGAGATGCAGTTCGTTATCCTTTAGGTTATACCGTAGCTTCTGTACCTGATAGACATTTTATAATTGTTTCTAAAGCTACGACTTTGATAGAAAGGGGACGTTGGTTCGATTTAATTATCGAGGAGAATGTGTCTGTTTCCGGGCAGTTCGTTACAATTTTTACGGATTGGGATCGTAACGGTGTCTTTGATAAAGAGGATCAGTCCTCTGTAAGTATGAGAGATAAGGGGTTTACTGCTTCTTTTCAAGTTCCTGCCGATGCAGAATTGGGAAAAACTCGGATACGAGTCAGATTGGAGTCGTCTCAGCCTTCAGGATCGGATGTTGCAGTTTCAGGAGGACGTGTGTATGATTTTGTCGTTTACGTTATGGATAAGACCGACCGAGAAGATTGTTATATAAGTGTTTCTTCTAATAATGAAAAATTAGGTACGGCGGTTATTGAGACAGTTGCCAATGTAGATGGTAGGTATGATAAAGGCTCTTCAGTCACGGTGAAAGCCGAACTCTCTTCTTCTTCTGCGAATTTTGACGGTTGGAAAGTTGGACAAGATATTGTAAGTAGAGATCAGTCATACACATTTACGGTAAATGAGAGTATGCATATTATTGCCGTTTTTTCTACCGTAGAGCCCGAATTATCAGCTCCTCAAACGAGTACCGAAGCAAATCCGATATGGTATCAGATTAAAAATGCTCATACGGCTACGGAGCGGGCAAACCGTTATATAGCTTATGATGAAAATCCTACGGGTGAATATACCTCTAATTTACGTGCCGAACGTCCGGCTGATATGAGTGATAAATTTTTATGGAGATTAGAAACTGTTTCAGGAAATAAGGTTAAGATTATCAATAAAACCAGTATGAGGCAGATTTACGGTTCTGGAGTTTTGGAAACACAGGAGTTGACTGCTGAGGTAAACGGAAGCGAGTTCGTCGTAGAACCCAGTGGCAATGATAACGGAAGTTATTCTATAAAATATAATGGTAATGACGGTTTATTGTTGAATGCACAGGACGGTTCTTGGAAAATTGTTTTATATAATGCAGGGATAGGTACAGGATCAGGTTGGTATTTCTATCGTGTTCCTTTTACACCTACTGGGGTAGAGAATATTCAGGATATTCGAGTAAAGGCTTTTTTGTCAAATGGTATAGTTGCTCTAAGTGGTCTTCCGGAAAAGTGCTCTGTGAAGGTGATTAATCTCTCCGGGCAGATTATCGGTGAGTTTATACCGTCTGACGTAAATTGCGAGTATAGACTCAAATATCCTGAGGAGTTTGTTATCCTTATGGTCGAGCCGGATAGGCAGAAACCTTTTTCATTGAAGCTTTATAATAAATCTTGATTTTTTTAATTTCATAAAACGAAATAGTACCGATGAATTCAAAATATTTTTTATACCTGTCCGGCAGTTTATTATTTCCGTCTTCTTTATGCAAAGCACAGGTAAAAGATGCTGTTGCAACTGTCGATCGTCCTAATGTAATTTATTTATTATGTGACGATATGGGTTATAGCGATATAGAAGCTTACGGGCAACAAATGATCTCGACTCCGAATCTGACAAAACTCGTGCAACAAGGAATGAGTTTCACTCAATTCTATGCAAGTACGGCAGTGAGTGCTCCTTCTCGGGCTTCTTTGATGACAGGACAGCATACGGGACATACCAAAATACGTGGAAATATGGAGATACAGCCTGAAGGTCAAGAGCCTTTAGATCCGAATGTGAAAACATTGGGAAATCTTTTTCAAGAAAACGGATATGTTACAGGCTGTTTCGGTAAGTGGGGAATGGGATATCCCGGATCGGGAGGAGAAGCGAATGATATGGGATTTGATGTTTTTTACGGATATAACTGTCAGCGCAAAGCCCATAAATATTATCCTGATTATTTGTGGAATAATAAAACGAAGGAGTATCAAAACGGACGTTATTCGCAGGATGCGATTCACGAACATGCGCTTAAGTTTATCAGAGATAATAAGGACAAGGCGTTTTTCGGATATTTTACTTATACGATACCTCATGCTGAATTAACACAACCTCAAGACAGTATTGTGGAAATGTATAAAGATAAATTTTATGAGCCCAATCCTTTTTATACGAACGGTGATTACGGTACGGCTTTGAATCCTCGTACGCAATTTGCTGCGATGATTACCCGTTTGGATACTTATGTAGGGCAGATAATCGAAGAACTTGAACGGCAAGGTATTGCCGATAAAACTTTATTTATTTTCACCAGTGATAACGGTCCTCATCAGGAGGGTGGCGCTGATCCTTATTTCTTTAATACGGAAGCACGTTTGAAAGGTCTTAAAAGAGCTCTTTACGAGGGAGGTATGCGAGTACCTTATATTGCTTATTGGCCTGGAAAAATTCAACCCGGTAGTATAAGCCATATTCAGGCTGCCGGATGGGATATGATGCCTACTTTTGTAGATTTATTAGGTGTCGATTCGAATTGGAGAGAAGAAGCGATGGATGGAATTTCTATCTTGCCTACTTTATTAAATAAAGGGGAGCAGCCGTTACACGAATTTCTGTATTGGGAATTCCACGAGGAAGGCGGGCGTCAAGCCGTACGTGCCGGAGATTGGAAACTTATTCGTCAACAGATCAGTTCGGGAAATCCGACACATGAGTTATATAATATAGCTGAAGATCCTCATGAAGATAATAATGTCGCTGCTCAATATCCTGAAAAAGTGGAAGAGTTGAAAGTAATTATGGATAGAGAACATGAACCTTCCTCATTATTTAATTTCGGTAAATAGGTGCGGATATATAATTTTTTATCGGAAAATTTAGATAGGTTTTGCGTCGATGACATGATTCACAAAGTTTTGGTAGTGACAGCCAATAGAGGGTAAAATGTATCGACAGTATAGATATTAAAGAAAACTCCTGATAAGTTTACTTATCAGGAGTTTTTGATTTACGATTAAAATAAAAAAATGGTTGTCTCACGACAACCAATCTTTGTAAACCTTAAATCTAATACTATGAAAAAACATATTGCAAATATAGTTATAGAAAATGTATCTTACAAATGTTGTTATAATAAAAAATTGTATATTAACAAAATTTATACATGTATCCTTGCTATTGGTGAGTACAAGAGTCGTTTTTGAATTTATTTTGGTAATCTTTTTTGAAAATACTTTTTAAAAAATAATATTTGATAATCAATGGAATTCCCCCAGTATTGAGAATTATGTTCACCGGGACGGACAATATAGTCATGTGCGATACCCTGTTTTAATAGAGTGTTATGAAGATTATTATTTACGTCGAAAAAAAAATCTTTGAATCCGCAATCAAAAATGATGGCAAGTTTTCCGTTCTGTAATTTATTTATTTGATTGATGACCGTGTGATTATCCCATATCTCTTTATTGTTCTTATATTCGCCCAACTGTTTTTTCATATCCCAATTGTCGGGAAAAGGACGAATATCTACGCCTCCGCTGGTACTTCCGGCAGCTCCGAATATATCTTGATGACGAATAGCCAACCATAAAGCTCCGTGTCCTCCCATACTTAAGCCGGTGATCGCCCTGCCTGTTCTATCGTCGCGAGTAGAAAAATTTTTATCGACATAAGAGACTAATTCTTTTGATATGAATGTTTCGAATTGCGACTCTTTATTAAACGGGCTATCCCAGTACCAACTGTTTTCTCCGTTAGGACAGACAAAAATTATGCTGTCTTGCGTAGCTGTTTGCGAAAGATCTTTCTTTATATCCGGCCATGTGTTTTGATTTCCTCCATATCCGTGCAATAGGTAAATAACAGGATAGGTTGCAGAAGGAGTATAGTCTTCGGGAGTGATAATCACGCAAGGGATGTCTTTGTTCATGGCATCGCTTTTTACCTTTGTTTTGATTATTTCTGCCTGTAATGAGAATACGCAAAAAATAAAAAGCAAGAAACTTAAAGTCTTTTTCATAATCATATCGGAAAAATAAATTAGAGACGTTATTAACGTTTAATATAACGAAGTATAAAATCTAAGTTATCATGTAATAGTTCGTAGCCTTTTTCTCCGTTGAATCTTAATTCGGGGACTTTACCTTTTTGCACGGCATTTTCCATAAAGGAGACCCCTAATTCATCGCTCAATACGGCTATCCATGCGGTTTCCTCAGAAGTTAACGGCATTTCACCCTCTCCGAGATCGGTATCTTCCAGTATATCTTTTAAAATAATTTCTTGTTCATTCTCGGGCAAGTCGGTTTTTTCTTCGAAAATGTGAGATTCTTCTTCCGTCCGTTTATCGATTTCTTCCGTGAGATCTTCCGATTTGGGATAGGTATTTACCAATCCCATGATCCACCATTCATTTTGCCAACGTACAAATCCTGCATACAGACTTATTTTGTCGCTTTTCATGTCTTCGGGAAATCCTTTTAAAGATTTTTGTGTGACTTCGATAATTTCGCCGGTAATGATATGCCGGAAACGGGCATTATATTTGTCTTCATCGACAAAATCGAAATAACCTGAATATTTACGGGATAAATTTTTTAAAGCTTCATGTGCCGGGTGTTCTTCTCCTAAAAGTATGGCAAGCCATTGTGCTGGCGTGTGTTGCATGAATTCGGTAGTCAAATTGTATGCAAAGTCGTTACATAGTACGTTTACCATATCCGGAAGATATTCTTCTGTCCCGTCTTCCTTTGCTGTTGTTACCATGTCGTCTATTTCTTCCTGCATCTGTCTGCCGTTGAATTGGAAAAGATAGGATTCGGTCGCTAACCATGCGAAACGTGCTTGTAAAGAATATAAATTGGTACACTCTTTTGGAGATAGGTCAAAAAATCCTTTTAATTTTTCATTTGCCGGAGCTGACTCGTATTCTTCATCCAGAATCTCCATGACTTTTTCTGCTATCCGGGAAAAAAGAGGAGTTTCGGGAGAGTAGGGGATTTCACCTCTGTTTAATTGCATGAAATAATGCCATGTCAGAAATTGTATATCCTCTGTGTTGATCTCTTCATTTGCATAATCGTTGCATGGAAAAAACGGAAGGGGAGAATTGTATTTCCGGTAATGTTCTTTAGTAAATGCCCTGAAAATACCGGCTTCTGAAATAATATCTTCGAAATATGAGGTAAGGGTGCAAGCCAGTTGCTTTTTTTCTTCTTCTTCCAGATAAAAAAGATTTTCATCTGATATTTCGTTTTCCAGTAGATTATCGAGTACGGTATAGATTTTATTTGCAATTGTCGTATAATAAAAATCTGTACGGGCTGATCCTTGATAAGGATGTAAGGATGCCCAGTCTTTACTGTATATCGTTTGTTTTTTCTTTGCCATGAAGTTTGTTTTTGGTTTACAAACTTACGGATTAATAGTTAATTCGGCAATGATTCGGGGTATGTTCTATCTGTTTTCATCGCATTTTCTTTACTTTTGTCGTCGGTTTTAAAAGTTTTTGAAAAATATGTCCGGTATGGAAAATATGGAATTTACCGTTCCGTTAGAAAAATGGTATTTAGAGAATAAAAGAGATTTGCCTTGGCGGGATACTACCGATCCGTATGTTATTTGGATATCGGAGGTAATTCTTCAGCAAACCCGAGTTATACAAGGACTTGACTATTTTAACCGCTTTATGACTCGTTTCCCGGATGTAGCCTCTTTGGCGGAAGCTGAAGAGGATGAGGTTTTGAAATATTGGCAGGGACTCGGGTATTATAGTCGTGCTCGTAATTTACATACTGCCGCTCGGCAAATTATGAACGATTTTGGAGGCCGTTTCCCGAAAAGTTATAAAGATGTACTTTCTTTAAAAGGAATCGGAGAATATACGGCAGCGGCAATCTGTTCGTTTGCATATCGTCAACCTTATGCCGTTGTCGATGGAAATGTATATCGAGTTCTGGCTCGTCTTTTCGATATAGATGTCCCTATCGATTCGACTCAGGGGAAAAAACTTTTTGCAAAACTGGCATCAGAACTTTTGGATAAGAAACATCCCGATGTATATAATCAGGCGATTATGGAGTTGGGGGCATTGCAATGCGTACCTCGTTCACCTCGTTGTGAGTTGTGTCCTTTATCGGACAAATGTCTTTCTCTTATTTCGGGACGTATAGAAAAACTTCCGGTAAAACAAGGTAAAACGGTTGTGAAGCCGCGTTTTTTTAATTATCTCTGTATTTCCTATCAGGGGGATACATGGATACGGCAACGCAAAGGAAAAGATATATGGGAGAATTTGTATGAATTTGTGTTGATCGAAACAGATAAAGAGTGTTCATTTGAAGAGTTGCAACATACCGAAGAGTACCGTCGGATATTCAACGGTTTAGGAAAAGTAAAAGTGACGGCTTTACCTTTGCAGAAACGTCATATTTTGTCGCATCGTATCATAAATACCTATTTCTATTCTATTGAAATAGAGTCTGTTCCGGAAGGTCTTTCTGAATATATCCGCATTCCTTATGCCGAATTGGAGAATTATGCCGTTTCTCGGTTGACGCATATTTATTTGGAACAGCGCAAGTAAATAAGCTGAGCTATTTTACCGTTTTATGAATGTTTCTGAAGAAGCTGAAATTTACACTTCCGTATGTCCGTTTTTGATCAAATCTGGGTAGTGTCGAAAAGTCGTATGATTTCGAATGCTCTATTATGAAAATTCCTTCAGGTTTTAACAATTTCGAATTGAGTACAAGCTCCGGAATTGTGCCGAATTCGGGTAAATCATAGGGTGGATCGGCAAATATAAGATCGAAGTTTTCTTTACACGCTGAAATAAATTTAAACACGTCTCCTTTTATCGGGACTAAATTATCTGCGTGTAGTTGTTGCATGACTTTGCGGATAAAATTATATTGTACCGGATAATTTTCTACACATACGACTTTTGCACATTCTCGTGATAGTAATTCAAAGCTGATAGCTCCGGTTCCTGCAAAAAGATCAAGAGCAGTAAGACCGCTGAAATCGATCAGATTGTTTAATACGTTGAACAGGTTCTCCCGGGCAAAATCTGTTGTAGGACGGGCTTTTATATTAGACGGCACGTCAAATCTTCTTTTTCCGTATTTTCCGCTTATAATTCGCATAGAGGTATAACAGTTAAATCGAAAGGAGCTTCGAGGGTCTCTTTTCCTAATTTAAAAAGTTGGGGAGGAAAAATCGACGGCATTACCTGACGGATATATTCCTGAGTTATGCGGGTTATGATTTGTCGAGGCTCTTTGTCTCCGGTAAGCTGAAGTTCGTCTTTTTCCTGATCAAATCCCTGTTGCTCCCAAACATTGAGTATATAATAAGCCGCATCATGAATGTCTCCATATTCAAAAGAATTGGCGAATAGTAGTCCTTTTTTGTTAAAACACGCTATATCTATCCATTTTTTTTGCAGATGAACGTACATTTTAGAATTATTCCCGATTTTACTTCGCCTGTAAAAGTACTCGCATAAAGGAGTCAGTTGATGCAAAAACAGAGGGTTATCGAAAGTCCTTTTTAAAAAAGCGTAAATATCGTTGTTTACGCCGAACAGATTATATAATTGATTTTTGGGACATTCATTGCAGAGAATCTTGTCTGTATGATCTGGAAAACAAAAATCGTAATATATATTCAGTTTCTCGGCTTTCGGTTCAATAGATTTAGGGATAAGCGTAAATCGTGGGGATTGTATTATTATATAAGTTCTACGAAAAGTTCTCAGTAAAACGGGTTGATTATATACAGCGTCTTCGATAGATTGAAGAAGAGTATTTCCGGTCGGCGGAAATACGATATTTTGTCCTTTATAGGAATTGTTGGTTGTCGGATCGGAAATGGCAAAATAACATCCGTCGTTTCTCAAACGAATCGATAAAATATAATTCTCCGTTTTTTCAGGAGGTGTTATTTTGTATATTTGCTCTCCCATAATTCTTTTTCTGGATATTGCCGGTTTAGACAGGCTCTTAAAGCCTGTACAAATTTTCCGACAAAAAATATTATCAGGTCATTTTTGTGTTTTCTTCCGGTCTTTTTT
>URAV01000051.1 GCA_900545915.1 uncultured Porphyromonadaceae bacterium
TATGATACTTAAATATTTTAAAATCACATTAATCGTATTACTATGTTTATACAGCAAAAAAGTTTCTGCCAAAGGGATTGAAGTGCAATCTCCTGACGGTAACCTGAAAGTAAATATTGAATTGAAAGACAAGATATATTACTCAATATATTCAGGGAAAGATCTGCTATTGGATAACTGTTCATTGTCTATGACATTGAATGATGAAGTGTTGGGAAAGCAACCGAAATTACGAGACTCGAAAAGAGGCAAAATTGATGAAAGCATAAAGCGAGAGATTCCTCTGAAAAATGCGATTGTTGAGAACCATTGCAATACTTTATATCTAAAAATGAGGGGAAATTACGCTATTGAATTCCGGGTATTTAATAAAGGAGTGGCCTACCGCTTCATTACAGACAAGGAGGGCGAAATTGAAGTCACGGGAGAAGATTTCACCATTCACTTCCCTGCAAATTATTTGGCTCATCTATCTCAGCCGGATGGTTTCAAAACATCGTACGAATATCCATATACACATGTTCGAACTAAAGATTACAAGCATACAGACCGAATGAGTTATCTACCCGTACTTTTGGAGACAAATAAACAATACAAAATATTGATATCCGAAGCCGATTTGCAAGATTATCCTTGTATGTTCTTACAAAGTACGGGAAATAACGGCATGCAATCTCTTTTCCCAAAGTGTCCGCTGGAGTTTGGAGAAGATGGTGACCGTAGTCTGAAAATACTAAAAGAGGCAGATTACATCGCCAAGACATCTGGTAAAAGAAATTTTCCATGGCGTTTCTTCGTAATCTCCGACAACGATAAAGATATTGTAGCCAATGAAATGGTCTATATCCTTTCTTCCCCTTGCGAACTCGAAGATTATAGCTGGATTAAGCCCGGACAGGTAAGTTGGGAATGGTGGCATGACGCTCGTTTATACGGTGTGGATTTCCGCTCCGGTTACAATATGGATTCTTATAAATATTATATCGATTTTGCTTCGACATTCGGTATCCCCTACATCATTATGGACGAAGGCTGGGCAAAGAGTACTCGTGACCCGTTTACCCCGAATCCGACAATAGATTTGCAAGAGTTGATTGAATATGGCAAAAAACGAAATGTAAAGATTGTATTATGGTTGACTTGGCTGAGTGTAGAGAATCATTTTAATTTGTTCAAAACTTTTGCTGACTGGGGAATTGCCGGTGTAAAGATCGATTTTATGGATCGCAGTGACCAATGGATGGTAAACTATTATGAACGTGTAGCCAAAGAAGCCGCAAAACACAAACTGTTCGTAGATTTTCATGGTTCATTCAAACCTGCGGGATTAGAGCGCAGATATCCGAACGTGCTTTCGTATGAAGGTGTGTTGGGTATGGAACAAGGAGGTAACTGTAAACCGGAAAACTCCATCTACCTTCCGTTCATACGTAATGCAGTAGGACCTATGGACTTTACACCCGGTTCTATGTTCTCCGCACAACCGGAAGATAATCGATCTACCCGTGCCAATGCAATGGGATCGGGAACACGGGCCTACCAGATGGCTTTGTTTATCGTATTCGAAAGCGGATTACAGATGTTGGCAGATAATCCGGTATATTATTATCGAGAACGCCCTTGTACTGAATTTATATCCACTATTCCCGTAGTTTGGGATGAGACAAAAGTATTGGATGCTAAGGTTGGCGAATATGTTGTTATTGCCCGTCGCAGCAAAGACAAATGGTTCATTGGTGCTATCACTAATAACTCGGGACGTACCATTGAAGTAAATTTAGACTTCCTTCCAGAAAACAAAGAAATGCATCTGACCTGTTTTGAAGATGGCATCAATGCCGACCGCCAAGCAATGGATTATAAGAAAAAAGAAATCGTAGTTACAAACTCTACTAAATTGACAATGAAATTAGTACGTAACGGCGGATGGACTGGTAAGATTGAATAGAAATACAGTAAACTGTATTACGAACTTAAAAATCAAAGCCATTTTAACCTTTTAACAATAAATATTACAATCGAATTATTTTAATCGATAAATTTATAAACTCTCATTTTATTTTGACAAAATGAGAGTTTTCTTATAGTCGAAAAATATAAAATTAATACTCAAAAAAAAGAAAAACAATAATAGGACACCTATTAACAGATGTCCTATCATTTACTATTTTAATTACTCCAACTTAAAAACCTAACTAAATTTTCCAATGAAAAAATTCCGTCAGATCATCTTTATGTTTTCTTTTGGTCTGTTTTTATTTATCGAACAGCCTATCTCCTCATAAAAATAAAAGACATTCTCAAAAGAAAATTCTCCCTGACTCAAAATTTCAGACAGGTTTTAAAGGCTTTCTAAAATTCTTTTCAAAACTACTTGTGCGGATATTTCCCGATTGGCAGCTTCAGGAATAACAATCGATTGAGGACTTTCGATCACCTCATCGGTAACGATCATATTTCGTCTTACCGGCAAACAGTGCATAAAATAGGCATTATTTGTTAAAGCCATCTTCTCTGCATCTACCGTCCAAGCCCGATCGGTATTAATCACTTTTCCATAATTCGGATCGGTATAAGCCGACCAATTTTTGGCATAAATAAAATCAGCACCTTCGAATGCTTTACGCTGATCATATTCCACACGAGCCTTACCGACAAATTTAGGATCGAGTTCATATCCTTCTGGGTGTGTAATTACAAAATCATAATCCGTTTCATTCATCCATTCAGCAAAAGAGTTAGCAACTGCCTGAGGTAAGGATTTAGGATGCGGAGCCCATGTCAACACAACTTTAGGACGAGCTGTCTTCTTATATTCCTCTATCGTAATCAAATCGGCAAAACTCTGTAACGGATGGCGAGTAGCCGCTTCCATACTGAACACGGGACGACCGGAATATTGTATAAACTGATTGATAATCTTTTCTTCATAATCATCGGACTTATTCTCGAAACGGGCAAAAGAACGCACGCCGATCACATCACAATAACAACCGATCACCGGAATAGCTTCGAGCAAATGTTCGGTCTTATCACCGTCCATAATCACCCCCCGTTCGGTCTCGAGCTTCCATGCTCCCTGATTGATATCGAGCACCATCACATTCATTCCCAAATTCATTGCGGCTTTTTGAGTGCTCAAACGCGTACGCAAACTGGAGTTGAAAAATATCATTATCAAGGTTTTATTCTTACCCAACTCTTTATATCCGAAACGATTGGCTTTCACTTCGAAAGCTTCTTTCAGGGCAATACTCAAATCACCCAGATCCTTCACATTGGTAAAATGTCTCATAAGTTCGTTTTTAATAAATTCAATCCGAAATCTCTTTACTTGTAATCATCGGGTTTGTCCGTCTCCCTGTATAATATATTTATAAGTTGTAATCTCCGGTAACGCCATAGGTCCTCTGGCATGCAATTTTTGTGTACTGATTCCTATTTCTGCACCGAAACCGAATTGACCGCCATCGGTAAAGGCTGTAGAAACATTCGTATATACACAGGCGGCATCCACCTCTTTACAAAAACGCTGCATAACTGCATCATTCTCACTGATAATAGATTCGCTGTGCTTAGATGAATAACGACAAATATGATCTAACGCTTCATCAATGCCTGCAACCGTTTTTATTGCCATTTTATAATCAAGAAATTCTGTTCCGAAAGATTCTTCATCAGCCGGCAATAAAAGCTCTGCCGGATATTTCCCCTGTAAAGCTGAATATGCTGCCGGATCAGCATATATAACCACACGACTTTTTTCTAATGGAGCGCATAGTTCCGGTAAATCGGCGAGACGAGATGAATCTATCACAAGACAATCAAGGGCATTACATACACTCACCCTACGGGTCTTAGCATTATTAATAACCGCAGCCCCTTTCTTCACATCTCCTGATGATTCGAAATAAGTATGACAAATACCCGCCCCCGTCTCAATAACCGGAACGCGAGCATTATCACGGACATATTCGATCAGGCCTTTACTTCCTCGAGGAATAATTAAATCGACATAATCGACAGCTGTTAACAACTGTGTCGTGGCTTCCCGGTCATTAGGAAGCAAACACACTGTATTTGAATCGATTCCAAATTTTATCAACACCTTGTTAATAACGTTTACGATTGCAGCATTAGAGCAAGCAGCATCCGATCCGCCTTTTAAAATACATGCATTAGCGGATTTCAAACAAAGCGAAAAAACATCGAAACTGACATTCGGGCGCGCTTCATATATAATACCGATCACACCGAACGGGACAGAAATTTTAGTAATCGTCATCCCGTTAGGACGAGTCGTCTCGCTCAACACTTTTCCCAAAGGCGAAGGTAATTCTGCTACACGACGCATATCTGCGGCAATATCTGCAAGGCGTTGCTCCGTCAACATCAGACGGTCATACTTCGGATTATTTTTATCCATTTTCGCCAAATCGCATGCATTTTCCGCCAAGATATATCCTGACTGTGCCACAGCCTCATCAGCTACCGCACATAAAACAGCGTTAATTGTAGCTTCGTCTAACAGGTTCAATTTACGAGAAGCTACCCTTACTGCCTCAAATACAGATTTCAGAGAAGTCATATTTTACTTATTTATTGTAGGCAAAAATAGTAAAAAAGCGATATTCCATGACAAAGAATATCGCTTTTATTCTCTATTTATCAGGAAAAGCACAATATAATTACTACCACATCATTACACCGGTAAAATTTCAATCCAATAATCATCCGGATCATGGATAAAATAAAGTCCCATATCTGTATTTTCATAACATATACATCCCATCTCTTTATGGAAACGACGGGCTTCATCGTAATCCCCCTCCACCCGAATACACAAATGGCTCTCGTTATCTCCCAGTTCATAAGTTTCTGTACGATCTCTTAGCCAAGTAAGTTCAAGTAAAAACGAAGAAAATCCATCTCCCAAATAAACTAAGATGAAAGAGCCGTCTTCGGCCTCTTTACGACGAATTTCTCTTAAACCCAAAGCTTTATTATAAAAAGCAATACTTCTCTCAAGATCAATCACATTTATATTAAAATGATCAAAACGTCCCTTTATCTTCATAATCCTCTTGTGTTTATTTTATTATAAAATCATTTAATTGTAATCGGAATAGTTAACAAAAAATATTTCTATAAAAAACTTATCTAACTCAATAATCAGGCAATTCTACTGTTTCACCGGGAAAAGACCATCCGATAAATAAAGAACCGTTTTTCTCAGCAAACGAGCGGAATGCCGCAGCTTTTTCATACTGGTCATGGAAGTGCATCGGAGCGAAACAACCAACAGCAAAACGACAAACAAATTGTTCCGCTCCAAGCATATATTCCCGTCCTAAACGGGGATCTATCGGAAACATCACTAAATCGAAACGATCCGTAACTCTCGCCAATATCTCCAATTCATGCAGATAAGCATCTTCATATTCTTTCGACTCTTCCATTGTCGATTCCTCCTTCCAATGCCAATTATTTAAATCTCCTGCATGAAAAATAAGTTTTCCTGCTACCTCTATTAAAAAAGAACATCCTACATCGGTAGAACCGAAAGCCTGAATACAAAGCGTATTATCATGATACAATTCAGATGGAGAAAGATAGACAGCACCGTCAAACCGAACATGTCGATCTTCCAATATATCCCGAGAAAATATATATTGAATATCCGGATGCTGCTGTTTCCACTCCAGAATCTCCGGATTAAAATGATCTGAATGAGAGTGTGTAGATAAGACATATAATTTTCCTGCTCGATGCAGTAAAGAATCATGAACTATACCGTCATTTTCACCGTCAGAATCTCTATAATAGTCGATTATTATCGTAAAACCGTCTCCTTCTATTGCAAAACCGCTATGATAAATATAGGTCAATCTCATACTTAAAAAGTTTATATTCAAAGATAACAGTTTAAAGGAAAGAAAGAAGGCATGATTTCACATAAAAAAAATTAATAAACAAATAATATAGAGTATTTGTTAAGGTTCAATTCATTATAATACAACTTTTTAATCAGAAATTAACAGAAGGTCGTTTACTTCATTTTTCTTCATGATTTAACATAAAAATTAAGTGCGTGTATCGAATATTAAGTAATAAATAATCCTCAATAACGCATATTGATTAGTGTGCGAAAATACTTTTGTGAGTGTTTCTTAATCATTTCTTAACCAATAATAATTATGACATGAAAAGTACAATTTGTAAAATTGCGATCAGCGTAATTTTGAGTTGCTTCATTTTATTTCCTCTTTCTGCGAAGCAACTTTTCGTATCTCCGGAAGGAGATGATTCTGCAGACGGGTTATCTTCCGGAAATGCATTTAAGACCCTTTCTAAAGCAATCGATGCAGCGGGAGAAGGTGATGAAATCGTCCTTTTGGGAATTATTGACATCAGCCAAGAACCGGCCGATAAAATTTATAACAGCGACGCTTATAATAAGAATAATCAAGGTGTCAAAATTCTGGACAAAGGATTAACAATCAGTGGTGATCCGAACCAAACTCGAACTAAAACCGGCTTTACAGGAAATAAAACGACAACATGTTTGCGGCTGGATGGATTGAACAAAAAAATAACCATCCGAAACCTGACCATTAAAGAAGGAAACCCTACTTCTGACAAAGGTGCCGGCTGTTTCATTCGGAACGCTAATGTAGAGTTTGATAATGTTTCTTTCCAAAACAATCAAAACTACGGTAAAGTCTATGACGATTCGCACAAATTCGGAGGTGCTTTTTTTATGACAGCTACAGATTTAGAAAAATACGAAGTTACCGTCCGCAATTGTCTGTTTATGGGCAATAGTAATAAAGACGGAGGATGTATCGGTTCTCAAGGAGGTAAATTAAGGGTATATAACACCTCGTTCGTCAGTAACGACTGCAGTGACGTAGGCGGATCGGAAGGCGCATTTTTCGGAACTGAACCGCAAGAAGCCGTAGATGTATATTTTAGAGATGTTAAAGTCGTTTCTAATTATGTTTCAAATCGTGGCGGTGCTATATATATGAAACACCGTACCGACAAAAAGAATTTAAAAATGGTATTCGAAAATACCACATTCAATCTTAACAAAGCAAACGGTGATAACGGCGGCGTACTGTTTTTTGAAAACGACAGAGCCAATACGACCGATGAGATACTCTTTGTAAATTGTACCATGTACGGGAATTATTGTAAACAAAAAGGCGGCGTATTTTACTTAGGTAAAGGCATGGAGAACTCTACATTCGATGTAGTAAACTGTACAATGACTTACAATACCACCACCGGAAATGAAGGCAACGGTGGCGCTATTTATGTCATGAATGACTGCAAAAAACTGACAAAACGTTTTTACAATTGTATCATAGAAAATAATAAATCGGGAGATGTTACCAACATGGTAAATTCGGATTTTATGGTTCAGTACCCGAATATTGAACAAATCGAACTGGATATACAAAACTCATTTGTCGGACACGACAGTTACGACAACATGCAGAAAAGAACTGCCGAAGGAACGGACTTTACCAAAAACAACTATTTCGACTATTTCGCCGACAATGGTTCTCTCTCCGGTCTTTCCTCCTATTTCGATTACTATGCAGAAGAGTGCTTTGCGATACCTTTAGATTCGAAAATATCGGATAAAGCGATGAATTACGGTAATGCTCAATACCTGCAAACGCTGAATATCAATACCGACCAAGTCGGGAAGATCCGTCCTTTTACCGATGGCAAATGTTATGCAGGGTCTTGCGAAGCTACCGAAGAAGAACTCGACTATGACATATATGCTTTGGCCGTAGAAAAAACAGAAATAGAATCAGACCAAGAGAATGCAACGGTAAAAGCCTACTACACGAATAACGGTCTGGTCGTAGAATCTACACAGACAATTACAAAAGCCGAAATTTATAGTTTATCCGGAAAACTGATCGCATCGGAGAAACTATCCGGACAAAATATCCGGGAAGAAATCTATGTAGACAACCTGAACCCGGATATTTATATTATCCGCATAGTATCGGGCGGGAAAACTTATTCTCAGAAAATCATGATCCGGTAACGGTCAATATGAAATATTTCAGCTAAAATAATATTCACACATTTATAACAAACCATGAAACATTTAAAAAACAGAAAAACGGAAAATACCGGTGTATATCATCCGGTTTTCAGATTCGCACTGTTTCTGTTGATCGCATTTTTATCGTTCGGAACAGCTTTTGCACAAAACTCAACGATAAAGGTCAACGGTACAGTCGTCGATGAAAACGGCGATGTAATCATAGGTGCTAACATATCCGTAGTCGGAGGTACAGCAAGCACTGTTACCAATATAGAAGGGAAATTCAGTATTCAGGCCAAAGAAAATTCTTTGATACGGGTCTCTTTTATCGGATATAAAGCACAAAATGTTCGTATCGATAAAAATAAAAAGGACATCAAAGTAACACTTGCCGAAGACACGAAAAAACTGGATGAGGTTGTTGTCACCGCTTTAGGAATAAGCCGGGATGCAAAATCCTTAGGATATGCTCGCCAATCTATCGACATCGGCACTACAACGGAAGTACGGGATGCAAATTTGTTGAATATGCTATCCGGAAAAGTATCCGGCGTGCAATTTATCTCGGCCGGAGGACCGACATCTTCAACACGTGTCGTTATTCGCGGAAACAATTCTCTTACCGGGAACAATCAGCCGTTATATGTCATAGACGGTATTCCCATTATGAACGAAATGGGTGAAGTAGATGATATGGACTACGGTAATGCTGCAAACAACATCAATCCCGATGACATCGAGAGCATCGAAGTATTGAAAGGTGCAAACGCAGCCGCTTTATACGGATCGGACGGTGCAAACGGCGTTATTCTGATCACAACCAAAAAAGCCTCTCGTAAAGCCGGACTCGGCGTTTCATACGGGTTTAACATGATGTTCAACACATTGTACCAATATCCGATGTACCAAAATGTTTACGGAAGCGGTAATGCCGGGCAATTACATACAGGAATCAACACATACGATAAAAGCTGGTATGACCCTTCATTACCTTACGGAATGGCAAACCTTACTACCGATTATTCACAATTATGTTTCGGTATG
The DNA here is from genome assembly GCA_900545915.1 of uncultured Porphyromonadaceae bacterium. Taxonomy (GTDB): domain Bacteria; phylum Bacteroidota; class Bacteroidia; order Bacteroidales; family Coprobacteraceae; genus Coprobacter. The sequence goes on from URAV01000051.1 coordinate 9,119, forward strand.
CCGATGTTGGGATTTGATATAATCGGACGTAACGGACAAGTAAAAAAATATGTCCCCGGAGACAATAATATCAGCGAATTATATCAAACCGGTTATATGATGACCAATAGCGTATCGATCGATAAAGTTTCGGATCTCGCATCTATTCGTTTTTCTTATACCAATACTCACGGTAACGATATATTGGAAGGATTTAACGAACGCGATCGGCATGCTTTCAGCCTACGTACTACGATGAAACTAAAAAAATGGTTAAGCGTCGATGTCAATACCCGCTATACGATAGACAATGTAGATAATCGGGCATTCCGTAATAATTCAAATCGGAATCCTATCTATATGCTGACCCAAGTTCCGCGCGACGCATCGTATGAAGAATTATCCGATTACAAAAATCCGGATGGTACGCCTCACTCTTTCCGAGGATTCCAAAATCCGTATTGGTCGATGCACGAAACATCGAATGCCGATACAAAACAATGGTTCTTCGGTGATATCACGTTAAATTTCGACCTCTATAAAGGGTTAAGACTCAGATTACGGGGAGCAACGGATATACAGACCGGATCGGGATGGACATTCTCCAACTATAACTCTCCGTTCGATGTCGACGGGCAATATGACGAATTTCAAGAAAATTCATATAATAACAATTACGAGGCCTTATTGATGTATAACAAAAGAATTAAAAAGTTCAGTATCAATGCTAATTTCGGAGGTTCGGTGCGCACACAACAAAGCAAAAAGATTCAAGACCGAGTAGATGCATTGATGCAACCCGATGTAAAGAGCCTTGAAAACAATGCCGCACAAATAAAAGCTATAACAGGATATAATAAAAAAACGAAAGAATCGGTATTTGCTACTGCCAGTTTCGGATATGGAGATTTTATCTATTTAGACGTAACCGGACGTAACGACTGGTCTTCTGCCTTAGGCAGGGGCAATTGGTCATACTTTTATCCCTCCGGAAGTATCAGTTTCGTATTTAGCGAACTGCTGAAAAACACAGCTATTAACAAAGTATTATCATTCGGTAAAATACGGGGCTCTATTGCAAAAGTAGGTAATGATACCGGATTCGACATGTTATATAGCAGTTACAGCTATAAAGGTTCTTATTTAGATATGTCATGGTTCGAACGTGACAATCTGGAAAAAAATCCGAATATAAAACCGGAAACAACTCGTTCATGGGAAGTCGGAGCAGACCTCCGTTTCTTTAAAAATCGTTTGAATATCGACATCACCTACTATGACAAATCTACTTTCGACCAAATCGTACGGGCAGATGTCACAGCAGCACGTGGAGCTAATCAACTGATGTTCAATGCAGGAGAAATACGCAACTGGGGAACAGAACTTACGGTAACCGGGACACCGGTAAAAACAAAAGATTTTGAATGGACAACTTCTCTCAACTGGTCGAAAAACAATTCGGAAGTCGTATCGCTCATCGATGGAGTAAACCGTTATATGCTGACTTCATGGAGCGGACTGAACGGCGTACAGGTATACGCCGAAGTCGGTAAACCTTACGGACAAATGTATGGTACTGACCCGGTGAGAAATGAACAAGGCCAATTCCTCGTAAATGCAGAAGGCCGTTATGCCCAAGAGGTCGATCATTATTTCGGTTCGGTATCTCCCGACTGGATCGGTGGCTGGAGTAATAAATTCAGATGGAGAGATTTAGACTTCGGATTCCATTTCGATTTCAAGAAAGGAGGCAAAGTTTGGTCCTATTCCGGATATCAAGCCTCTGGCAATGGACTCAGTGTCCAATCACTGGAGGGACGTGACGAATATCTTTACAGTAACCTGATTGTCGGAGAAAATACCGAAGAGCGCCGAGGCTTTTTGCAACCGCAATACACCAACAAAGCTAATACCGACTATGCGGCTAATTATGTCCCATATATAGATGCATCACGTCCTAAAGGTGTATATGCTCCTAATCGAGTATATAACGAAAACGTTGAATTTTGGGCCGGTAAGCCGTGCAATATAGCCTACGAACCACAAAACTACTGGCAAGGAGAATCATTCAGACAACAAAGTCGATATGTATATGATGCTTCTTACATCAAATTACGTGAAGTAAGTATCGGATATAATCTGCCGAAAAAATTCCTGCGAAAAACCCCGTTCAAATCGGCACGCATAGCAGCCGTCGGGCGTAACCTGGCAATTATACTTCAAAATACGCCGAGAGGGCTCGATCCGGAAGCTACAAGTACGACAAGCAACGGACAAGGTCTTGAAATGGGTTTTGCCCTACCTTCGGCAAATTATGGTTTTGACCTGAAAGTATCATTCTAAACAAACACATTTATGAAAAAAACAATAATATCTATCTGTACAGCCATCGCATTGGGCACTGCGGTTTCCTGCACCGATAACTTCGAAGATATAAATATCAACCCCAACAAAATATACGAAGCAAATCTGGAAAGTATCTTCCCGGGATCGGTATATAAAACGATAAATGCAGTAGCGGAAATGAATTATAATCTGATGTGCTGGTGGGCACGTTATTCCGGACATTTCGGAGGTTCTGTCGATATGAATGAAAGTACATCGGACTCTTTTTATAAAAAATTTTATGTCGAAATCATCCGCGATCTTGAATTAACAGAACGACAATACGATGGTATTTCGGGTTATGAAAACCGAGTCGCTATAGCCCGCACATGGAAAGCTTATATTTATTCGATTGTCGTATCTATGTATGGAGGTATGCCTCTGTCGGACGCTATGATTTTCGATCCGAACAAATTTCTTGTAAAACATGATACGGAAGAAGAAATGTACCGGCAAATTCTGGATATGCTGAAAAAAGCATCCGAAAGTTTTAATCCCGATGCTAGTTCTGATGTTTTGAAAAAAGATCCAATATTCAGATCTGGTTCTGGAACAACCAGTGACATTACTAAATGGCGTAAGTTTGCCAATACTCTTCGTCTGGAAGTAGCTATGCGTGCAACCAATATTGCACCTGATCTGGCAGAACAACACGCCCGGGAATGTATGGAACATGAAGATTGGATCATCTCTTCTTTAGACGACATGGTTGCTCCGGCATGGGGTAGTGATGTCTCGAATGATGTCTCTTACTACTACAACCGGTTTTTGAAAAAAATACCGACAGAAGGATTCCGTGAAGGAGACTATCCTCGTATAAACGAATATTTTTTCATTTATTTAAGATCATATAATGACCCCCGATTAGAGGCGTTCGTAGATCCGACAGAAACACTGGAGCAATACACAGTAAGCGATACGATAACCCGTCCCAACCCTTACGAACCGGGATTCAGGGATTCTATCGCCGTAACCTACCGTATTCCACACCTACCGAGTCCCGAACGGAGTGGAATTTTACCTCGTGGCTGGGAAGTTGCAATCGACCCGAACTCACCGAACGGTACGACAAAATATGAATCTCCTTACACCGGAGTTTTGGCAACGCAATGGTCTCTGATAAACTATGACTTCATCAAACCGGATGCAAAATGTATACTAATGAATTGGGCAGATGCTTGTTTTCTGAAAGCAGAAGCTGCTTTACGTTACGGAATAGGATCTAAATCGGCAGAGGGGTATTATTATGAAGGAATAGAAGCCTCTTTCGCACAATACGGATTAACAAATGCAGTAAAAGAATATAAAGAACAAAACGGTATTAAATGGAACACGAACGGGAAAGGATTGACCGACTTCCGTTGTCTCTATCATGCCGACATTAACGGAGAAGGAGATTTTGACAATCATTTGGAACAAATTATCAAACAACGTTATATAGCCGATTATTTCAACGGATATTCGGCTTGGTGTCTCGAACGTCGTACCCGAGTATTGAAATTTCCTCCGTTTTTCTGTAATAGCACCACAGAAGGAAGTAACGGAACATACGACTTTATTCCCGAAAGATATGTATATCCTTTGTCTGAGATAACCAATAACACCGCTGCCTATTGGAATGCCGTTTCAGACCTATTAACTCAAAGCCCATACCCAGTAAAAGGAATACGCAACGGAGACAATGTTCAGACTCACTTGAAAATGGCTTTGGTTAATCCTTTACTGGAAAATGCCGATGCCAATTATATGAACCGGACCATCGCTTACAGCAGCCGACATTTGCAGAAATGGTATGGTAATACGGAAGAAGAATTCATTAAAAATGTTCAAAAAACATATCCGGATGTAACCAGTAGCAAATTATTGCGCAAATATATCGGTTACAAAGCAACAGTTATCAGTACTTACGAACCTAAATAATAGACTTTGTTATGAGAACTTATATAAATCATACTTTAAAATTGGTAATGGGATTGGGGTTAATAGCCGGATTGTCCGGTTGTGAGAAAGACCGAGGACCTTCGGTCGAAGATCACTTCCTGAATTATGAAATCCCGAATGTAGAACTAACGGCAGACTGTCCGGTAGGTGCATTTTATTATCAAAAGGGGAATTTGGATGACGGTAAATTAGCCCGTTTAGCCCAACCTTGGGACCAGTCGAAAGGACAACTCGGTGCGAACGTAAGACCGATATTGACTGAACAAATGAATTTCGATGTTAAAAATCCCGAATCGGTAGAGTTATATCAGCAACAGGTAGATTGGGCGATACAAGGCCGGATCGATTTTTTTATACTACCGGCTATTCAAATAGACCTTAAAACATTCTTAAATAGCGGAAATGTGGCTATGACCGATGTTCTCGGAGGTAAAAAAGGCGCTGAATATACCGATGACGATACAGGAGAGGCAATTACCGGAAATCCGGTACAATTGCAACGTGAAAACGGAAGATTGAGATATGCTATTTCAATAAACCCGAACAATATCACCAATGGTTTGAGTAATAGCAAATTGATCGAAGATATGCCGGATGAAACGATCAATACCGGAGAAAAAATGTCCCGGACAGATATCATGTGTAAAGCCTTTGAACAAATAGCCGTAAATTATTTTGGAGATGATAACTACTATCATATAAACGGAAGACCGCTGGTAGTAATCTTTAATCCGCATAAAATTTACACGAAAGATTCGAAAGCTCTTTATGACAAATTGCGCACAGCAGTTCGTGAGGCTTGTGGAAAAGAAATATTTATCGTAGCACAACAAGATGCTTGGGCTCCTACTGGACGTTTCGAAGTTTTTCATTGTGCAGGCAAAGTAGACGCGATTACCACAAAAAGCATGTATGATCAAAATAATTTTAACCGGGCTTACATGTATCCTCAAATGATCGATCAGAATTGGCAATATAATCAAGAATTCGCCGCTTCTCATTTCGGAATCGACTTTATACCTACAATCAGTCCGTCCCGTAATGCTTACATAAACATGGGAAACCAATATAATCAACCGATAGTGGACAAAAATCCAGATACTTTCCGAACAATGTGCAATGTCGCTAAAAGGCATCTGGGAGGTACTCGAATCGTATTCCTCGAATCATTCAATGATTGGGCGTACTATTCAGCAATAGAACCTACCGATCCGGAATATGGAAACGGTTATGGAACGACTTATCTCGATATATTGAGAGAACAATTTAAACTTTGACTTCAATAAAAATCAGATAAACACATCACATATAAAATATCATCGGTCCAAATAGTTTATTGTATTTCCTAAAATGAAAAACAGGAAGGTAATTTCGGCTTACCTTCCTGTTTTTTTAGTCAATCGAAATTTTTCTTATTTAGAGCCTGTTTAAATTTTCCAATTAGAAAATATTATCAGGTCATTTTTGCGCTTTCTTCCGGTCT
>URAV01000052.1 GCA_900545915.1 uncultured Porphyromonadaceae bacterium
AAAACAGAAAAATATCCTCGAAAGAAACTCTCAAACCTGACCCGAGCAAAATTGAGGCAGGCTCTAAGAAATACAAATATAACGAATAAATCAAGTTTTCCAAAGAAGCCGAATACGTCTCAAAATAGAGAAAGCGTTACGGAAGTATCCACAACGCTTTCTTTTCCATACTTAGTAACAATACCTATTCGGTTTTTATTGTCAACATCAAGGCCCCCTTCACCAAATGTTCTCCGGGAGTAGCATTCAATTCTGTTACAACTCCTGCAACCGGAGATAATATGCGATTTTGCATTTTCATCGACTCTTGAACGAGTAACAAATCTCCGACCTTCACCGGCTGCCCCACTTCTACCGCATACGAAACAATCGTTCCCGGAAGGATAGAACGGATCTCGCCAGGTACAGGTTTCACCCACAACGGACGATTGATAAATTTCTTTGTCAATGTCGTTTTATATTTACGGGCTGTAACTGCAAAATCTACTAATTTCACTTTTTCATTTTCCATCTTCAATCTCGATTTATGGATTAGAACGGAGGAATTCCATGCTTCTTCGACGGACGGGATTCTTCTTTACTTCTTGCCAGAACTAAAGCATGCTTCAAGCTGACACGTGTTTCTCGCGGTTCGATCACCGCATCGATATATCCCTTAGCCGCCGCAACATACGGATTAGCAAATTTCTCGATATATTCTTTTACTTTTTCCTGACGCATTGCATTCTGATCTTCAGCCTCCATAATTTCTTTTCTGAAAATAATATTAGCTGCACCTTCCGGTCCCATCACTGCAATTTCCGCACTCGGCCAAGCAAATACGAAATCTGCTCCTAAATGCCGCGAGTTCATTGCAATATATCCGCCTCCGTATGCTTTACGCAAAATAATAGTAATTTTAGGCACTGTCGCTTCGGAATATGCGTAGAGAACTTTCGCACCGTGACGAATAACGCCGGCATGCTCCTGATCTACTCCGGGCAAATAACCCGGCATATCTTCGAATGTAACAATAGGAATATTAAAAGCATCGCAATAGCGGATGAAACGGGCAGCCTTATCAGAGCTGTCACAGTCGAGCACTCCGGCCATTACCATAGGCTGATTAGCGACGAATCCGATCGTATCGCCATGGATACGACCAAATCCGATTACGATATTCGCTGCCCAAAGTTGTTGTATTTCAAAGAAATCAGAATCATCTACAACACATTTTATAATATCACGTACATCGTACGGTTGTTTCGGATCGGCCGGGATGATATCATTGATCGATTTATCAAAAATCGGTTCTTTAGGTTCCCATGCACGAGCACGTTGCTTATTGTTCCAAGGAATAAACGTCACCAATTTCTTGATTTGTTCGAAACACTCTTGTTCACTTTGTGCATAGAAATGAGCATTACCTGTAATTTCAGCGTGAACGCGAGCTCCTCCTAAATCTTCCATAGAAATCTCTTCGCCTAAAACGGTCTTGATGACATTAGGTCCTGTAATGAACATTTTCGAAATGTTTTCAACGACAAAAACAAAATCGGTCAATGCCGGAGAATATACCGCACCACCGGCACACGGGCCTAAGATTACCGAAATCTGAGGAATTACACCTGAAGCAATCGTATTGCGATAAAAGATCTCTCCATATCCGGCCAATGCACCTACACCTTCCTGAATACGTGCACCACCGGAATCATTAATCCCGATAATGGGCACTTTCATCTTTAGTGCATGATCCATTATTTTGGTTATCTTACGAGCGTGCATCAAACCAAGAGACCCGCCTGCTACGGTAAAATCTTGAGCATAGATACATACAGGAGCGCCAAAGATAGTTCCTGTTCCGGTAATTACTCCGTCTCCGGGTAAAACTTTTTTTTCCATGCCGAAGCCCCTGGCTTCATGCTCTACAAAGAGGTCATACTCCTGAAATGAATTTTCATCCAGCAAAGCCAGAATACGATTTCGGGCAGTCAACTTGCCCATCGCCTCCTGCTTTTCAATGGCGGCTTCTCCTCCACCCATTTGCACCAGCGCTTTTTTCTCGCGCAATGCTAAAATGTCTTTCTGTAATGAAGTCATAAATTTAGATTCTTAAAATTAAGTGTGTCAATATAAGTATTATTTCTTTACTGCCTTTACCCTATAACCGCAATTTACTTTACCCTTCAGAATACTGTTCAGCTTCGATTTTATAAGCTGTTTGCGAATAGGGGAAAGATGATCGATAAACATTTTCCCTTCAAGATGATCATATTCGTGTTGAATGACACGAGCGACATAACCTTCAAATACTTCGGTATGTTCTACAAAATCCTGATCCCGATACGTTATCTTTATTTTTTCCTGACGAGTCACAGGCTCATGAATTCCGGGTAAACTCAGACATCCTTCTTCTCGAGTTATCTTATCACCGGATACTTCCTCTATATGAGCATTTATCATTGCCTTCCGGTAATTTTTATATTCAGGAAACGTTTCCGAGAGAGCATCCAAATTGATAACAAGAACCCGGATATCCAAACCTATCTGAGGAGCGGCAAGGCCTACCCCATCCGATTTATCCATCGTTTCAAACATATCTTCAATCAGTTTCTTCAAATCAGGATAATCGGCCGTTATATCCGTTGCAACTTTTCTCAGCACAGGCTGGCCATATAAATAAATTGGTAATAACATATATATTTTTTTATCATAATATGCCGGTGCTCCCGGCATATAAATCCTTGTTTCGATTTTAACAATCAAGTATGCAGCACACTTTCCATATATCCCTGTAATATGATTACTGCGCTGATCTCATCCACCAGCTCTTTATTTCGACGATCTTTCTTCTTCAGCCCGCCTTCCAACATAGACCGGTGTGCTAACGCAGAAGTAAACCGTTCATCAAAATATTCTATCGGAATATCAGGGAACAACTTCTTAAACTGTGCTACAAAAGGCTCGATGTATCGCATATTTTCTGAAGGTTGATTATTCATCTGTTTCGGTAATCCTATGATTACTTTCTCCACAGCCTCCTTCTGAAAATAATTTTTCAGAAAACCGACCAATTCATGCGTAGGGACCGTTGTCAACCCGTTCGCTATTATTTTCAAAGGGTCGGTCACCGCAATTCCTGTACGTTTTTTTCCGTAATCTATCGATAAAATACGAGCCATAATGTTGGCAAAGATAATCAAAATGAGACAGAAAAATAAGCTGTTCGTCTTTTTTATACATAAGACAAACAGCTCTAACTAAAAATATACCTTATTAACAAAGGATTCGGGAATGTTATGGTAAAAAGGCAGAAACTAAAAATATATTCTTATCTATCAGCATCATATCTTATTTTCTTATCCTCAAATTCTCTTTATCTCTATATTTATTCATATCCGATACCACCACCTTATCACCGATATTCAAACCGTCTAATACTTCTACATAATCATAACTTCCCTCTCCTAATTTGACTGTTCTCTTCACAATATAATCTCCATCCATCACCCAAAGATTATAGTCTCCCGGGCCATTATAAAAAGAACGTCTTTCTATACGAAGAGCATCATCTCTTACCGCATTAATAACAAAGACATCAACTTTCAAGCCGGAACGCAGACGATCATGGTCATTATCATCTAAAAATATAAGAAATTGTATCATTCCATCTTTTACTGACGGAACAACATTTCCCACGATTCCCGAGAGTTCTTCTTTTCCGATTTTTACAATTGCCTTATTCCCCGGTAAAACCTTATCAGCATATCCATCCGTAATTTCGGCTTCTACTTTAAAACTACCGAGATCAGCAACAATTGCCAATTGTGAACCGGCAGGCACAGTTGCTCCAACCTGATCATTTACCCATATCAAAGTCGCATCTTGAGGAGAACGCACTTGTGCCTCTTTCATCATCTTAGTCCGTAACGAAATATTTTTCAAGGCTATATTGTAATCCAATTCCTGTACTCGAATATCCGCAGCAGAAGTTCGTTTCTGATTATTATATTTTAATTTTAATTGGTCCAGATTCATTTTCTGAACTTTATATTCCAATTCAGCTTGCTTTATTTTATCAGATGTACTTGCTCCTATACTATCTAAATATTTCTCATTTTGTAATAGCACTTTCATTCTCTCCAATCTCATTTCATCTATATCGATACTCATCTTCATCTCCGACAACTGGCTTTCCGCCACGATCTTCATCTGTTCTAATTTAAAACGTTTCATCTCCAGCTCATTCCGCTGATTCTCCATACCTACATTTGCTTCCGCTAAATCAAGTTTCAAAATAGAATCATTTTTGGATAGTTTCTCTCCGGATTTTTTATATACTTCCAATATTTTCGAAGAAATCGGCGAGGTTATTATCTCTTCCGACAGAGGAGCGACTTTTCCCGTTGCAGAAACAGAAATCCCGATTTCACCTTTTGTCACCGTCCCCAAATCAATATCTTCTAAAGGAATTCCAGCACTGAATACTTTCACCAAAACAATAAAAAAACAAACTAAAGCACATGCTACAAATGCAAATTTAATAATCAATATCTTTTTTCTACGACGTTTCACCTCCGGTGAAATTTCTTTATCCATGCCCATGTTTATATTTTTTAATTTTTTATCATTTCATATATAATATCCTCATCTCGAACAAAATCATAAAGGGATAACTGTCGAATATTGTAATAATACAACCAAGAGGTATATAACTGAGAAATATATTCCCTACGGGCATTATCCCGTTCGACTTGGGCAGAATTTATATCCAAGACATTAATATTTCCCATAACGAATATATTGTACGCTGTTTTATACCGACATTGTGCAACAGAATCTGCAAGAACAGCAATATCTAACAATCGTGTCTGATCTTGAAATTGATTGACAGATAACGTTACATCTCGTTCAAAATTCATCTGACTTTGCTCAATTTGCGCCTTTATGAGCTCTTGCTGCGACTTCGCCAACCGCACTCGTCCCCGACCTTTTCCCCAATCTAAAATAGGAATACGTATTCCTAAACTCACAACCTGACGATTCTGTAAATTCTGATATGTTCCGAATAAACTATTATCACTTCCCGTAAATCCTACTGAAGCATAAATATCTGCTTTAAATCCACGATCTACTCGTGCTTGGGCAATTTGCCGTTTTGCCTCTAACAACTGCCTTTCGATCGAATAATTTAAAGGATTATTTTTTAACGCAATATCTAAAACTTCACGGGGTGAAATCTTTACAACAGGGCATTTTTGCGGAACATCAATTTTCAACACGACAGAATCATCATATCGCAAATAATTTCGAAAAGCATACATCTTATTATCATACTCTTGTTCCGCTTTTATCAAATTTGACGAAGCATTTAATCTTCCTAATTCCAGTTGCAGCAAATCATTATCCGATATTATTCCAATCTTTTTCTTACCCTGAGCTATTTTCAACAATTCCTCAGCGTTTTTCAGATTCTGTTCTGCGATATTTTTATTTACCGATGCTAATAAAAATTCGAAATAATACTTGACTGTCTGCATATTTACAGCCTCCATACTTACACAATATTGTTGTAATGCCTCTTTATACTTCTTGGGCTCTATACGCATCGACCATCTTAACGGTCGAGCTGTAATCAAAGGTTGAGAAAGGGTCAATCCTAAAGGGACGCTCAAATAACTTGTATTACGATCTCCGTCCAACTGGTCAAGACGTTGCAATTGTGACTGTAAAGAAATAGAACCTCCCGTATAAGGAATATTTTGAGTAATGGAAAGATTCAAATTTTCGCTAAGCAAACGGTTGGTTACGAACGAATATGTACCATCTTCTTTCTGATAAGAAGACAATGACTTATCCAAACTGGGCAAAGTGCCGTCCAAAACCATACTGGGTAACAATTCCGCCTTATAATTACGGTACGACCAATAAGCAATCTGCAAAGTATTTCTTGCTACGATTGCATCAATAGAAAAAATACGAGCTATATTTAAAGCCTGATCCATAGAGAGAGACAAAGTATCTTTCTGCCCCCACAAACAGGTAGGGAACAGAAAGACTATACATATCATCCATAATTTCATATAACCTATATTTACTCATTATTCATAATGCAATACCTCTGCCGGATTTACACGAGAAATTCGGTATGCCGGATACCATGCACTAAATAATGAAAACAAACACATCAGCAATATTGTGGTCACAACTGCAGCAACATTTTCTACGGTAAGATCATAAATTAAAAATGCCAACAGTACTGAAGGAATAGAAGCCATTACCGAAATCAACAAACTTTCTCCAAGCACCATTTTCATAAGATCTCTACGTGTTGCTCCTAAAGCCAACTGCAAAGCATACTCTTTCAACCTTTTTTTCGACTGTAGCCAAAACAATCCGAATGTTCCAATAAACGCAAAAATAAACAAGAAAAAAGCCGGCACGGCTTGTGCTGCAACTGAAAGCATCGTCCCAACCATCGAAAAAGCCTTCCACTCTTCCATCGGAAAAACAAACAACTCGACATCATTATTCAAGCCGGCCCGTTTGAATTCTTTATCGCAAGCATTATAAAAATCGGCTTCATGCCCTTTTTTTACTTTAGCGACACATTCCATAAAGGTCAAATGCTCAAAAGGGAAAAGTATCGCCTCAGACGAAGGTTCGAATACCGCATGCTTCACCCCTGCTACAACCCCGATTACCGTAAGTTCACGATTTCTATATACAAACTTCTTGCCGACAACATCTACCCACCCGACAGCATCTACCAATTGCCGGGAAACAACAACAGGACAAGAGCCATCAGCCAACTTGGTCTCCCCGGTAAACCACTCTCCTTCTTCCAAACGAATATCAAATACATCAAGGGCATATTTATCGACAATCTTTATAGCTGCCATGATTTTTTTATCGTTAATCCGGACCGTATCTCCATTATAGTTATCGCCGTCTCTCATATATGGGGCTAATCCGCTACCCACAGTCACGCTTTCTATTGCAGGATTACTTCTTAGCCGTTCAACGACAAGAGATGTTATGCGTCCGGATTCCCGTAAAGAAGCCCGCGAATTAAAATTAACCGGCATACAAGAAAACACAAATGTATTATCTGTGTTTAACAGCCCCGGATCATTATATTTTTTCAATGCCGAAAACAGAGATCCGAGACACAGCATCAGCACCAATACAATGAAAAATTGTTCTACCAAAATTTCCCAAACCTTATTTCGACGATTCCAGATCATCTTTAGCAAAAACTTTCTCATTACTCGTTTCCTCCTTTCAATACCGCTGCAATATTTTTTCGTGTAATTAAATAGGCCGGCAGCCCACCTGATAATAAAGAAAACAAAATAGCCAAAGGCAATACCTGACACCAAATAACCGACATATCAAGAGAAGCGATCAACAACATTTTTTCATTAAGAGACCCGCCCAGTACAAGACTCTGTACCCCATAAGACATCGGTAAAACCAAAAGTACGCCTAAAATAGTCCCGATCAATACCAAAAAGAAATTTTCACCCATAACCTGGGTAAAAACCGAAATGCGGGTAGCCCCAATCGCCCGGGAAATCGCAATCTCCGAAGCCCGGCTCTCCATATTGGAAAAATTCAATGTCACGATATTCAAAGCAGGAATAATCAACAACAAGAAAATAGCAGCTCCGGCACCGTATAACATGATATTTGTCCCGTATTCTTTTATCAACTTCTCCTTTTTGGTATAAATCTTCTCCGGCAATATGTCTACTGTCATACCCCTATTTTCTACTGTAGCCCGCACATTGTTACATACCAATTCTTTCATCCGGGCAACATCCATATCTTCCGGGAATAGAATATTCACATTATAACAAAAATGAGCAGAAGGGATAAATTTGTTATACCGGTACGGAACCCAAACACTGGCAAGCGTAGGTGCAGAAAACATCGAATAATCGGCAACGACACCGATTATTTCATATTCAATACCTTGAATCTTAATTTTCTCGCCAACCGCTTTACCTCCCGGAAAACCGACTCTTGCCAAACTTTCTTTAATCACAGCGACTTTTTTCCCCTCTCGAGCATCCTCACGATCAAACGATGTCCCATCGATAAAACGGTATTGATACATTTTAAAATAATCGCCTCCGATAAATGACACATCTACAGCCTTCAACTGATCATTCACATAAGCAGTAGAAGACTCATCATTATCGTACGAAACCATTTCATAACCTTTCAATGCCGCAAAAAACTGCTCCATTTCCATGGGATAAATTCCTCCGATATATTGTCCCTGCATACTATAAAGCTGAGAACCGCCTACCGTTACAATTCGATCGCCATATAACATCGGCTCTGCATCGGTAGTAATAAGTTTGACAACATGCAATATAATAGCAATGAAAACAAATGCCAACGTCGTACCCAAAATATAAAATATCGCATAAGCCTTATTCCGCTTTATATTATATAAAGCTGTCTTTATATAACTCAACACAATTTTCATGATATTCCCTTTCTCTAAACGAGTTTTCCATCCAACAATCGTACTATTCGTCCTGTTTTGGAAGCAATATGCTCATCATGAGTAACCATGACCACCGTAACTCCAAGTTTGTTCAACTCCAACAAAATATCCATAATCTCTTCTCCCATGCGGCTATCCAAGTTTCCGGTAGGTTCATCGGCAAGAATTATCTCCGGACGTCCGACAATCGCTCTTGCAATCGCAACACGTTGGCATTGCCCCCCTGACAACTGGGACGGGAAATGCTTCATCCGATGCGACAGCCCCACCATATTCAAGACTTCTTTTACCCGCTCTTTCCTTTCGACAGCGGCAACCCGGCCATATAATAACGGCAACTCAACATTATCCATAACATTCAGAGAGGGGATCAAATGGAAATTCTGAAAAACAAATCCAAGACTCTTGTTCCGAAACCGGGCAGCCTCCCGATCACTCATCCTCGATACATCCGTATCATGTATCAGTATAGTTCCGGCAGTCGGTCGATCCAGCAAACCGATCAAATTCAACAACGTACTTTTTCCGCAACCCGAAGGTCCCATTATAGAGACAAACTCTGACGAACTAATCTTTAAACAAATATCATCCAATGCGCGTGTCTCAATGTCTTTCGTTTGAAAGACCTTACTTACCGATTTTAATTCTATCATAAAGCAATATTTTATTTATTATTGTTTTTATTTTAAAATATATTCCCATCAACAGGTAAGAAAACCGAAAAAGGACAACTTCGACTATCATACCATTTTCGGAATTTTACCTCATACCGATCTGCCAGAAACTTATATTCATACTCTTTCTTTTGATAAATACATTCTAGCACCTTGACCTGTCTAAATTTTTCAATGAAAATTATATATATCTAAACTTTTTGAGCCTCTCTCAGTCTGTTTCCCCATCCTTACAAATCACATAGTACTTCTTTTCGAAACAGAAAAACTTCCTCAAAACAGTTCTCAAAAAAATACTCGTATAAAATTTAAATAAGCTCTAAATAGTAATACAATAATCATATAAAAACTATATAATTTAAACTAAAAACTTAAAATTTTAATTCTATACTCAAATATTTAAAATACCACTTCCTAAATCGTTAGAAAGTGGTAAACTTAGATCTACTAAAAAGAACACATCTATATCTTCAAGAACAATAATTCTATTGGATTGCTTTGACATAAGATTTCCCGGAAGCACTAACATCTAATGTAGAAGGTGTTCCCCAATAATTGAGTTTAGAAACACCGGACATATCGGCTTTCAATACTTGAGATACCCGCACCTTACAATTGGAAACACCCGACATTCTACAATTTAGATTCTCAGTTTCTAATTTCCCTAAAAAACCTTTACTTACGCCTAACATTTCAAGAGATAAATCAACTGTTTTTCCATCTATTTTGGCTTCGGAAACTCCACTCAAACTCAAGGAAAGCTTTTTCGCTTCTAAAGACATAATATCGACTTTAGAAACTCCACTAATATTCAGATCGATATCATGAACAAAAAGTTTTTCGATATTAGACCTCGATACACCTGAGGCATTCAATTCAAATTTATCCTGATCGACGATTTTTCCGATAGAGGCCTGACATAAGCTACCGATATCCATTTTCTGCAATGACACGGGTATCTGTATTAATACTTTTACATCATCAGTAAACTCATAATTTTTCTCTGTATTAATCTTTAAGGTTTTATTTTTCATCTCAATGTTAAGTAATGATACCAAGTTTTCATGTCCTGAAACCTTCACATTATAGGTTTCCCCCTCCAAAACTTTTACTTTTATCGGAGCAAATAAAGACAGTTTGTCAAAACCGGAATGAGTTATCTCTTTCTCTACAATCTGTCCTTTTCCCGAAACCCTCTCATAATTAGATTTTGCCACAACTTTATCTTTTCCTCCTTTACAAATTACTATACATGATTGGCAGACTAAAAGCAGAAGGAAAAAGAATCCTAAGTTTTTCATTTTGTATCTCAATTAGTTATAAAAATATTTGTAAATATAAATTATTGAAAACTATTTTAATAAAACTTTTGGGTCAAAAAATAACAATTTCACACCGATAATGCGATTTTTAATAAACATAACCCAATAAAATTTTCTCAGGAGTCCGAGAACTTGTCTAAATTTTCCAATTAAAAAAGTCTTAACTTTTTTTCCAGCCTGTCGTCTTTTGTCAGATAGCTCTCGACCATTCGAAAACGTCTTTGAAAAAACACTCAAAACTGACCAGACAAAACATACGACTGGCTCTAAAAAAATAAGAGAACATATTTTTATATATTCATAAATCATAAATAATTGTTTATAAAGAGCCTTTTTTATCCATGAGATACAAAACAATGTTAAACAACATATTTTTTGTAAATAAAACATGTTGCACAACACAAAAATGCATTATATTTGCATTGTGTTTTTCATGGTATTAGATTTAAGGTTAACGAAGATTGGTTGTCGAGATGACAACCTTTTCTTTTTTTAATAGCCTCCTCTATCTAAAATATTCGAACAGCCAAAATTTTACTAATTCTCAAATAGAGAAAAACCTCCTTCTTTTATCAAAGCATGAATACTCAAGAAACATTTATACAAAATCCGGTAAGCTTCAAAGGCCGGAGATAAGCTTTCGCAAGCTTTTACAGTAACCCTATTCCGGCTCAATAATCCTCACTACAACACTCTTTACCCCAAACAACACAAAATCCCAATTATCTTCTAACTCAAAACATATTTATATTATCTATATACACATATATAATATCAGTTTGATTTATAAAACATAACTTCTTACATTTGTACTAAACAATTAAATAAACCTCTAAAATAAAATGATATGAAAACTTTAGATTATATTCAATTAGACAAACAAAAAGTAGAAAATATAGTAAACGGATTGCAACAATTACTGGCAGATTTTCAAGTTTATTATACAAACCTAAGAGGTCTTCACTGGAACATTAAGGGACATTCTTTCTTTGTTTTACATAGTAAATTTGAAGATATGTATAACAGTGCCGCCGAAACAATTGATGAAATTGCCGAAAGAATATTGATGCTCGGCGGGATACCTCAACATCAATTCAGCAATTATCTACAAACTACAAACATTAAAGAATCCGGTTATATAGATAGTGCTGATAAAGCTCTAAACAATATTGGGGAAACACTTAAAGTCCTCATTGCTGAAGAACGAAAACTTTTATCATTAGCATCCGAAACAAAAGATGAAATGACAGTTTCCATGATGAGCGACTTACTCAAAGATCAAGAGAAAATGATATGGATGTTAAATGCTTACGCTTCGTGAAAGCCCATCTATTTTTTAGATAACCAAATCTGCAGAAAAAACGAATGTTTTTTCTGCAGATTTGGTTTAATAGAAGAATATAGATTAATCAGTGTAAACAAAATCAATAAAACCTAAAATAGAAAATTCAAATAGCTCGATTTTATTAAATAATGTTTATATACAACATTTTATGCTCAAAAAGTATGTTTAATAACAGATTATGCATTATATTTGCATTGTGTTTTTCATGGTATTAGATTTAAGGTTAATGAAGATTGGTTGTCGTGAGACAACCTTTTTTTGTTTATATATTTTACCATTCATCCAATATTTGCCGCCAAATAATCAATTCATGATTTCATTCTCTTGGGTGACCACCTTATCCTTTTATTTCAAAATTCTTCCCTCAAAATATGTACAAGTACTTTAAATATTGTATATTTGTAAAATACATTTATAACAAAATTCATAAGGATGACTAAAGAGAAAATGAAAGTTGTAAGGATGCTGACTATATGTTGCGTTCTTACGTTTTTTTGTTCAGACCTACATGCCCAGTTCAAAACGAAAGAAGCACCGATTATGACAAAATGGGCAAAAGACGTGAATTCCGAGAAACCTCATCCGGAGTATCCCCGTCCACAAATGACTCGCAACGAATGGATGAATCTCAACGGAGTATGGGAGTTTCAACGTTCCGCCGATTTAAACGAAAAGCCACCTTTCGGGAGAAAACTCACAGAAAACATTTTAGTACCCTTTCCCGTCGAGAGTGCCCTTTCCGGAATCATGGAACAACTGGACAAATTCTGGTACAGACGTACATTTGAAATTCCGTCCAAATGGAAAGGGAAAAAAATTCTGATCCATTTCGGAGCGGTCGATTATGAGGCAGAAGTATTTATCAACGGGAAGAAAATAGGACTGCATAAAGGAGGATATCTGCCTTTCAGTTTTGACATAACAAATGCCGTAACAAACGGGAAAAATGAGCTCATAGTCCGTGTTTATGACCCGACAGATAAGGGAGGGCAACCACGAGGAAAACAAGACAGTATTCAAAAAGGCATCATGTACACACCGACAAGCGGAATATGGCAAACAGTATGGCTTGAACCGGTCTCCAAAACTTATATCAAAGATCTCAAAATCGTCCCCGATATAGATAAAAAAGAGGTCGAAGTTACTGTCTTGTCAAATACAAAAAATGCCAAAGTACTCGTCGAGCTCGCATCCGGAAAATTTCAAGGGAAAACCAATAGTCCTATAAAGATCAAAATTTCGAATCCGAAACTTTGGTCTCCTCAAAATCCTTATCTATATGATATTAATGTATCGATATTGGGAAATGACGGCAAACCGACGGATAAGGTCAATAGCTATTTCGGTATGCGAAAAATCTCCGTAGGAGAAATAAACGGGGTAAAGCGTCTATTCGTAAATAATGAGCCTGTTTTTATGAACGGTCCCCTCGATCAAGGATTCTGGCCCGATGGAATTTATACCGCACCCACAGACGAAGCTCTTCGCTTCGACATAGAAGAAACGATTAAAATGGGGTTCAATTTTACTCGCAAACACATAAAAGTAGAACCTGCTCGCTGGTATTACTGGTGCGACAAACTCGGACTTATGGTATGGCAAGATGCCCCCTCTTGCAATTCATATAGAGGCAGCCACAAAGATGAGCCCACTCCAGAAATCGATAAAAAGGCTTTTGAAACCGAACTTACAGGAATGGTAGATTTTCTTAAAAATTCTCCGTCTGTTATTATGTGGGTAATATTTAACGAAGGACAAGGGCAATTCGATACCGAACGTCTTGTGCAGGTCGTCAAAAAACAAGATCCCACCCGATTGATCAATGACGCAAGCGGAGGAAAATGGTCTTTTTCAGGAGACATATTGGATACGCATAGTTACCCTGCTCCTTCTTACCCCAAACCTAAAGTCGAGGATCAAGAAAAAGCTAAAGGGAAAGTGCTCGTTTGCGGTGAATTCGGTGGTATAGGGATGAAAGTTCCGGGACACATGTGGTTCGAAGGTAAAGGCAGCGGATATGCTAACGTAGATACATCAGAAGATCTTCTCTTCAAATACGCCGAACTTTATAATATGATTATCAAAATGCGAGAAGAAAACGGTCTCGCTGCCGTAGTTTATACAGAACTTACCGATATAATGACCGAAATCAACGGATTGTTCACGTATGACAGAATTGCTAAAGTCGATGCTTCTAAAATTACAAAAATAAATACATTCCAATTTAAAATGCCGAATTTTAAAGAAATAGTCCCGACATCGGAAAAAGAAGCCCAAATCTGGAAATATAAATACGGTCCGAGAAAAGGAGCTTGGAACAAAGAGAATTTCGATGATTCAGATTGGGAAGAAGGCCTGGGAGCATTTGGAAATGCCGCCGGTAAAAAGGGAAATACCCCTTGGCCTGTCGCAGACGGCAAAATAAAAGATAATAAGGGCAGAACCATTACGGAAATCTGCATACGTCGCAAATTTACCATGCCTAAACTTTCTCAAGACGAAATATCCCGCCTTATGCTCAAGGTTATGCATGACGAAAATTTTGATGTATTTATCAACGGTGTTCTTGCTTGTAATGCCGGAAGAGCAAATAACGACTATGAATATTTCCCAATAAAGCCAGAGGCTTTAAAAGCTTTGAGAATCGGTAAAGAGAATCTTATTACCGTATATTGTAAAGATACTGGAGGCGGACGTTTTATCGACGTAGGCATATCTTTGCGAGATAAGATGGAATAGTAACAAATGACAAAAAAGGGGCTGTCCAAAAAGTCGGACAGCCCCTTTTGCTATTGTTTATTTCGG
>URAV01000053.1 GCA_900545915.1 uncultured Porphyromonadaceae bacterium
GAAAACAGGGAAAAGGACAGGAAGAGAACGCAAAAAAGAACTGATGGTATTTTTTATTGGAAAATTTAAACAGGCTCTTAAGTTAGTCGTATTATTTTTCTGATTCTGTTACGGCAGAAAACTTTTCCATAGCTTGTTTAAACAATTTGCTTCCTGTTGCGGCATCTACATGTGCTGAAGGTCCTGTTACACATCCACCCTCACAAGCCATTACTTCGATAAAGTTAACCGGCGCTTTACCTTTGGAGAATGCCCGAAGCAGACCGATATTCTTTTTATTGAGATTTGATACTTGTAAGGCTTTCAGGTCGGGAATTAAATTTTGTGCTTTCACAGCTCCGATAACTCCACCTGACATACCGAAGCCCTTTCCTTCTTTGGGTGCTGAGCAATGGAACGGTTCGTTGTTTTTCGGTGTCATATCGATGGATAATCCATCGAATATAGCATTTATTTCTTCAAATGTCATTACATAATCTACAGCCTCATCTCTGCGGGCTTCTGACCGTTTGGCAACGCAAGGACCTATAAATACGATAAGGCTTTCGGGATATTTTTCTTTAGCGATTCGAGCTGTGTAATACATAGGACTTCCGGTACTTGATACATAAGGTTTCATATCCTTGACATGTTTATTTACCAGCTCTATGTAGGATGGACAACATGATGTTGTCATAAAAGGTTGGCCTTCTTCCAGTTTTTCTTTCAGCTCTTCCGCTTCCCTTCGGGTTGTTTCCATAGCACCTTCGGCTACTTCAAGAACGTCATGGAAGCCTATTTCCCGTATCGCTTCGAATATGGTTTCCGGTTTTTCGGAATATTGTCCCATGATAGAAGGCGCGACGATCGCAATAACTTGTTTCCCTTCTTTTATTTTAGTGAGAACGTCGAATACTTCAGATATTTCGAAAATAGATCCGAAAGGACAGGCATTGATGCATTTACCGCAATAGATACATTTCGATTCATCGATATGTTCGATGCCGTTTTCATCTTTAGAAATAGCTTTTACCGGACAGGCTTCTTCACAAGGTACTGGAATATATACGATGGCATGGTAAGGACAAGCTTCTTTACAGATCCCGCAACTGACGCATTTACTGTGGTCGATTCTGGCCTGGCCGTTTTCTCCGAAAGAGATGGCTTTTCGAGAACAATTCATGTAACAAGCTCTTGCTACACATCCTCGACATAAATTGGTTACTTCATAATTTACCTGAACGCATGCAGAGCAAGCTTCATCAATGACACATAAGATATTTTCTTTATTGTTTTTCCCTCTTTTTAAAGCTTTTTCGGCGTAATAAGAGAGAGGGATCAGTTCATCTTGTTCGTCATTCATATCAAATCCCAGCAGCGGAAAGGATTTATATTTCCAGACAGCTCTTTCTTTGTGGATGCAACAACGTCCCATAATTTTCGCATTACGCGGACTGAGTTCGATAGGTAAACGGTCAATGTGTTCTACCAAACGGTCTTGTTTCCATAACTCAACGAGTTTTGCCATTAATACCCGGCGGACAATGAGTACATTATTCGCAAAAGCCATAAATATTATTTTGTATTTGTGATTTTTTCAAAAACGGCTGCAAAGATACGGCTATTTTCTCAAACAACTGTATAAATGTTATATAAAAATAAGAGGGATTATAGATAATTTCTATTTTTGAAAGGTTCGCATCGAGCATTGTCCATTCAGATGCGCATTCGGTTCGATTATTAAAGTTGTAACCGTAATATTTCCTTCCAGAAAGGAACTCGATTTTAAGACCAAAGTCTCTGCTACGACAATATTTCCGCATACAGTACCCATAATCTCGGCATTGACCGCTTTTATGTCTCCTTGTACACGTCCTTGCTCTCCGATAATGACTTTTCCCTGACAATCAAGATTCCCTTGAAGAATTCCGTCTATACGAATATCCGTAGAGGCCGAAATGTTTCCGGTAACGGTTGTCTCTACAGTCAGTGCGCTATGCGCCATCCCGGTAGGTTGGTTTTCCTTTGCCATATTATTATTTCTCCTATGGTTGCAAAATTACGATTTCTAATGAAAAAACAATTCATGCCGGATAAAAACTTTTATAAGTTCGGAACTTGGCTGAGTTTAGTTCGGGATTGATTTGAGAATTTTTTATCGTAAAATTTAGACAGATTCTTAGTCGGAATTGATATGTCGATGTATGGAAATAGATAGAAAAATGTATTTTTGCGGTAGTCTTTAAATAAAAGCAGATATGAATACGTTTGTAGAGTTGAGAAAAATTCGTTTTTATGCTTATCATGGTGTTGCTGAACAAGAACGATGCGTAGGAAATGATTATGAAATATATGTTAAAGTAAAATATCCTTTCAAGGATGCTATGGAGACGGATAATTTGGACGCTACGCTCAACTATGCGCAGTTGTATGAAATTATTTGTCGGGAAATGAAAATTTCTTCTCATTTGTTAGAACATGTTGCGGGGAGAATCATACGTGCGATACAAACAGAGTTTCCTCTTTCTGAGGGGGGGATATTGAGTATTTCAAAACAAAAACCCCCTATACCCGGAGATATAGAGGGTGCATCTGTTATTGTTGAATGGTAGATTCCTGTTTTGTTTTCGTTAGAATAAATGCAATATCTCGGTGTAATTGTTCGAGTAAGCTCAATGCTTCTGCCGAGGTTTGCAAATTATTTTAATATATTAGAATTTCCATCCTAAAGCGATTTGGAATACGCTATTTTTAGCGTCAGCACCGTCAAAGGCATCAGTTGCACTGATCAGATACCGGAAACCGGCTGTAAGTCCCATTTCAGTTTCATATCCCAATCCTACGCCGATTGCAAAATCAAAAACATTTGTGGCGTCTTTTATACTATAACTTTTGCTACCTATTTTTTCTTTACCGACTACGCGAAATCCGAATTGTGGACCTGCCTCGATATTCAGTCCTTTCCACATATATCCTTTTACCATAACTGGAATTTGAATGTAGTCCAGTTTAGTTGTCAGATCATCGTATTTACCTCCTTGCATGGCATATTGTAATTCCGGTTGCAAAGCAACATAGTCATTGAAACGAATGTTGGCAAAGCCTCCGATTACAAGTCCCGGTCGTGCATTAAAATCACTATTTGTCAGGTTCGAAAGAGATAAACCTGCTTTTGCTCCAAAAGCGATTTCTTGAGAAAAAGAAAAGGCGGTGGCTAAAAACAGCATAACAGATGCAAGCACAAATTTTTTCATATATATCAAGTTTTTATTTACCGTGAGGCCGCCGGTAAGAATAAATTTATTATAGTAGGGGATATGACCTCCACAAATATAGTTGTATATCCCATAGTTGATTATACAACAAAAATAATATAATAAAATAAAAATGTGATTGTCTTTTTTTATGTTTTTGTGGTCTATTTTTCTACTTAAGTTATTTTAATTTTGTTAGAATAAATGTTGTATGTTGGCATAATAGACAGGATAATTTTATTGTTTCGCATTTTATAAAAAATAATAGGCTCTAAGATGAATATTTTGAAAAGTTATTAGATTGTAACTGATAAACGTAAAAAGCCGTATCAATTCTATTCTCGAGTAGTGATACGGCTTTTTTATAATCGGTGAAAGATGTCAAGTTTCAAATTAAAAGTTCATTTTCTATAAAATTGAGTTTTGACCCCCTCTTTAAAAAATTATGTTCTTTATTTTTTTCAAAACATCCAACCTACAGTAAGTTGAAATACGCTGTTCTTATTTTTTTCGTGATCGATGGCTTTAGTTGCACTAATCAGATATCTGAATCCCGCAGTGAGTCCCATTTCCGTCTCATAAGCCAACCCTACGCCGATTGCAAAATCGAAAACTTTTGTTTCATCTTTTACATTCACACTTATATCTCCTTCTTCACTGGAAGCTTTTGTCCGGAATCCGAACTGAGGACCGAGTTCGAGATTTAGACCTTTCCACATGTAGGCTTTTGCCATGATTGGGATATTGAAATAATTCATTTTCAGTGTATAATCATTTTTTTTAGTCCCTTGCATAGAAAATAATATTTCAGGTTGGACCCCTAAGTAATCATTTATTCGCATGTTTGCGAACGCCCCGACTACTATGCCCGGTTTTATCCTCATGTTTGAGTTTGTCATGTTTGTCAGATTTAATCCGATTTTAGGGCCGAATCCAATATCCATTTGCCCGAAAGAAAAGGCTGTTGCCATAAGCATCATAACAGATGCAAGAATAAGTTTTCTCATATTCAGAAATTTTATCCTTCCGGTTCCGGTTATGAAGGAAATATAACTGGAGAAGCATAGGAACCCCCGATTTTACAATCGTATGCTCTCATTATTATTCAGTAATTACAGATTACACTGTTTTACTATAACAATCGGAGATATGGGAGTTGTTCACTCTTACAAGAATTTCTTTTTCTGAATAGTTCTAAAGATTTCTTTTTGTAGATAATTTTATTCATTACGCTCTTCATCACTCTCTGTAATTTCCTTGAGCGTAAGTTGTAGAGGTGAAACGAATGGTTGTTTCCGATATGTGCAATTTGTCACTTGGCAGTGCTTGCAGTAGGATCTGGTACAGAAATCTGAATGTACCGAGAATGAAATTTTATCGGTAAATCCTTTACATATAATCTTTTCCAGATTTCTGCAAACTGAGTGACCCTCTTTTATATTATAGTACCAAGGAAGAGTAAGGTCGCAGTCTATATAATAATAACTACCGTATTTTACCATTTTCAGGTTATGGATGTCTATCCAGTCGGGTTGCCGGTTTTTTGATATTATGTCGGCGATTATGCCGAGAATCTCTTTATCCGCTTTATCCATAAGGTTGGCAACTGTTTTCTTGAGTATAGAGATTCCCGTGAAAATAATGATAGTCCCGAAAATCAATGCGAGGACACTATCTATCCATTCTATCCGGGTAATATACATCAGAACTAATCCGATGACTAAGCCTATACTCGAATAAGTGTCGGATTGCAGATGTTTTCCTCCGGCAATCAAGGCAATAGAGTCATATTTTTTTCCGGTGCGGATACTATAATATCCCAATAAATAATTGATAATTCCGGCGCCGGCGATGATGTAAATACCGATATCCAGTTTTTCGATTACAGAAGGGATGAATAGTCGTTTGACTCCCTCAAAAACGATTAAACTCCCGGCAAGAATAATGAGAAGACCTTCTACAGAAGCTGAGATAAGCTCTATTTTACCATGTCCGAAAGGATGGCCTTCATCTTTAGGTTTTGCCGCAAGATGAAGGCTGTATAAGCCAATAAATCCGGCTGCCATATTTACAATACTTTCCATCGCATCGGTCAGAATCCCGACTGAATTAGTCATGAAAAATGCGATGAACTTTCCAATCATCAGAATGACGGAACAAGATACGATTGTAATTTGTACTTTTTGTTTGAGGCGGCCTTCGTCCATAATATCAATTTACAAGATTTACTTTTATAGGATTATCGATGTAAAGTGTTTCATAATCGATAAATTCTTCAAAATAGTCAGCACTGCGAAATCCTTCGTTATCTTTTTCTTTAGCACCGTATACATAAAAAGTCAATTTGTTTTCTGCATTCGGTTTCAATTCCGCATACCATAGTTTATGATCTTTGTAGGTAGTGTAACCTCGTCGGGTATAATATTCATTCGGAATGATGATCGCCATTCCCGTATAATATGATTCTTTTTCCAGAGTATGAGCCATGAGTGCGACATATCCGTATTCATAAGCCCGGAAAGTCGTATCCGGATTTAATACATTATCTTTTATGCCTGTGAGTAGAAGTGTATTCGAAGGCATATTTATTAATGCTATTTCCTTTTCATAACCGTTATGTCCAGCCCAGATTGTTACCAGCTCGATGATACGGCCTGCGAATGTTTCATTTTCTTTTCGGTCGATTCCGAAAATTCTTCTTACCGGCCCTTCACTAATTATTAAATAGTGCGGTTCTCCTATGGGATAGGCCACTTTTTTTGAATAAACGGCAATTTCCCCTAATCCGATAGAATCGGCTTCTTGCAGAATGGTATATCCTGAAGCGGTAAATTGTTTGAATGATTCCTTGCCTACGGATGTCTGTATAGAATCTTTAAAAGTCGGATATTTTTCCGGAGTTACCCATGTAAGTGTTGCAGTGCGGTTTTCATTCGGAGAAAAATTGCTGATAAATGCGAGTTCGTCCCATTGTCCGTCTTGATCTATATCATCGAGTTGAGAGACGATTAGTTTTCCGTTGTTATCGTGAAGGACAGGCAGTAATGTAGAGTCCGGATTATTTAATTGGCTACGTTCGATAACAATGCCTGCATTATTCCGGTAACGGTCTGTAGGATTGGTCATTTCAATAAGCAGACTCTCGCTTTTCTTTTGCTGATGACATCCGGTAAAAATGATGGTCGTCATCGAAACGATTAACATAAAGATTCTCATAATGTTTTCAGTTTTAATAAGTAAAATTCTAAAAACAAATTGGGAGGAGAGTCGGTAGAAAGAAAGATTGTATGAAATTTTCCATACAATCTTTCACTGATATTCTATATTTTATAAGTTAGCTTCGATTTTTGCTTTCAGATCGGCTTTAGAAGATGCACCTACTTGTTTATCAACAAGTTTGCCATCTTTAAAAAATAAAAGAGTAGGAATGCTGCGGATACCGTATTCTTCACTCAACTCATTGTCGTTATCGACATTATATTTTCCGATAATCGCCTTATCTTCGAACTCGGTAGCCAGTTCTTCAACGGCTGGGGCGATACTGCGACATGGACCGCACCATTCCGCCCAAAAATCAATTACTACGAGCTTGTTCGAAGCGAGAAGCTCTTTGTAGTTTGCATCTGTAATTTGTAATGCCATGATTTTGAAGTATTAAAATTTTAATTTATAATGGTTTTCAAAAGTCTAACAAAGTTATAAAAAAACAATAAACCAATCCTATTTGTTCGATGAATTATAAATATGTTTTTTAAGCCGATGCCTCTGTACCGTATAGCACCAGTTCGTCATCTGCCTCTTCGGTATTGCGTTGCATTTCTTTGCGGGAAATACCGTTTATTTTGAATGATAGTCCGTTGTTGTCCTCTATAAATCGGATTAGGTCTTTTGTTACATTAACTTTGTGTGATCGGGCGAAAAGCTTTACTTGATATTTTTCTTCAGGATCATAGATTTCGAAGAAAAGTTCGGTATTCGATTCTTTATCGGGTTTAAGCAGGTCTGTCAACGGCTCTATTATACCATTGTTGATCTGATCGATCGGAATTACTACAGTAAGACTTTCCAATAGTTTATTTTTTACGTCTTGCAATAATTCGATTGAGACAATTCGTATATCCAGAACACTCTCATTGAATTTTCGAGGTTGACATTTCGCTTTAATAAGCAGGTACATACCGTTGTATCCGAATTTCCGGAAATCGACGAAATCTTTTCCGAAAAGAGGAATCTCGGCAGACCCTGAATAATCCTCGATTTTTAGAATTCCGAATGGTTTACCGGTCTTTGTCATCCCCTCTCTAAAACCTGTTACAATACCACCCATGACAATATCTTTGTTGATTAAGGCCTGACGGTCTTCCAGTTCGCTCATTCGGGTATTGCATCCGTATTCGAGAGTCAAGGCATAGTCGTCTAAAGGATGAGCAGACAAATAAATTCCTACTAAATCCCGTTCTTTTTCCAGTCGTTCCAAATCAGACCAGCTTTCTGCAACAGGAATTTCCGGCTTGGCTACTTCGATAGCATCGCTTCCGCCGAATAGTGAGTTGATCTGAGCGGCTTTATCTACTTGATATTTATTACCGTAACGGACAAGAGTTTCGAGGAAAACTTCACCTTTACTGTTTGGGGCGAAATATTGTTCTCTTTTAATTTCCGGAAAGCTGTCGAAGCCTCCGGATAAGGCAAGACTTTCTATATTTTTTTTGTTGCAAGCATTCAGATTGACTCGTTGTACGAAATCGAAGACACTGGTGAACGGGCCGTTTTTCTCCCTTTCTTCCATAATGCTGCGGACAGCACTTTCTCCTACACCTTTTACAGCTCCCAATCCGAAGCGTATATTGCCGTCTTTATTAACGTTGAATTTCAAATTACTTTCATTTACATCCGGACCGAGCACTTTAATACCCATAGCTTTACATTCGTCCATAAGTTTGGTGATTTCCGTAATATTCGAGATATTGCGGCTCATCACGGCAGCCATATATTCCGAAGGGTAGTTAGCTTTCAGGTAAGCTGTCTGGTAAGCCACCCAAGAGTAACATGTCGCATGAGACTTATTAAATGCGTACGATGCGAATTTTTCCCAGTCTGCCCAGATTTTTTCCAAAGTTTTGGGATCGTGTCCGTTCTTTTGTCCGTTATTTATAAACAGCGGTTTTAGAGCATCCAGTTTATCCTTTAATTTTTTTCCCATCGCTTTACGCAAAGCATCGGACTGTCCACGCGTAAAGTCAGCCAATAACCGAGAGAGAAGCATCACCTGTTCTTGATACACTGTAATTCCGTAAGTATCTTTCAGGTACTTTTCCATAATCGGAATATCATATACAATTGGTTCTCTGCCGTGTTTCCGGTCGATAAACTGCGGAATATAATCCATAGGTCCCGGTCGATAGAGAGCATTCATGGCGATGAGGTCTTCAAAGGTCGTCGGTTGTAGTTCACGCAAATATTTTTGCATGCCGGCCGATTCAAACTGGAATGTCCCTACGGTTTTCCCTTCGCTGTACAATTTATAAGTCGCATCGTCGTTTATCGATATTTTGTCGATATCGATATCGATGCCTCGGTGAGATTTTATATTCGCTACGGCTTCTTTGATAATCGATAGTGTTTTCAATCCTAAGAAGTCCATTTTTATCAGTCCTGTATCTTCGATTACCGAACCTTCATATTGAGTGACCAACATTTTCTCACCGGTCTCTTTATCATCGGCTGTACTTACCGGAACCCAATCGGTAATGTCGTCTCGGCAGATAATCGTTCCGCAAGCATGAACACCCGTACCCCGTACATTTCCTTCGAGCATACGAGCATATTTCATCGTATCGCGTATCAACCTATTGTCCGATTCACAAGCTTGTTGCAATTCGGGAACTGCGGCAATACAATTCTTTAGATTGATTTTCGGAGATTTACCATCTATCTCGGGTAACCTGTCGGGAATTAATTTTGTAAGACGGTCTGATTCCGAAAGAGGTAATTTTTCTACTCTGGCAACATCTTTGATAGCCATTTTGGTTGCCATAGTACCGTAGGTAATAATATGAGCGACCTTTTCGTGTCCGTATTTGTCGGTTACCCAACGAAGCACTTCTCCTCGTCCGTCGTCGTCGAAGTCGATGTCTATATCCGGTAAAGAAATACGGTCGGGATTCAAAAAACGCTCGAACAGCAAGTCATATTGTATCGGATCTATTTGGGTAATCCCGAGACAGTAGGCAACTGCCGATCCGGCAGCCGATCCTCGTCCCGGACCTACCGATACCCCCATGTTACGGGCTGCGGCGATAAAATCCTGTACGATCAAGAAGTATCCTGGGAAACCCATTGTCTTCATGATATGGAGCTCGAAGATCAGCCGTTCTTTTACATCTGGGCTTAATGGATCTCCATAACGAGTTTTTGCCCCGTCGAAAGCTAATTTCTTTAAATAGTCAGCTTCCAGTTTGATACGGTATAGCTTGTCATATCCCCCTAATGTATTTATTTTTGCCTCTGCTGCAGCTTGATCCAGGACTACATTTCCGTTTTCATCTTGAGTAAATTCATCGAACAAATCTTTTTCCGTAAACTTTTTCCGATATCCTTCTTCTGTCCCGAATTCTTCAGGAATAGCGAATGTCGGCATGATAGGAGCATGATCGATCGAATAAAACTCCACCTTATCCAGTATTTCATTGGTATTGATAAGGGCTTCGGGAATATCGGCGAAGAGAGCATTCATCTCTTCGGTTGTTTTCATCCATTCCTGTTTTGAATAATACATACGGTTGGGATCGTCAAGATCTTTTCCCGTACTCAAGCAGATCAGCCGGTCATGAGCTTCGGCATGTTCTTCGTCGACAAAATGCACATCATTGGTACAGATTACCTTGATATTATATTTTTTTGCATATTCCAGAATTTTAGTATTAGCTTGTACTTGCAAAGGATATGCTTCGTGATTGGCATTCGGAACGGTAGCTTTGTGCCGTTGTAATTCCAGATAATAATCTTCACCGAATAGATTCTTGTACCATCGTATAGCTTCTTCTGCTTCGTCGAGCAAGCCTTTGTTTATTTTTTTCGGGACTTCACCGCCTAAACAGGCAGATGCGACGATCAACCCTTCGTGATACTTTTCCAGTTCGACACGATCGGTACGTGGACGCATATAAAAACCCTCTGTCCATGCTTTTGATACCAGTTTAATCAGATTTTTATACCCTTTCAGGTTTTTGGCAAGAACGATTAGGTGGTATCCGCTTTGATCTGGTTTACCGTTTTTATCTTGTAAGCGGTTTCTTGCCACATACATTTCGCAGCCGATGATCGGTTTGAAGAGTTTTTTCTCCTTTTCTTCCAGTTCTGCTTTACAGCGTGAGAGTTCGGTATCCCGGTCTTCGCATTCGATTTTTCCGTTTTCGATACCCGATATTCTTTTTTTTAAATCCTTTATCTCGTTTTTGACGCTTCCGTTCTTTTTATTTACATAATTATAAAATTCCTTGATTCCGAACATATTTCCGTGATCGGTAATGGCAATGCCCCGCATGCCGTCACGTATGGCTTTATCTACTAAGGCTTGTATGCTTGCTTGTCCGTCAAGAATAGAATATTGGGAATGGACGTGTAAATGTATAAATGGATGCATGATAAATATAA
The DNA here is from genome assembly GCA_900545915.1 of uncultured Porphyromonadaceae bacterium. Lineage (GTDB taxonomy): Bacteria > Bacteroidota > Bacteroidia > Bacteroidales > Coprobacteraceae > Coprobacter. The sequence continues at coordinate 10,890 of URAV01000053.1, forward strand.
TGACTGTTCTTTGTATGGGGATAAAGTTACGAAGCTTATTCGAAGCAAGAAAATAGATTCGGTGAAAATTTTTATAAGAGTTATTTATGAGAATTTAATTAGTTGATGACTAATGCTTTATTAGAGTGTTTTTTCTTGATGAAAAAATGATTTGTGGATGTTGTTTTTTGATATAAAAGTCAATCAAAATTTCTTGTATGTAGAAATTTACCAACCACCATAAATGTCACCTTCTTTTATATGATTATTAACAGGTTCGTATTTAGTCATTGATATTGTATAATGACTCGGATATATATTTACTTGGATATATGGATATTTTAGAATTGGAGGTTCTGTTCTAAAGCGAGGTTCAAAAAAAAGAGAGTCGAATTCAGCCTCTCGTAGTATTTCCAGACTGTCATTAAGAATATTAATTTCTGTAATATCGTCAGAAGCTAATATGTAAATGGCTTTTTTATTACGGGGGTCAAATACGAAATTCAAAATAGTTGATTGATTGGTTTCATATTTTATATAATCGACAGTATCAGAAAATTGAGTACTATCTTTTGCAAATACGACATAAAATTGAGCACCTGGTACTTTAGAAGTAGTTATCCCGATATCTGTTCCCGGAACTTTAAAAAAGAAGTTGCTGGGTTCGTTGTTATATTTCTGTTTTTTTTCAGAGCAGGAATATATCAAACCGATAGCGATAAGCGATAGGATATAAATAATCTTTTTCATAACTATTTAGTTAAACGTTTATATAAAGTAGGAATACTTCTGGTATATCTGTCAAGAATAGAAAAAGGAGCTATTAAAAGATCTCTTATTCCGAGTTGGTATCCGAAATATTGCGCATTTTGGGAAGATGGCAATTCGATAGAAGGTCTATTATCTTGAATAGATTGCAGATTATCGAATTCTTTTCGCACCAAAGACCAAGGGATAGCATGTATTCCGGCCACATAACCCGCTGCAATATTACCGATATCTTTTGCAGAGGTATATATTGTTTGTCCGTTTTTCGTACTGCCGATAGGCATACCTCTATAAAAGTCTTCGTTTTTTTGATAAAGTGTATTTAAAGTTCCATTTGTCTCTTTAAAGTCATATTTCTGACCTTTTTTTGCGTTGTCCATATAATAACCGATTTCAGGATCATCTTTGACTAAATTGTTCAAAAACACTTTTCCGCTGTTATCTTTAGGATCGATAATACTACCTACGGCCCAAGCGCCACTACCATTGTTTGCGTAACTGTCATAAAAAGAAGTGATAGAGGTAGTCATCCCGATACTTTTTTTGATAATTTCCCCGTTTTTACCCGCAGACAAAGCATAAATATTTAAATCGTTGTCTTTCAGACTTCCTCCAAGTATCGTATATGTTCCGTTTTTATTGGCAATTACCCAGGTACTTCTCCCGTCTGGATCAACCGCATTAATGAAATTATTAGCGCAATAAGCGTATGGGCTTATGT
>URAV01000054.1 GCA_900545915.1 uncultured Porphyromonadaceae bacterium
TGATGATAAAGAAAATGCACTTGAAATTTCAAGTGCATTTTCTTTATCATCATAAATATTTTAAAATAACTTAGCAGGGTACTCTCCGGCAGCAACCAAAGCATTGATCTTATCTACAACAACCGGACGATCTAAAGCATAAGTTACACCAAACCATTTAGAAGGCGTATCCAAAACTTTAACTGTTGCGATTTTATTTTGAATCAAATGATTTACCATCAACGGAATAAAATATTCCGCCTTGAGATTTCCAGCATTTTCTTTTAAGAACTGAACAAAATAATCTTCTGAATATTTAAAGTAATCGGGCGTAAATCCCCACATATTCATGGATACGGGAGCATTCTCGTCAACTTCTGTCCAGACATCTCCCTCTTTAAACATTATCTTTCCGTCACGCCGTTCTATTTGAGTCCGCTCTACAACAGAGGTCAGCTCATTTTTATCATTCATTTCGCAAACTCCCCGAGCAACAGAGCCACTTTCGGACAGAGTATTTCCGACACGATATCCTACCATACAATATTCATTCTGTTTTCCGTCCAATTTAGACAAATAATCTGCAAGAATGGCAAAACTTTCACGGCCATAAAAATCATCTGCATTAATGACAGCAAATGGCTCTTTAATCACATCTTTCCCCATTAATACAGCATGATTAGTTCCCCACGGCTTCTCCCGGCCTTCAGGAAGAGAGAACCCATCAGGTAAATAATCTAATTCTTGAAATACTACCTCAACAGGTATTATATTCTCATATTTCTTTAAAATTTTTGTCCTGAAATCTTCTTCAAAAGAATGTCTGATTACAAAAACAACTTTCCCGAAGCCACCACGCACTGCATCAAAAATAGAATAATCCATGATAGTTTCGCCATTAGGACCAAGCCCGTCTAGCTGCTTTAATCCGCCATAACGGCTACCCATTCCGGCAGCCAAGACAAATAGTGTAGGTTTCATAATTCACGTTAATTTAGTTGGTAAACGAATTACAAAAGTAATAATAATACGTAAGAAATACACTTTTTTTATCAAATCTTTTATATTCCCCTATCATAGCTCTAACTCTTAAACGATTAACATTTTACGTGTTAAAGCTGTTAAATATGAACTTTTAAGGAGGAAAAATAACAAGAATGCTTTTTTTTGTATGGAAAATATATTTTATTTGCAACAAATCATCAACTAATTCATTCACATAAACAAAAAACAAGAGCCTATAGAAAAACATTACTCTTAAACCAACATACTACAAGGTAATGAATAATTTAGCATCACGAACAGACGAAGAACTGGTCGTACTTTATTCGAAGGGTAATAACGAGGCTTTTGACATTCTTCTGAACAGATACAAAAACCGTATTTATTCTTATATATATTATATAGTTAAAGATAGAGACTTGACTGAAGATATTTTTCAGGAAACCTTCGTAAAAGTAATCACGACTATCAAACAGGGACGTTATGTCGAAACGGGGAAATTCCCATCATGGATTTCCCGTATAGCCCACAATTTAATTATCGATTACTATCGTCAGGAGAAAAATGAAAATCATTTATCTAATGACGAAATGAATCCTGATGTATTCAATCGGAAAGAATTAAGCGAAGGTACGATAGAAGACTCATTAGTACAGACACAAATTCAAGCCGATATTCGTAAACTGGTAGCTGCGCTTCCCGATAACCAGAAAGAGGTACTCATCATGCGTTATTATAAAAACATGAGCTTTAAAGAGATTGCAGACGCTACAAATGTAAGTATCAATACTGCTTTGGGACGAATGAGATATGCAATTTTAAATATGAGGAAAATGGCAGAAGACCACCATATCGAACTTTCTTTATAAAAAAATAGCATGTTAGGATAATAAAAAACAGAGTAGGCACGTTTTAATAATAAACAAAATAAAAAACAGTGCCTATGAAAAAAAGCTCTACTCCTCGACTGCTTTCAGAGAAAGCTATTGCTCCGATATTAACACCTAAAAGTTCTACTGTCGAACTTCTTAAGCAATTTGCACGGTCATATACCTATGAAAGCAAATTGCCTCAAAATCTCGGAGGATACATTCTAAACTAAATCATTATCCTGTTTTTTGAAATATTCTTTTTCAAAAAACAGGATTTTTATGCCTTGGCTACTAATAACTTGCTTCCCAAAGCGGCCTAATACCTTTAGAGAAAATCTTTTATTTTTGTTCATAAATCCAAATCCTATCCGTATCTTTGTATATAATCTGATTTTATAAGATATGACACATAAAATAGCACCGTCCCTCTTATCCGCCGATTTCGGCAATCTGCAAACAGCCATAGAGATGGTAAACCAAAGTGAAGCGGATTGGTTGCATCTGGATATCATGGACGGCGTATTCGTACCGAATATTTCTTTCGGGTTTCCGGTTTTGAAATATGTAAAAGAAATCAGTACAAAACCTTTGGATGTTCATCTTATGATCACCGACCCCATTAAATTCATCAAGGAAATCAAAGGGATTGGCGCTTATATGATGAATGTGCATTATGAGACTTGCGTACATTTGCACCGTACTGTAGAACAGATAAAAGAAAACGGAATGAAAGCAGGTGTTACATTAAATCCCCACACTCCTGTTTCTTTACTGGAAGACATTGTTTCGGATGTTGATATGGTACTTATTATGTCTGTAAATCCGGGATTCGGAGGACAAAAATTTATAGAACATTCTACTGAAAAAATCTCAGTTTTAAAAGAGATGATTTTACGGAAAAATGCCAATACTCTCATTGAGGTTGACGGTGGTATTAATTTAGACACCGGTAAAAAAGTTTTGACAGCCGGAGCGGATATTCTTGTTGCAGGAAATGCGATATTCAGTGCTCCAGATCCTATGCAAATGATAGCAAAACTTAAAGCGTTATAAAAATTCGATATAATACCGGAGACAGGAACTCTGATAAATTACCTCAACAACATTCTTTGTTAATCTCATTCTAATCCATATCCGAAACACACAATCTTATTTGTCATTTCCTGTGCTCCCGTATATATCGTAAAAATAGCCCGATATAAAATGCCATGAAAAATTCCTTTCTCCCAATCGAAGAAGCTCCGTTTTTACGCATACTGCTCCCGTTCATAACGGGAATCTTATTACAATATTTTTTACCATTCCTTCATACTATTTATATTTTTTCGTTTTTAGGTATCATATTTATTATTAAATATCACAATTCATCAAAGTTCCCGTCAAAACGATTTATAAACCGGCACTATTTCGGTATGGCAATATCTTTATTCTTCATTTCTGCAGGAATTGCAACATTATTTATAAAACAGAAAAACGAACCGGGACATTATTCACCTAATCATAAATATGCTATTGCAACCATTACCGATTGTAAAGAAACACAACGTTCGATCTGCTGCGAAACAGAAATAAAAGAATGGATTCAACAAAACGGACAAACGATACACGACAATCAAAAAGCCATTCTATATTTTAAGCCGGATGCCCTTTCTCGTTCCCTAATAAAGAATAATATAATCATATTCAAACAAAAGCTCGCACCTATTGCCAATTTTAAGAATCCTGAGAGTTTCGATTATGCATCTTATATGAAATACAAGGGGATTTTATATACACAATATTTAGACACACAAGATTGGAAGCGGTTAGGTTACAGAGAAGATAAATCTATCAAAGGTATTGCTCAAGGATTGCAAGATTCAGCATTAGAAAAACTGAAAAGAGATAATTTTTCGGAAACTTCTTATGCTATATTAAGTGCTCTATTATTGGGAAATACAAAAGAAATCACTCCAGAAATCCGTAATGCGTTTTCTACAAGCGGACTTGCTCATATACTGGCTGTCAGCGGACTGCATACCGGTATTATATGGTCATTGTTATACATACTTCTTACACCACTCGTATGGATAAAGATGTCAAAATTACGACCGATTCTTATAGTTATCTTTTTATGGGCATACGCATTTCTAACCGGATTGTCTCCCTCTGCTGTCAGAGCAACAATCATGATCAGCTTAATATTATTCGGACAAATTCTCGACCGTAAGGGAACAACCATGAATAATCTTTTTGCAGCAGCATTTTTTATGTTATTATACAACCCGTATTATTTATTCAATGTCAGTTTTCAATTAAGTTTTATTGCAGTATTCTCAATTCTTTATATTTATCCGGTCCTTTATGATCTGATAAACCCTTCCTCGAAATGGAAATCATATATAATATCGATATTTTGTGTCTCTGCCGCATCTCAAATAGGGACATTGCCGTTAACCGTATACTACTTTCACGAGTTACCTTTACTTTCCCTGCCGGCAAATCTGATCATTATTCCTATCCTCCCTTTTATCTTAGGAGGTGGAATGCTTGTCTTAATATTGAATTATTTACAAATACCTGCAACTTTTCTGATAAACGGATTAGACCAAATTCTTATATATATAGAACACCTGACTAAAATAATTTCTACCCTTAATTTCTCTTCTATCAAGAATATCTGGATAGAATCTCATTATGTCCTGTTTCTGTTCGTCATTATTTTTACTCTTTTCTGGTCTTACCGAACACGACGCAGCGACATTCTGATTTTTACTCTTTCGTTCGCAGTATTGTTTCTAACGGCAGACACTTTTTACAAGAGTCATCCTATTCAAAACGCATGGGTCGTTTACCATGATAATCACAGCACAACGATCAACTTCATCGATAACGGGACTAATTATATTTTTTATTCAAATCCGGAAAAGCAAGATTCGACAATAGAAAGAAAAGCCCGTAACTTCTGGCTAAAGAATGAAATAGGTAATATTATACATATAAAAGAAGACAGTACCCATCTTCAAGATCTGACAATCTGCCACCCTTTCATTCATTTCAAAGGCAACAGAATACTATTACTAAACTCAGGATACTGGAAAAACAAAAAAAGCGCTTATCTTCTTCCCATCGATTATGCCATTATCAGTAAAGGTTTTTCAGGGAAACTTTCGGATATTACCGAGTTATTTAGCATACAGACAATCATACTTTGCTCAGATCTCAATTACTTCAAACATCAAGCATTACAAAAAGAGTCCGATCAATTGGGCATATCTTGTTATTCGATAAAAAAATCCGGAGCATGGATATTCAATACAGATACACAACTTAGAATTCCATTGATAACCTCAGATTGAACTGCCTCATAGTAAGATAATTAGGAACAGCACTTTGATGATTATAAATATCAGTCACCCAATAATAAGAATTTACATTACTTATATCCAACAAGTTAAAGACATCCAATCCAATCCAGATGCTCTTAAAATAGCGAAAAAATCCTCGTTTCATCAATCGGTCTTCTCCTCCGACCAATAAACGGGAAGCCCCTATATCGACCCTACGATATGGAGTTGTACGAAAGTAACCGGCCTGACGCCCTAATCGAGGAGCTCCTACGGGTAATCCGTCTGCCCAAATCGCACGTAAGCTAAATTTATATTTTGGGAAACGGGGTACATAATCTTGAAAAAACAACGCCACACTATATCTCTGCTCTGTCGGACGAGGAACTCTTACCCCTCCGATCGTTTCCTGTGTTCTCATCAAAGAAAAACTTAACCAAGAATCTGTCCCGGGAACAAATTGTCCGAAAAGCTTTAAATCCAATCCTGCAGCATATCCTTTCGACTCATTCCGTCCTGAATACCAAATACGGACATTATCTACTTCGTAAGGGATCAAATTATCGAGCTTTTTATAATATAACTCTGCCGTAAATTTAAAAGGTCTGTTCACCGCCCTAAAAGAATAATCGCTACCCAATACAAAATGAACAGATCTTTGAGATTTAATAGAGCGGTTCAAACGCACTACATAATTTTCTCCGGTACGCACCGTATCTCTCAACTCTTTATAAAAAGGAGCCTGATAATAAAGACCGGTCGCAAATCTGAATGTCAACCGATCATTAAAATTCGGAATGTAACCGACCGAAGCTCTCGGACTTAGAATAAACTCCTTATTGAATCCCCAATAAGAACCGCGTATGCCTCCGGTAAATGTATAAAAGCCAGACTTAGCCCGCAATTTATAAGTATCCTGTGCATAAAAAGAGAAACGATTGCTTTGCATATTCTGGTAAGAACTAAGGCTGGAAACAAGATCAATTCCATTACCCGTATGCGGTAAAGAATACCCGGCAGAGTCCCGAAGTTCCCATTCCCTCACCCTATCCTTAATTATTTCACGTTGAAAGTTAACGCCATATTTCAGTTCATTCTTGCCGAAACGAGTAGCCCCTTTAGCAGCTATTGCAAAAACCGAAGCGTTCAAGCGATTTCGAGCATGTTCATGGTAAGTTCCATATCCCAATGTCCCGGAAGTCTGTGGAACTCCACCATTATTTGCCATATCCAATTCATCGAGCCAATATTCACCGGTAATATCATAAGTTACGATCTCATTTGTTGCAAAAGCCGAAGCCAGCAACGATAATGCGGTATATTTCGACACACCGTAATTTAAAGAAAGAGCACCAAAAAATGTTTGGAACTTATCTTTTTCTTGTCCGTCGAAATAGACTTTAAACTGCGATGCTGATGTATAAGTTCCGTATTTCGTCGTACGCTCTTGCGGAGTAAAATTATAGATATTATTAGATATATTTCCCAAAAGAGAGATATTCCAATTCGGAGAAAATTTATATGTTAAATAAGTCTGATAATCAAAAAACGAAGGATCATACTCACCTTTCGTATCTAAAGAACTTAATAATGTTGAATTAGTTTTATACCGGAAACCGTGTAACTGAGAAAAATTTTTCGTACTATGTCCGATCATGGCACTAGCACCCAGAAAACTGGCAGATACAGCTCCCTCAAAAGCTTCTGGTTGTTTATAAGTAATATCCAATACAGACGACATTTTATCACCATATTCTGCAGAATAGCCTCCGGAAGAGAAACCGATACTGCCGACCATATTCGGATTGATAAAGCTTAACCCCTCCTGCTGACCCGAACGCACGAGTAAAGGCCGATATATCTCTATCCCGTTTACATAAACGATATTTTCATCGAAATTTCCTCCACGCACCGAATATTGGGAACTAAGTTCATTACTGGAATTAACCCCGGCTAAGGTCGAAAGCATACTCTCAATACTTCCTCCCGAAGCATCCGGCATCAACCTCAAATCTTTTGCATCTATTTTTTGGAGAGTACCGGTTTGTTTCCTTATTTCCGTCACGACCACCTCTCCCAATTTTTTATCTTTAGTATAAAGCCTCATATTTAACACCACATTACCTTGCGGTGCCGCCAAGACCCTCTTTTCGGTTCGATAACCCAAGCAAGAAAAAATAATTTCTATAGAATCCTGAGAAGCCACCGTCAGCTCATATTCTCCTTTCAAATCGGTCAATGTTCCTTGTGTAGTTCCGCCTATACGCACACTGACTAACTCTAATCCCTGATTATCAGCATCGATCACCTTCCCGGAAATTTTTATACGTGATTGAGCAAATACGGCAGATCCGATAAAAATAAATATAAAGAATATATATAGCTTTATTTTCATGAATTTCATTTTCAAAAGAATCTTTCTTTTCAGATATATAACGTAAAAAATATGATTTACGTATATTTACATTTTCAAGACGCGCAAATTTACATCTTTTTATGGGGCTTTTACCACAATATCGTATCTTTGTACAGAAACATTTCAATATTTACTTTATGGAAAACCTGAAAGAACTGCTCAAAAACAGACGCAGTATTCGCAAATATACCGAAGATTCCATTTCTCCGGAAAATGTAAAAGAAATACTTGAGGCAGCTTTAATGTCGCCGACATCTAAACGGTCTCTTTGCTGGGAATTCGTCGTGATCGAGAATCCGGAACAATTAGAAAAACTTTCTCACTGTAAAGCTCAAGGAGCAAAACCTATTGCCGGCGCAAAACTGGCTATTGTTATTCTTGCCGATCCGTCAAAAAGCGATGTATGGATCGAAGATGCATCCATTGCGGCAATCCTCATCCAACTACAATCTGAAGATCTCGGTATAGGCAGTTGTTGGATACAAATACGAAACCGATTGACAGAAAACGGACAATCTGCTGAAGATTATGTTCGTGAAATGTTGGGAATCCCATACGGAATGGAAGTTTTGTCCATTATCACTCTGGGTCACAAAAATGAAGAAAAAAAGCCTTTTGATCCGGATAAGGTTCAATGGGAAAAGGTTCACATAGAACGTTGGTAACATAAAAAGATAAATATGAAAAAAATAATATTTATCGGAGCTGGTAACCTCGCTACACAATTGTCGTCAACAATGAAAGAACAAGGTTACGATATAATCCAGATATATAGTAAAAGCCTCAAAAATGCAAAAATATTGGGGTCATCCTTGTCTTGTGATTACACCGATGACCTCAATCAAATAAAAGATACGGCAGATCTTTATATTTTTTCAATAAAAGATACGGCATTACAGGAATGCATCCGGTCTGTCAAACCGAATAAAGCTCTTTGGGTACATACAGCCGGAAGCATACCGATGTCCATATTCGAATCACATGTAAAAAGGTATGGTGTATTCTACCCGCTACAAACTTTCAGTAAAAACAAAAAGGTAAGTTTCTCAAATATACCGTTTTTTGTCGAAGCTAATTCAGAGAAAGATACTACGTTATTAGCCGATATGGCTTTAAAAATTTCACAAGATGTAAGAATCGTCTCTTCAGAGCAGCGAAAATATATTCACTTAGCTGCCGTATTTGCATGTAATTTCACAAACCACATGTATGCAATATCCGAAAAATTACTAAAAGAACACGGATTACCTTTCGACATTCTGCAACCGCTTATCCAAGAAACAGCTGATAAAATAAAAAAAATATCCCCCTTAACAGCTCAAACCGGTCCTGCCGTAAGATATGACGAGAACGTAATGAACAAGCAACTATCTTTGTTAGATGACGATCAACTAAAAGAAATCTACCGATTATTGAGTAAAAATATTCACGCATTTGCAATAAACATTTCCCATGAGCAAAATAAATTATGATTTATCTCGAATAAAAGCTTTCGCTTTCGATGTCGATGGAGTTCTTTCTTCAGACATGATTCCTCTGCATCCCAATGGAGAACCGATGCGTATGGTCAATATAAAAGACGGATACGCGATACAATTGGCCGTTCGTTTAGGTTACAATATAGCGATTATTACAGGAGGACGCACCCAAGCTGTTCATGAACGGTTTTCCGCATTAGGAGTAAAACATATCTTTATGGGTGCAAAAATCAAAACCGAAGCATACTATCAATGGATTGAATCTTCAAACCTAAAACCGGAAGAGATCCTGTATATGGGTGATGATATTCCGGATTATGAAGTTATGAAACTGGTAGGACTACCTACTTGCCCCGCTGACGCCGCACCTGAAATTAAAGCGATATCAGCTTATATATCCCCCAAAAAAGGAGGATGCGGATGCGGACGAGACGTTATAGAAGAGGTGCTGAAAGTACAAGGAAAATGGATGGCCGACGAGGCTTTCGGATGGTAATAAATAAGAAAAAATGCTGGATCATATACAAAAATACAATATTTTACTGGCAAGCAATTCGCCAAGACGTCGAGAATTATTGAGCGGATTAGGAATCGAATACGAAGTAACCGCCCTTTCTGATATAGATGAATCATATCCGGAAACATTGCAAGGTGAAGAAATTCCGAAATACATAGCTATGGTAAAGGCAGAGGCTTATAAACCGGAAATGACAGATAAAACTCTGCTGATCACAGCAGATACAATCGTATGGTTGAACGGTAAGGTTTTCGGGAAACCGAAAGACAAAGACGATGCGAAAAATATGCTACGTACTTTATCGGGAAATATTCACACGGTGATTACCGGTGTTTGCATCACTACACAGGAGAAACAAATTTCTTTTGCCGTTTCTACCGATGTATCTTTTGCAACTCTCGATGAAGAAGAAATCGATTTTTATGTAGAAAAATATACTCCTCTCGATAAAGCCGGTGCATACGGAATACAGGAATGGATCGGATTTGTAGGAGTAAACGGCATTAACGGTTCTTATTTTAATGTTATGGGGTTGCCTATACACCGGCTATATCAGGAACTCAAACATTTTTAATTGCGAAATATTTTGTAATTAAAACCCGTATATTCTATTCCGAAAAGATTCGTTTTACAAATTCTCATTTATGGAACAAAAGAAACAACAATATATAATAGATGAACAAAGTCTGGAGAAAGCCAAAGCTCTGTTTGAAACAGGCGATATAAATAACATTGAGGTAGGTACAACTAAAGGATTGTGCCAGATACATGAGTATTTATTCTGCGGTCTATACAACTTTGCCGGAAAGGTACGTACCCAGAACATCGCCAAAGGAGGCTTTCGTTTTGCAAATTCAATGTTTCTCGACGTAATACTTCCTGTAATAGAGAAAATGCCGGAAACAACTTTTGAGGAAATCATAGCTAAGTATGTAGAAATGAATATCGCTCATCCATTTATGGAAGGTAACGGACGTTCTACAAGAATATGGCTTGATCTAATTTTGAAAAAAAATCTTGGTAAAGTTGTTGATTGGAACATGGTTGACAAAGACCTCTATCTGCAAGCAATGGAACGCAGTCCAATCAATGACTTGGAGCTCCGTTTCCTTTTGCAACCGGCACTAACTGAAAAAGTCGATGATAGGAAAATGATATTTAAAGGGATAGAACAATCGTATTATTACGAAGGATATAGTAAAGACAAAATTTAGACAGGCTATAAGACTCTTTTAATAAATCTCTACCCTCGCCCGATAATGAGATGCGGAAGTAACCGGAGATAAAGATATATATCCTTTAACAATTTTCCCGTCACAGATGATTAACGGATTATTTTTCGTCCGGGCTAAGTGATCTGCATATAAAGCAGCGGAATCAGGGTTATAATCGACAACATATATTCCTTTCGATCCGGATGCTGTATAACGATCATAAAAAATGCGGGATACTACTCCCATATTCATTCTCAGATTCAATTCGATACAAGGATTCAGGCGATACTTACCGTTTTCTTTATAAATCATCATATCGATACCGAGATATCCTTTATAATAAGGTGCGACTTTTACCGACAATAATTCTTGTAACGCTATCTTTACAGATTCTATACGTTCTGTAGCCACATAAATTGACAAACAAGATAATATATCATCGTCTCCGGTCAAAATATTTCCGGTATACACTCCCTTTTTGTTTGTATCAAACAACGAATATCCGGCAAAAACTACGGACGAGACTCCGTCTGAATGAAACTCCATGGCAAAATCCTGCACTTTTTCGTAAAACGGTTCTCCCATCATACTTCCTTGCCGACGTAATATTCCTCTACTCCAGCGCTCAAGTGTCGTATCATATACGCCACGTCCCCAGCTCAATCCTTTACCACTTCCGGACCATGGCGCTTTAAGAACCGTCAACGGAGCAGATTGTATGTAGCGGCGTACAGATTCGGTCGTATATAATTCTTCCGGCAACAAATCGGGAATATCTTCTATTTTATAATCTCTCAACCCTTTTAATATTTCCAGTGTCTGATTTCTATGATATAAGCGCTTCTGTTCTTTTAGAAAAGCATCTCCCGGCAATAAATGATTCGACACTCCCATACGTAAAAAACGTTTGGCAATTTCAGGACTCCATCCCCAAGGAATGCAAGCCGTCCAATTCTTATCAGGCAAACAGTCCTTTATCACAACTCCGGGAAAACATCCTAACAAGGTTCTCTCGGAATACATCCAATCGATATATTTTTCAGAAGGAACTATTACATCATCATCTTTCTCTGCATACCAAACCGGCAAGAACGCTAAATCTTCAGCTATAATTCTGGCTCGAGGAGGAGGCATATAATTTTCACCGCCATTGGCGACAGAAAGATCATTCTCAGGATTAAAAATATAGAGAGCACCAGACATATTCGTATTATTCTGGCTGCAAAAATAGGAGATTTATTTTAATAGCTTTAGAGCCTGTCTAAATTTTCCAATAAAAAAAATATTATCAGGTCATCTTTGTGTTTTCTTCCGGTCTTTTTTCCCGTTTTCCCTCGTCAG
>URAV01000055.1 GCA_900545915.1 uncultured Porphyromonadaceae bacterium
TTACCGAAATAAACAATAGCAAAAGGGGCTGTCCGACTTTTTGGACAGCCCCTTTACCATGAAAAAATTTATTGTAAAACTTCAAGAAGTTTCGGCATAAGCTGCGGTATCGCATGTTCATTTTGCGCAGTATAAAAGTGCCCATCAATCGTTACGGCATCATCGGTAGCTATACCTTTTTGAATTGCCGGTTTGGCTAATGGATGAACAGCTAATCTCTTTCCTTCTGCAATTCCGGCTATTTCAAATATCAAACTCGCAGCACAATGCCCTATCATTAACTTATTCTTATCTGAAAATTCCCGGATAACCGATAATAAATCAATATTATAATCTTGGTTTGCATTCTGCTGAAAAACGGGAACAGCATCACCACACGAAAATAATAATGCATCAAATTCTTCAGCATGATCTTTCAGATTAGCAATTAAATCATCGGTTAATAAAGTAATTCCGGAATTTGTGCGTATTTTCTTATTATCTGACACGGCAAATAACTTATAAGAAATCCCTTTTTCATAAAAAGTTTCAAGATACTGAAACAAACCAGCTCCATTAACCGGATCGACCGCTAATACTGCAACTTTTTTCTTCATAATCATCAATATTTATAAATAATACAATAGTTATTATTAGTAAGTTTATTATTTTTGTTTTGTAAAAATAAGCAATATCTATTAAGAGGACAAGAACGTACCTATAAATTAGATAGTTACATTTATGTAACAATTATTGAAAAACAAACGAATAGAGAATATTAAAAAATGCAAAATTTTCATCCGACCGGTATTTGCCCGATACGAGACATACTAAGTCACTTGAGCAGCAAGTGGGCAACTTTAATATTGATAACTTTGAATGCAAATAAAACCATGCGTTTCTCGGATATTCAAAAAAGTATCGGGGATATTTCGCAACGTATGCTTACCGTAACTCTTCGATCTCTCGAGACAGACGGATTAATTTCCAGAAAAATATATGCGGAAATTCCTCCCCGAGTAGAATACATGCTGACAGAAAGAGGCTACAGCTTAATTCCCCACATAGAAGGTCTGGTCAACTGGGCTACCGATAACATGCCGATGATAATGAAAAACAGAGAAAACAAATAAGCTGACGACCAATGGCTAAGAATCTTTTTAACCGTTATATCTGGCTGGTAGATACAATATACAGAAACGGGAAATTGTCTTTTAAAGAGATTAATGGCAAATGGATGCAAACTGATTTTTCGGAAGGAAAGCCAATTCCTCTTCGAACATTTCATAATCACCGAGAAGCCATACAAGATTTGTTCGACATCAATATCGAGTGTAACAAAAGTACTCATGAGTATTACATAGAAGATGCCGACCAACTCTCAAAAGGAACATTGCGAAACTGGTTGCTGAATACTTTTACCGTCAACAATCTCATTAATGAGAAATATAAATTACAAAACCGTATTTTATTAGAGAATGTTCCCTCAGGACAAAAATATCTAACTCCGATCATAGAAGCAATGCGAGATGGAAAAAGAATTTCTGTTACTTATCAGTCTTTTACCAAGAATGAACCGGAAACTTTTGATATAGAGCCTTATTTTGTAAAACTGTTTAAACAGAGATGGTATATTATCGGATATTCTACGTTTCACGAAATGATCCGTATTTACGCTCTCGACCGGATACAAGTAATGCAGATGACCGACAAAACATTTGAACTTCCTCAAAATTTTTTACCGGAAGAATATTTCAAAGACTGTTTCGGAATCATTCACGGAGAAAGTATTACGGAGACCGTACTGTTAAAGGTAAAAGGCAATCAAGTAAAATATTTCAAGGAATTACCCTTACACATCTCACAAAAAGAAATAACCAAAGGAATTAATTACTCCGTATTTCAATATAGGTTAAAAATAACTTTTGATTTGGTACAAGAAATATTATCATACGCACCGACAGTCGAAGTCCTCGCCCCAAAATCTTTCCGGGAAGAAATTCTAAAAATATTGCTTGAAACTTGTGAGATATACGATAAATAATTACTTGAAACGCTTCTGAAGTTCATCGACAGAAAAAATCGTCAATGTCGCTTTTCCATCGGGAGTATAACCCGGCATGGCAGAAGCGAACAAATCATCGGCCAACTGCTCCATTTCGAGAGGTGACAAAACCTGCCCATAAGGAATCGCCGCAGATTCGGCTAAAGTCAATGCGATAGCTTCATGAATATCTGATTTCACATCTCCACCTTTTTCGGAAGCGGTCTCGATCATCTTATTTAATAATCCAACGACATCTACACCCTCTATTCCTCCCGGAATTCCACTTATAGAGAAAGCACCTCCCCCCATATCCGATAAGTCGAAACCCAAAGAATATAAATCTGCTTTAATCTCAGAAAGGATAGCTCCCTGCGAAGCGGACAGATGAATCATCTCCGGAAACAATACCCGTTGAGAAACCCCTTGACCAGATTGAAGATGCGATATATAACGATCATATAATATACGAACATGGGCTCGGTACTGGTCAATCATCACAACTCCGGATTTAACAGAAGTAATAATATAACGACCTTTCACTTGAAGATACTGTCCTCCGACGGTTGTAGTAACAGAATCATTTATCTTCGATGCAATTGTTTCAGAAGGGACAGTTTCTGCAGAAGACAGATCCGGAACAACAGACCGATTAACTTTCGAAGAAAATATCTGAGGTTCTTCTTCTGTTGAGTTTCGAGGTATATCTTTCGCCGATTCAAATCCTGAATAAAGTTTACTCCAATCATAATCAGGGCGTTTAGTTCCTGCTGAAGAAGCGCTCTTAAACGGATTATAACCGGGAGTAAAAGCCGTTTGCGGAGGCTTTACCGCATCCCCTTTATGAAAAACCGGAATTTCAGGAGCTCCCTCCATATCAAAATCGATAGAAGGTACAGCACTGAACTTACCGAGAGCCTCTTTCACGGCAGCCGATAATATCTGCCAAATCGGTTGTTCATTCTCAAATTTAATTTCTGTTTTCGTCGGATGAATATTTACATCTATGGAGGCCGGATCGACAGTTAAATTGATAAAATAATTAGGCATCTCTCCTACCGGTATCAACTGCTCATAACTTTGCATCACGGCTTTATGAAAATAAGGATGGCGCATATACCTCCCGTTGACAAAAAAATACTGCAATGCATTCCGTTTTCGAGAAGCTTCAGGTTTACCGATATAACCCGATATTTTTACCAATGACGTCTCGACCTCTACCGTTAAAAGCTGCTGATTCATCCCCTTTCCGAAAAGTGAAATGATACGTTGGCGAAAATTAGAAATCGGAAGATTAAAAAGTTCATTATCATTATGAACCAATTCGAATGCTATCTCGGGATTAATTAATGCGATACGTTCAAATTCGGAGAGAATATTACTTAGCTCTACTTGATTCGATTTCAAGAATTTCCGTCGGGCAGGAACATTATAAAAAATATTTTTTACAGCAAAATTCGACCCCACAGGACATGAGACGCACTCCTGAGACTCTACAACCGAAGCAGCCAATGCTATCGCCGTGCCGACTTCATCTTCGGTACGACGAGTGCGTAATTCAACTTGAGCTATCGCAGCAATAGATGCCAACGCTTCTCCCCGAAATCCCATTGTATGCAAAGAAAACAAATCTCCAGCTTGGCGGATCTTAGAAGTTGCATGACGTTCGAACGAAAGCCGAGCATCTGTTTCAGACATACCTTTACCATTATCTATTACCTGAATAAGGGTACGACCGGCATCTTTGACTATAATCTGTATCAAAGTAGCACCGGCATCGATGGCATTCTCAACCAACTCTTTTACAACAGAAGCAGGACGCTGTATCACCTCTCCCGCAGCAATTTGATTGGCAACAGAATCTGGCAATAATTGTATTACATCACTCATATCAACCTCTTTTTCTTGTTATCTGTTACATTTCATTACTGAAACGACGTTTCTTTTTCGGAATCTCACTCTTCTTACGAATTATCTTCCTGAATATATCTGCAGGATCTCTCGGACGGATCTCTTCATACCAATGAAAATCTGGCAAATAAAGTTGTGCCGGAGTTATTTTAGGTATCGGAGTCAGTGATCCATCCACTTTGTTATACATAATCAACTTATCCATCTTCTGATCCTTCAGATACATTGTAAGAAAACTACTTTCCGCATAATTCAGCCCTGTAAATGTTGAATCTCTTTCTTGAGGATAAAAAATAGTCCGTACATTTCCGCTGACATCCACCTTGTCTAATCTCCCTTCTTTAAAAAAGGCTTTCAAATCTTTCCCGGAAAGTTGATCGAAAAAAGCCGTATCCTTCTGTTGTGTAGCAAAAGCAAAAGCCGGTACATGCGCCCACCTTACGGTACTGTCATTCATATATACCTTTATCGTATCCCCGAATATTTGATAATCAAGATTCCAAAGAATCGGGTTTTTAAACATATACACGGCAGAATCTTTGGTCTTGTACACCATAGAATCGCAAACACCTTGTATATCATTTCTGAAAAAACGTGTTCCGTAATATGCACGTATCAAACGCGTCGAGTCCAATAATACGGAGGAACGTAACGTATCGGCATGTAAATAAAATGTGTCGGGTTGGGAATAATCGATAACCCTCGCCGAATCTGTCGCCATCGAAGCTTCTTTTATTTCATCATAAAAACCGTAATTTCCCTCCATCGTTATTCTTCGGATTGTATCATTCAGAATCATATTCCCGAATACTTCTCCGAAACCTTCTGCCCGATTATAAAAAATAGTATCACCTGTAAGCTGTTGGCTTTTGCTTACGATAATAGAACGGTCGAAAAGCATCGAAGTGTTGTTATGCGTATCATACCATCCCAGTTTAGAATATATAACGTTACTATCCGAAACCATTACGGAAGGTCCGATAATATCGGCAATTTTTGTATTCGTATTGTATTCCAGCGTATCGGAATAGAGCGTATATTCCTCATTAACCAGTTGTACATCAAAATTAAAAACCGCCTGTTTCGTATCCGGACTATACTGTCCATAAATAGAACTGAGTTCATTCTCAGTATCGACAATCTTACCGCCATCGAAATAATAACCGATATTAGGCTGCATATCGTAGTTAAGGCTATCGGTAAACAATACGACATCCCTATTCTCCATACGAACATTATAGCGCAAACGGGCAACTTGCACAATACCGTCATAAAACATCACATCGCTATATACAAACAAGGTATCACCTTGTTCCATACGTACATTTCCGAAAGCATCCAGAGAATTCGTTTTCTCATAAAAATAAGCACTGTCACAAAACATATACATTCCTCCCCGACGAAAACGAACGTCTCCTCTGAGTATCTGAAAATCCGGATGAATATCTTTATCGAATTGCAACTCGTTCGCATACTCCAAATAAACTTTCTGAGGATCATCTACGGCAGATTTTATAGGAGTCTTCTTAACGACAATAGGGGGATCATCCGGCCGATGCCCCGCCCAAACACAAAGAGTTAACAGGCATAAAACACCAATCAGTATTTTATGCCTGTTTACCCATGAATATTTTCTATTACCAAACATCAATCGGCTTATTATTCTAATTTTTATTTCTTAATCCAGCCGTCATACTTAAAGTCACAATTCCGCCAGCCGTCTTTAATACGAATATACGTTTCTTTTTGTTTTTTTCGAATCCAATTTTCTATCAAATCTTCTCTTCGATTTTGTTCGACAATTGCTTTCAAAGCCTGATAATCATCAGACATATTAGCCTTATGCCCTTCTACTCGGGATCTCAATTTTACTAAAACGGCAACCTCTTTTCCCTTTTTCTGATCCATCATAATAAACGGCTGGGATATATCTCCGGCATTCATCGTGTTTACGACTTTTGCAATTTCTTGAGGTAATTCACTCATCTGAAATTTTGTAGTTCCATTTTCAGAATTTACCATCAATCCCTGATTATTGCGTGTATTTTTATCCTGTGACAAATATTGGGCAGCTTCTTCAAATTTAAACTTTCCGGAAGTAATGTCATTTCTCAAACTATCCAGACGTACAATCGAGTTGTTCAATTCCTTTTCAGAAACTTTAGGTTTCAATAATATATGTCGTGTATTAATTCGATCACCCCTTTTCTCTATCAATTGGATAATATGATAACCGAATTCTGTTTCTACAATTTTAGAAACTTTCTTCGGATCATTCAGGTTAAACGCGACATCTGCATATTCTGGTACAAGCTGTGCCCTTCCCATAAAACCTAATTCTCCACCCATACGCGCCGAACCCGGATCTTCAGAATAAAGAATGGCTAAAGTAGAAAATTCCGTATCGCCTTTAGTAACCCGTTCGCTGTACTCCCGTAAACGAGCCTTGATATTATCGATTTCTTGTTGTGGGATTTTCGGATTTATAGTTATTATCTGCACTTCTACTTGAGTAGGAATATAAGGTATGCTATCTGAAGGTAATCCGGAGAAAAAACGGCGAACCTCCGAAGGTGTTATTTTTATATCCTTGACCAACTGACGCTGCATTTCCTGAACAATTCCTTGTTCTCGTACCATCTCGGCCATCTCCTCTCGTAATTCGCTCATCGGTTTATTGAAATATTCTTCTACTTTTTCTTTTGATCCGATATTAGCGATAAAATAGTTCAGTTTACGTTCTACTTCTTGAAAAACCTGAGAATCGGAAACGGTTATACTATCTAACTTTGCCTGATGCATAAAGAGCTTTTGTATCGCAATCTGCTCTGGTATCACACAATACGGATCTCCATCTATTTTCTGTCCGTCATACTGCATGCTCCGGTATTGCTCCTCGACTTGAGATTTAAGTATAGCCTCATCACCGACAACCCAAACGACTTCGTCTATTATATTATTTTGAGCTTGAAGTGAAACACCGATCAAACTGAAAAACAAAGTCAACAACAATACACTACTAAATTTTCGCATCGTTTTCTTTTTAATTAATTTATTTATTTCATCAATTGAAATATTCGACCTCTTTCTCCTTAAGAGCATCCCGATATAGTTCTTCTTTCACCTCTTTAAGAAAATCCATCTTTTTCTGATTTATGAGAATTTCCTTTATCTGAGCTTTTGCAAAATCAAAGGGCATTTGTCCTCCCTTGAGCTGATAATCGCTGATATTCAAAAAATACCAATATCCCTTATGATTCAATTCGATATTCTTATGCGTACGAAGAAAATCCGCCTCACGTTCTACAGAATAAGGAATATTATCCATTATTTCATCAAAAGATACCCATTTATCATAAAAATATTCATAAATTACGGCATTATGCAGTCCGTACTTTTCTATATTTTCCACCGCTTCGGGCGTAACTGATTTATACCATTTTTTCAAACGGGCAATCTGCGGTGAATTTTCCGGAACTTTCAAAAATAGCCCTTTGATTATCGCTGAATGCAATTTAAATTTATCACGATTTTTCTCATAATAAACGCTCATATCTTCCTCTGAGATCTCTTTGTCTAACTTTTCGTTCAGTAAATGCTTTTGATATTCAAATATCACAAGTTCCTGCCGATAACGCTCCACCATGCGATCGATATTCTCTTTATCCGGAATATTACGGGAAGCAACCTCATAAAGTAACTGATCATCTACCCATCGCTTTATAAAATTATCTGCAAATAAAGCACTATCCTTAGACTTCAGTCGATCAGGGATTTCCCTTTCTAAATCTCCGCGAGTCAAAACCTTATCACCTATCCGGACTAATACAGTACCCTTTTCGTTTTCCTCTGAAGAGTTCTTTTTACAGCAAAAGAACAGAAACACGACGGCCACAGTCCATAAGGATAAAGCGATTTTATGCCACATAGTTTTTTCCCATTACATAGAAAGCTAATTGATCGGTAAAAATACAACGAAATCTGCTTACTCTATTGCACATTAACTGTTTTTAGAACATCTTTATTTATTTCAACCGGATATTTTTTATTCAAATTTTGCACCCATATCTTTTCAAGATAATTCTGATAATCAGCTGTTACCTGACCTTTCATATCAGTATAAGCTTCAGGACCTTTCTTCAGCATTTTACCAACAATAAAAACGACCGGAAATTTTTCATCTACAGATAATTCACCTTCCTTAAATGCCAAATTATCAACTTTTTTATTATCTCCTTTTTGGAAAAGCCCTTTCTCGATCTTTACATGTTTAATACTGTCGGTATTAAACTCTTTATTGATATAAAAAACAACAGAATCAGCAGGCAATGATTTAATTCTCTTCTTGATCGTTTTTACCAAAGCCTTATCATCGCATTGTACTAAATACCCTTTATAGCGAGGCTGATCCCAAGTATATTGTTTTTTATGAGCTTTAAAATATTTCTGTAATCCGGCAACATCATTGGACGCCTTTTCCCATACTTCACGATTACTTATATCGAATAAAAGTATTCCGTCACGGTACTCATTCATTAGATTCCTGAATTCAGGATATTTCGACTCAAGCTTAGTATCCTCGTAATGTAATATTTCATTATCGACAAATGCATCTATTTGTTTATTTAAATAGGCTACATTACCACCATGAAATGCGCCTTGTGCAGACTTCGAATTTTTCATAAAATTCCCCAAATCGGCTACAGTCCAGTCTCTCCCGTCCAAACTAAACAACACAGATTGGTCTTTACTGATATTATTCAAGAACAATGTATCCATAGGATTCGTTTCTGCCGCAAACTTTTCCAATTTTGCTTTCTCCCCAACATTCATATTAAATGCATATTCGATTTTCAACTTTTCGATCAGAGATTTTTGACCTTTATTGGATCTTTCATCACGCCCTATCCGTCTCATAATATCGGGCTTCAATTCTTCAAACGGCTTCAATCCCCTTGTATCCAACAACTTAATAATATGCCATCCGTAAGGGCTCAAAACAGGTTGAGATACATCTCCTTTATTCTTCAATGCATAGGCGGCATCCTCATATTCTTTTACAATGCGTCCGGTAGATATCCAAGGAAGCTCTCCTCCCCGTTGACCGGAATTTTTATCTTCAGATTTTTCTTTAGCTAACTCGGCAAAATCAGCTCCTTGAATTATCTGCTGATATATTTCTCGTATCTGCTTTTCTTTTTCTTTTTTTACTTCATCTGAAGCATTTGAAGGCAACATCAACATAATATGTGCCGTAAGTCTTTCTCCCGGATCAGGACGGCGATCGGAAACTTTCACCAAATGATAACCGAACTGGGACAAAACTGGTTCGGAAACATCCCCGACCGGAGTCGTATAAGCGGCCGTTTCAAAAGGATACACAGTCATAAATCCGCCAATATATCCCAAATATCCGCCATTTTGTTTTACAGAAGGATCTTCAGAATACTCTCTTGCCAACTTTCCAAAATCCTCTCCTTTACGGATACGTTCCAAAACAGATTTTGCTTTTTGATAAACTTTTTCTTTTTCGGCATCTGTCATTCCCGGATTTACCCTAAACAAAATATGACTTACTTCAACATTTTCTTTTAATCGGTCATAAGCCTCTTTTGCTAATCGGTCATCCATTTCTCTATCTACTAAATACGGCTGTACCAACTGTGCACGATAACCGGCAAGCTCCGTACGAAAAGAACGTGTAGTATCCAATCCGCATGCTTCAGCCTCAGCGACCTTCAACTTATAATTTTTAAACAGCTCCACATATTCATCCAACGACTTAGGATCAGTCTGTTGTTGGTTATTCTTTTTATAAATGTATTCGAATTCCGATTTTTTTATGCTCTTTCCGTTTACCTTCATCAATACAGGATCATTTTCTGGATTCTGTGCACACAGAGCAAATGAATAACCGGCACACAAGGATAATAATAACCATTTGTTTTTCATCGTTTCATCTTTTTATTTAAGCAACTCTTTTGTGACGAGTTCTCTTTAAATTTTACACTTAAAATAATAGAAATACACTAATTTAACGACTCAAATATAAGAAAATTATATTGATCCCGCCAAATTAGTGTATATATAAACAGCTTACGATAAAAATTCAGAGCCTGTGCAAGATTTGACAGGCTCTGAATCTATTAAGATTTCAACTTCTTTATTCTCCTCGACTATAATTCGGCGATTCGCTCGTAATAGTCACATCATGCGGATGACTTTCAGCTACTCCGGCATTTGTAATTCGAGTAAATTTAGCCTGATGCAAAGCTGCTATATCGGCAGCACCGCAATATCCCATACCGGCACGCAACCCTCCTACCATTTGATAAATTACCTCATATAGTGATCCTTTATAAGGAACTCTGGCGGCAATACCTTCCGGAACAAGTTTTTTTACATCCGTCTCCGCAGCTTGGAAATAACGATCTTTTGAACCTTTTTCCATAGCTTCTAACGATCCCATGCCTCTATATGATTTAAATTTACGTCCGTTATAAATAATCGTTTCTCCCGGAGATTCTTCTACTCCTGCCAACAATCCGCCCAACATAACAGAATATCCTCCGGCAGCCAAAGCTTTGACGATATCGCCAGAATAACGGATTCCTCCATCTGCAATCAACGGAATACCTGTTCCTTCCAAAGCTTTCGCAACATCATAAACAGCAGAGAGTTGAGGCACACCGACTCCTGCTATCACGCGAGTCGTACATATAGATCCCGGTCCAATACCAACTTTTACACCATCCGCCCCGGCATCAACTAAATATTTAGCAGCTTCTCCCGTAGCAATATTTCCGACAACAACATCTATCTGAGGAAATTTTGCCTTTACCTGTTTTAAAACATCGATTACATATTTGGAATGCCCATGTGCCGTATCAATTACGATGGCATCGACTCCTGCATCCACCAAAGCAGCGGCTCGGTCGAGAGAGTCTCCGGTCACTCCGATTCCGGCAGCAACACGTAACCGTCCTAATTTATCCTTGCAGGCAAAAGGCTTGTCTTTCGCCTTGGTTATATCTTTATATGTTACCAACCCGACTAATTTGCCGTCTTTATCGACAACAGGCAACTTTTCTATTTTATGATTCTGCAAAATATCGGCAGCTTGCTGCAAATCGGTAGATTGATTTGTCGTTACCAGATTTTCACAAGTCATTACTTCATCTATGGCACGAGAAAGATTCCGTTCAAAACGTAAATCCCGATTAGTGACAATACCTACTAAATGGCGATCATCGTCAACAACAGGAATACCTCCGATATGATACTCTTTCATCAAAGCTAATGCATCCTTTACGGTCGATCCTCTCTTGATCGTTACCGGATCATAGATCATTCCGTTTTCAGCACGCTTAACACTATGCACCTGCTTGGCTTGTGCCTCTATGGACATATTCTTATGTATAACTCCTATACCGCCTTCACGAGCTATGGCAATAGCCATTTGAGCTTCGGTAACTGTATCCATAGCGGCGGAAACCAAAGGTATATTCAACTGAATGTTCCGTGAGAACTTGGTTGTCAACTGAACTGTACGAGGAAGAACTTCCGAATAAGCTGGGATTAACAATACATCGTCAAACGTTAACCCATCCATAACTACCCTGTCTGCAATAAATGACATAGAACTTATGCTTTAAAAATTATTGCGCGCAAATATACGACTTTTCACGCAATAAATCGATACGGGAGAAATTAAAAATTCGATTCGGAAGGAAATAAACTTTCATCCGAACGAAAACAAAATTCCTTCCGAAGGAAAAATAAATCTCTTTCGGAAGGAACAATAAGCTTCTTTATTTGTTTTTTCTTTAGAGTGGAACCGGGCCACCCTTCCATTAGTTTGCCATTTCAGACAAGAACTTGATACGGACCAAGCGAATCTCCTCTTCCGTATAGTCACCGCCTAATTCCTCGATGGCGTCTTCCAGACCGTCGGTCTCCGAATCCTTGAAATACTCGTAAATATCCTCGATATGATCCTCATCCATCACATCATTCAAGAAATAATCGATATTGATACGTGTACCGGAATATACGATCGCCTCGATCTCATCCAAAAGCTCGGTGAACTCAAGTCCGTTAGTCAACGCGATCTCGTCCAGCGCCACCTTACGGTCCTTTTTTACGGGTGCTGCGCTTAGCCGGGGCTTTGCGGGTGCTGCGTTTGGCAGG
>URAV01000056.1 GCA_900545915.1 uncultured Porphyromonadaceae bacterium
TTAATACTACGCCGTTAGCTCCCTTTACTCCATAGATCGCTGTTGCCGAAGCATCTTTAAGTATATTCAATGATTCAACTTCATTCGGATCTATGCCGTCAAAATTAGTTCGTTCGATGCCATCGATCATTATTAAAGGAGCCGTGTTGTCTGTAAATGTACTGACACCTCTGATTAACAGACTGGAAGCGTCTTCGCCGGGAGCACCACTTCTTTGAAAAGCAATCAATCCCGGCATTCGTCCTACCAGCATGTTACTAATATTGGATTGTTGTGTCTGTACCAGTTCTTTCCTCGAAATAGAAGCGATAGATGCTGTCACACTTTCTTTCTTCTGCTTTCCGTAGCCGACAACAACGACTTCCTCCAGACTTTGCTCGGCTTCTTTTATTTCAATAGAAAGCACTTTATTGTCTTTTACAGGTACTGTCGTCGTGACATAACCGATATAACTGATTTCCAAAACTGCATTCGGATTTACAGATAAGGCAAAGCGCCCGTTTATATCGGAAATTATGCCGTTAAATGTACCGACTTCCTTGATATTGGCACCGATAATCGGTTCTCCTTTTGTATCGGTAATAGTACCGGTTATTCTCCGAGGTTCCTGTGGCTGTGAAGAAAGATTCTTTTTCACCGAAAAGCTGGTTTCTGTTGATCGAACCAAGTTGCTTTCGGGTCGTATTGGACGAAAAAGAGCGCCTCCGGTCTGAGGTGGATTTTCATATTAGGCATATTTCCTGTATATTTGCCTACATATAATAAATATTAGCGTAAAGATTCATGATGAGTATTTTGTTTTTACTTGTGGGTTTGGGCTTAATTCTGTCTGGTGCTAATTTTTTGACTGATGGAGCGGCTGCATTGGCCAAAAGGTTTAACATATCGTCGTTGGTAATAGGTCTAACTATCGTGGCCTTTGGAACTTCGGCTCCCGAGTTGACAGTTAGTATCGTATCGGCTATTAATGGGAGTGCCGAACTTTCTATCGGGAATGTTGTGGGCAGTAACATTTTTAATATTTTGATGATCGTGGGTGTGACAGCAGTTGTTGCTCCTATAACAATAACCAAAGGAACATTGACAAAAGAAATACCGCTCGCCATTCTCTCGTGTGTGGTTGTCTTAATTTGTGCTAACGATGTATTTTTGGAAACCGGTGCGGAGAATATACTGAATAGGGCGGACGGTTTGCTTATGCTTTGCTTTTTTGCCATATTTCTCGGGTATACGTTTGCTATCGCACACGATAATACAGGAGAAGAACAAGCTGAAATTAGACCGTTATCTACATGGCGTTGTTTATTGTATATCGTTGGAGGGCTTGTCGCTTTGATTTTCGGTGGTCGGCTTTTTGTCAATGGGTCGAGCGAGATAGCCCGGTCGTTGGGAGTAGGAGAGTCTGTTATAGGATTGACTCTTGTTGCTATGGGGACTTCTCTTCCTGAATTGGCCACTTCGGTGGTAGCTGCTTTGAAAAAAAATCCTGAGATTGCTATTGGGAATGTGATCGGATCCAACCTGTTCAATGTCTTTTTTGTATTGGGCATGAGCGCTACTATTACCCCATTACCTTTGGGTGGAATAACGAATGTCGATCTATTTTATTTATTAGCGGTTTCTTTGTTGCTGTTCTTTGCCGGGAGATATTATAAGGTACGTACGATTACTCGGGTGGAAGGTGTATTTATGATTTTTGCTTATGTAGTTTACACAGGATACTTGATATATATGCTGTAAATACACCCATTTTTTATATTACGTTGCATTCGGTAATATTCAAAAATGAAAGAGCGGCTGTGTTGTATAAACTGTTGTCCGGTGGTTTCTGAACTATACATAAATGTCAGTTTTTTATGTGATTATTAAGTGTTTTTAATTTCTGTTTTTTTTAACTGGTTTGTTTAATATTTAATAAATAATTTGTAAACTACTCAATACTATATATTTATCTGGATTTTTGTAGAATGGAAGTATTTTTTGTAAGATTTTATTGTGTTTTTTAAGAAATGTAGCTACCTTTGCAAAACTCTGTGAAGTCAGAGTTAGTATAATATACAGATATGTTTAAGTTATTCTGTTGTTATTTACCCTGTTCTTCACAGAAAAGTAAATGTAGTTCTTCTGAAATTGATAGTTTATAGTAATCTATCTCTTGTATGAAGCGTTATATTTATTTACCCTTCCAATAATGATTATCCACTGAGATAGGGATGGGTTAAAGAGGGGTTATAAGTGATTCTTAGAGCCGGGAAAAGCTTTCTTTTCGGTGTCCCCCAGTAGTATAGAGGCGTATATTTAAGGAATGCATAAAAAATAAAGTAATTTCTTTCGCCTGAGATTTTGGGTTAACAGATAGGATTGATTTCTTTCATAGAGGGGGCGTTAGTGGATAAAGATATTTTTGCATAGAATTGGGTCAATATGTTGAAAAAATTGGGTTTATTAGTATTGAAAATGATGAATTAAATCTAATATTTTATGGGTTATATTTCGATTTTATTGTTGTCATTTTTTATTAGTTTGGGATTTTCTATTTTTATTATTCCAAGAATTTTATTGATATCGTTTAAAAAGCATTTATTCGATATGCCAGATGAACGAAAAGTGCACAAGGGTATAATACCTCGTCTGGGAGGTGTTTCGTTTTTCCCTGCCGTTATTTTTACTCTTTCTTTGATGATAGGGCTGAATAGAATTTACGGAGAGGAATTGTTTCCCTCTATTATCGGAGTGAGTGATACGTCCGTTCTATCTTTTGGGTTGAGTAGTTTATTGCTGTTGTATTTGACAGGTATTACCGATGACTTGATCGGAGTTCGCTATCGTCAGAAATTTATTGTTCAAATATTCTGTGCCATTTTGTTGGTGTCTTCGGGATTATGGATCAATAATCTTTATGGAATCTTCGGAATTTACGAATTACCTCCGGTAGTGGGACTCCCGTTTACTGTATTTACTATTGTTTTTATTACTAACGCTATAAATCTGATAGACGGAATAGATGGACTGGCTTCTGGATTGAGCGGAATAGCATTGTTATTTTTTACTATATTGTTTATTTATCAGAGAGAATGGCTGTATGCGGCTCTCGCTATCGTAACTTTGGGAACAATTATCCCGTTTTTCTATTATAATGTTTTCGGAAATCCAAACCGAGGTAGAAAAATTTTTATGGGTGACACCGGATCGTTGACTATTGGCTTTATATTGAGCATTTTGGCGATTCGGTTCAGTATGTATGATAATGCAGTGTTACATCGAGTTCCCGATGCTATCGTAGTTGCTTTTTCTTTGCTGATTACACCGGTATTTGATGTTGTTCGGGTAATTTTGCATAGGGCACGTTTTGGTAAAAACATTTTCAGTCCTGATAAAAATCATATTCATCATAAATTTTTAGCATTAGGATTTTCGCATCGAGCAGCTATGATTACGATATTGTTAATCTCTGCTGGCTTTGCAGCCATGAATTTGTTGTTATTGACTCGTATAAATATAAATTTATTATTATTTTTAGACATTTTTATTTGGACCATTATGCAACTTTATCTTACTAAAAAGATTAATAGGAAAGTGGCTGGTTCAAAGGCTTGATATGTTAAATTGTTATTTTAGACAAATGAAATATATTCCGAAAATTCTCTTGGCTGTGATACTTGTAGGTTTGGTATCATGCGTGCCTTCTAAGAAAATGGTTTATTTGCAGGGAGCCGATGGCTTGGAGCAGTCCCCTCAAACCATAGTACAAGACTATGAATTAAAGATTGTCCCGGACGACCAGTTACTCATAACAGTGAGTAGTAAAGATGGTGAGTTGCTGGAAATATTCAGCAATAGTCAGGTATTAGGTAGTACGGGGGCATCGACCACGATACAGGAAACTGTCGGTTTAAGGGTCGATAAGGACGGGAAAATAGAAGTTCCTATTTTGGGTGAGATGCAGGCCGGTGGATTATCGAGAAGAGAGTTGGCCGATGCCGTCGAGAACAAGCTCATCGAGGGGGAATATGTAAAAGATCCTGTGGTGAATGTACAGATAAAGGGATTTAAGGTTTCGGTAATGGGTGAAGTAAACAGTCCCGGTGTGCAAACTATATCGGGAGACCGTATTACGCTTCTTGAAGCCTTGACTATGGCAGGTGACTTGACTCCCTCGGGAAAACGGGATAATATATTGGTAATACGCGAGGACGGAGACCAACGAAAAACTTATACCGTGGATTTAACTTCGGGCGAAAAAGTATTGGAATCACCTTGTTATTATTTAAAGCAGAACGATGTAATCTATGTGCAGCCTAATAAATCGATAGGAGTGAAAGGTAGCTCGACCTTGTCGTTTATTTCTGCCGGTAGTAGTATTATATCTCTTGTAGCATCGGTGCTGTCTATTGTGTCTATGATTATTGTGTTAAAAGATAAGTAACATCTCTATATGGAGCTCATTCAAGAAACTAAGAACGATAAGAAAAATGAAGGAGGGGTAACCCTGCGGGATATTGTCGAGTTGGTATTCGATAATTGGTATTGGATTGTGCTATCGGTCGTTATATGTATGTCGGTCGCATGGTTTTATTTAGCTATGCAAACACCGTTATACAAGAGAAGCGCGGTAATGTTAGTGAAGAGCGAAAACAAATCGGGAAACGATATGTCGGCTGTTCTTGAATTAAATGGGGGCATATCGGGTAGCGGAGTCGAGAATGAAATCTATATTTTGCAGTCGCATCAATTAATGCGTGAAGTTGTCGGACGCTTACATTTGGACGTCACTTATCAGGTAAAAAATTGGTTGCACTATGATCAGTTGTATGCCGAGTCGCCTATCCGGGTGAATTTCTTAGATGCTTATACGGCTCCGGTTTCTATGGAAATTAAGCCCTTAAATGGGAATCGTTTTTTACTGAATCAACTCAAAATAGGTACGGAGAAAAGTGACAACGAAGGCCAAGAGTTTTTGTTCGGTGATACTATAATTTCCGCAGCTGGTCGATTTATTGTAGAGGATATCCCCGATAAAATATCGGCCTATTATAATGTACCGGTCGAAGTATCTCGTATAGACTTGAATACTGCGGCAAATATTTATCATTCGTTTATTTCGACCTCTTTGGCCGGAGAACGTACGACATTGGTACAAATAAACTGCGTGGACTCGAATATCTCGCGAGCCGAGGCTATATTGAACGCTTTGATCGATGTTTATCGGGAAACGATTATCGAAGATAAAAACCGCATTGCGACCAGTACGGCTAAATTTATTAATGAACGAGTCGAAATTATCAGTAAAGAGTTGGGTGATGTAGAGAATGAATTGACCGATTTCAAGCAAAAGAATCGCATTGTCAGTATAGATGCAGCGGCCACTCAATTTATGAGCGAAAGCAGTAAGATGAGAGACGAATTGGTGCAGCTGGAAACCGAGTATGCTATCGCCCGGGCGGTAGAACGATATTTGACCGATAATGAACATAGTAAGCAGTTGATACCCAATGTATCGGGGGTAGGGGATAGTGGTTTGCAAAATCAGATAACGACCTATAACGAGATTCTGTTACAGAGAGAAAGATTAGCCGCTAATTCGGGTGAGAATAACCCTTTGGTAAAAGATTTAGACAATAATTTAGCCGCTGTAAGAGTCAATCTTACAGCCTCGATGGATAGTTATCTGTCTACACTGAAACTAAAATTGAAAAAGGCCCGGGAGGTCGAGTCGCAAACTCTCGATCATATCGAGTCGGTCCCTCAACAAGAGAAAAAGGCTTTGGGCATTATACGTCAGCAAAGTATTAAAGAGTCGTTGTATACATTCTTGCTGAATAAACGAGAAGAGAATGCTTTGCAGTTGGCTATTACCGAGGCCAATATACGGGTGATTGAGTCACCCTTCGGTTCGTCGGCGCCCGTCGCCCCGGCTCGCAGAATGTTATTGATGGGAGCCTTTATCGTGGGACTCATTATACCGTTGGCGATACAGCTTTTGCGATTACTGTGGAACACCGGTGTGAGGGGGCGTAAAGATATTGAGGATTATACGTCGATGCCTATATTGGGCGAAATTCCTTTAATGAAAGACCGAGATGGAGAACAAGCCATTGTCGTGGAAGAGAATAAGACCAGCAGTGTAGCCGAGTCTTTCAGATTATTACGGTCCAATATGGATTTCGTTGCTCCTCAGGCACGGGTCGTTATGTTTACGTCTACTATGCCGGGCGAGGGAAAAAGTTTCGTTTCCCGCAATTTTGCCGTAACATTGGCTATGACCAATAAAAAAGTGGTTTTGCTCGATATGGATTTGAGAAAACGCACATTGAGTAAAACATTAGATCTGACTACGAAAAACGGCGTGTCGACTTGGCTTTCCGGGAAAAACAACAGTGTGTCCGAGCTCGTTCAGTCCAGTAACATTCATGCGATGTTCGATATCATCTCGGCCGGTATTGTACCTCCCAATCCTTCGGAATTGTTGATGAGCGATCGATTACCCGTTTTGGTGGAAGAGTTGAAGAAACAATACGATTATATTATATTGGATTGCGTGCCGGCATTAGTCGTAGCCGATTCTTCTATCATTGGTCGAGTCGCCGATCTTACGATCTATGTAATCCGTAACGGAATGTTGGATCGCCGTTATTTGCCGGAATTGGAAAAACTCTACCGGGAGAATAAATTCAAGAACCTTACGGTCGTCATCAATGGTGTCGAAATGGAGAGCAAAAAGTATGGATACGGTTACGGCTATGGTTATGGATACGGTTACGGCTATGGAGTGGAACATGGAAGAAAGAAAAAACGTAATGTCATCTATAAAATTGCTCATAGAATAGGACGGATTTTTAGGGGGTAAATTTATCTGTCTTTTACCTCTTGCTTTGA
The DNA here is from genome assembly GCA_900545915.1 of uncultured Porphyromonadaceae bacterium. Lineage (GTDB taxonomy): Bacteria > Bacteroidota > Bacteroidia > Bacteroidales > Coprobacteraceae > Coprobacter. The sequence continues at coordinate 6,877 of URAV01000056.1, forward strand.
ATCCTGTTGGTACTTTGATGCTATTGCTTATTACCCATGATGAGATAGAGGAAAAAACAATAGTTTAAGCGTGGATTTGTAAAATAGAATTGAAAATAAAACTGCTCCTGTTTCGATGTAAATCCAAGACAGGGGAGACGCTGGAAGAAACGATAGTTTCAGAGGAAAAGGGTTAAGTATTTCTTCCGGTAATAATAAAAATAGAATATCTTTATATTATATGCCTCAACAAGAATCGCGGGTCAAAAAATCATTGTTGAATGCAAGGGTCAATCTCATATTCTATTTCCTGACTCTTATTCTCTCGTTTTTCTCCCGGAAGATATTTCTCGATACGCTGGGAGCTGATTTTGTGGGACTCACCGGCACGTTGCAAAACCTGCTTGGGTTTCTTAATTTGGCAGAATTGGGGATAGGAAGCGCCATAGGTTATGTGCTTTATAAGCCCCTATTCGAGCACGATGAGGGAAAAATCAACGAGATTATCTCTGTGTTCGGTTACCTCTATCGTTGGATAGGTTTTATTATCTTGGGTGCAGGTATTGTACTGGCTTGCTTTCTTCCGTTGATATTCCCCAATACGGAGTTTGAAATGGGGATTATCTTTTTTGCCTATTTCTCGTTCTTGGCCTCCTCGTTAATCGGTTATTTTGCCAACTACAAACAAACGCTCTTGGGAGCCGACCAAAAAAATTATGTGGTCACCGCCTATTTCCAAACAGCAACTATTATTAAGACTCTCATTCAAATGGCTTCGGCCTACTATACCGGCAGCTACTATCTGTGGGTTGCCATTGAATTAACTTTTGGCATCATTTATTCTTTCATATTGAATTGGAAAATCAATCAAGTCTACCCGTGGCTTCGTAGTGAAGTACGTCAAGGCAAGCAACTATTCAAAAAATATCCCGAGGTGATGATTAAAACCAAACAGCTTTTTGTTCATAAAATCGGGGTTTTTGCTCAATGGCAGACAGTTCCTTTTTTGATTTATTCTTTTTCTAATTTACAAATGGTTGCTTTTTATGGTAACTATACAATTATTACGGATAAAATTAGTTTATTGGTTAATAATTTGACTGAAAGTACAACAGCCGGAGTAGGAAGTCTTATAGCAGAAGGAAATAAGCGCAATATATTGAAAAATTATTGGGAATTATTCTATGTTAGGTTATACATCGCTGCTGTTGTTGTATTTAGTATTTTTGTTTTTATAGAACCGTTTATTTCTCTTTGGCTTGGGACTCAGTATATCCTTCCTAAATCAATTCTTATTATTTTATGTATCAATATTTTCATTAATCAAACTAATGGAACAACGGGTCAATTTATATTTGGTTATGGTATGTTTAATGATACATGGGTTCCGATAGCTCAGTTTGTAACGTGTATTTTATTATCTTGCTTATTGGGCTTTTATTATGGTTTATTGGGTGTCTTAGTAGGAAATACATTGAGTTTATTGATTTATATTTATATGTGGAAACCTTATTTTTTATTTCGATGGGGATTTAGATTAAATGTATTGCAGTATGTATATAACTTGGGAAAAGGTATCACTTTATTGTTCGTCCCAATTTTATTAGTGATTTTTATACCGGATTTTATTCATGATGGAGCCTCCTATATAGATTGTATCAATGCTTTGATAAAAATAGTTATATATTCTGTAATTTCTTTTCTTTCTATGATATCATTTTCTAAATATATGAGGAGTTTTGTTTTGCGTATAATAAAATCAATTCTGAAATGACAATTACGTTTTATACTAATTTTATTAATCATCATCAAGTTCCTCTTGCAGATGAGTTTTACAAATTAATAGGTGATGGTTATACAATGGTGACTTTTGAACCATTGCCTGAAGAATTCAGGAAACGAGGTTATGAAGATTTTTCTTATAAAAAATATCTTTTACCAGCATATGAATCACGTGAGAGATTACAAGAAGCAGAAGAATTAGCAATATCTTCAGATGTCGTTATATTAGGTGCTGCTCCAGAGTTTTTGATAAGAGATCGGTTAGAAAAAAATAAATTGACATTCCGATATGAGGAACGTCTTTTTAAGAAAATTGACCGCCGTTTGATTCATTTGGAATATTGGAAAAAACTATATAAAGAGCATACTAGATATAGAAGAAAAAATTTATATATGCTTGGTGCTAGTGCATATAATCGATTAGATACGGCAATGTTGTTGTCTTATCCTCATAAATGTTTTAAATGGGGATATTTTATTAATGTACCATCAATAAATATAACCAGCATTTTGCAAGAGAAAGAGGACCAACCTCTTAAAATTCTTTGGTGTGGAACTATTTCGCAGGTAAAACGTCCTGATTTAGCTATTAAACTTGCTTCAAAATTAAAAAAAGATCACATCGAATTTCAATTAAATATGGTTGGAAGTGGAGGGGTGGAATGGACTTCGTTGATTACCAATTTAATAGATAAATTGGAGGTCGGAAGATACGTTTCTTTATTGGGAAATTTACCGAATGAAGAAGTTTTACAGATGATGAGGGAGTCTCATATTTTTATATTTACGAGTGATAGAGGTGAAGGTTGGGGGGTTGTTCTAAGTGAAGCTATGGCTAATGGTTGTACTGTTGTTGCATCAAATAAAATAGGAGCAGCTCCTTTTTTAGTTAAGCATAAAAAAAATGGCATGTTATTTCAATCTGGGAGTATTAAGAGCTTGTATAAAGCTGTGAAATTTATAATTGAAAATAATAGTTTACGAAAACAATTTGCAGTAGAAGCTTATAATACTATTAAAAATGAATGGTCACCTCAGATAGCTGCTGTTAATTTTATTAAATTAGTAGATTCTTTACAAAGGGACGAAAGTGATATTCTGATAAATGAAGGGCCTTGCAGTCGTGCCCATATTATTAATTCTAAGAAACTTCTTAAATAACATGGTTTCTATTGTAATATGTAATCGAAGTAATAGGATATCTCCTGTTTTAGAAAAAAATATTTCTGAAACCATAGGAATAGAGTATGAAGTGGTTTGTATTGATAATTCTAAAAATCAATATAATATATTTCAGGCATATAATATTGGAGTAGCGAAAGCTCGTTATCCATTAATTTGTTTTATGCATGACGATATATTATATCATACAATTGACTGGGGGAAAAAATTGTTGCAACATTTTCAGGATCCTAGTGTAGGAATGGTTGGGATAGCTGGACCTACATACATCAGTAAGTTTCCCGGTATATGGTGGGGAATCAATCATAGAGATAATCAAACGAATTCTACGCGTCAATATAATTTAGATACTGATAGATTTAATAGGTCAGATCATCATTTAACGTTGAATAACCCTTATAAAGAATCTGTTAGTGAGGTTGTCGCTTTAGATGGATTATTCTTTTGTATACCTAAAAAATTGTTTGAAAAGATCTCTTTCGACGAGAGTTTTGGTGGGTTTCATTTTTATGATATTGATATTTCTATACAGATAAAACAATTGGGATATAGAAATTTATGTATTTATGATATTTTGGTAGAGCATATTTCAACTTCCAATCTATCGAAGGAGTGGATTTTTGCTTCAAGAAAATTCTTCTCAAAATGGAAACATGAATTACCAATTTCGACCTATTTTTATAACCAAGAACAAATTGTAAAAATGGAAGAGAATAATCTTCAAACAATGTTGAATATATTGTCTGCAAATCAAATCTCTTTTTTTAAATACTATTCATTAAGGGAAATATTAGAAATTTCGTTTAAATGTAAAGCGTTTGTTCTAAAAAAGATATTGAAAAAATTATGTTGAAAAAACTATGGATTTTTTGTTCTTTAAATAGGAAATATTTTTTATCTATACCACGTAGTCTATATTATAATTTTCGTTTGCTCCCTTTTTCTCAGGCAATAAAAGTTCCTATCTTTTTGTCTAATTATGTGACTATCAAATTAAAGGATGGTTCCAGAGTGGAAATTTCTGCTGAGAAAGTTCACGTTGGTATGATAAAAATAGGTTATACCCAGTGTGATTTTTTTACTGCGAGACATCACAAATCAGTTTTGAATATTGGTAAGGGGCAGCTTATTTTCAAAGGGTTTGCTAATATCGGGGCAGGGGCTAAGTTATCAATAGATAAAGATGCAAGTCTCATTTTCGATAATCAGTTTTGGTCCACAGGTCCGTTATTGATCATAGCTCGCAAGCAAATACAATTTGGTCGTAACTGTGTTTTATCATGGAATATATCAGTGATGGATCATGATGCGCATGATATATATCATGGTGGAGTGTTAGTTAACACTCCACAACCTGTTTTATTTGATAATCACTGTTGGATTGGTTTCAATTCAACAATTTTAAAAGGTTCAATTATTCCAGAGAATTCTGTTATTGCAGCAAATTCGGTAATAACCAAAGCTGATTTTGAAAAAAATTCTGTTATTGCCGGTGTTCCTGGAATGACTATTAAGAATGGTGTTAATTGGAATTAATTTTAGTATGTGTTGTGAAAATAAAATAAATGTTAATAATGAGGGGGGGGAGATTAA
>URAV01000057.1 GCA_900545915.1 uncultured Porphyromonadaceae bacterium
TCTTGAAAACCGTTGTACTGCAAGGTACCGGGGGTTCGAATCCCTCCCTCTCCGCTGAACTTACTGGACAGAAATGGTCAGTAAACGGACAAAAAGCTATAAATCAATGATTTGTAGCTTTTTTATTACCATAAACTCCGGTCTCCAAAATTTTCCCCCAAATAAAGTTTATAAATCTATTCACTGAGAATTATATAGTCAAACAATTTTATTTATAAGTAATATATCTTCTTTTTTATACGAACAAAAAAGTAAAATATTTTTTGCTCATCAAAAAATTATCTACATTTGCAGCGGATAAAAACATTTTGCTTTTTATCTTTAAAATTATTGCATTGGAGAGATGGCAGAGTGGTCGATTGTGGCGGTCTCGAAAACCGTTGTACCTTCGGGTACCGGGGGTTCGAATCCCCCTCTCTCCGCTGAATTAATCGACAGCAAGCAGATAATTCCTGTAAATTATTGAATTTGCGGGAATTTTTTATCGCTTTGTGTCTGCCTTAAAATATATCTTTTCGCCTTTAAAAGACAAAGTTCATAATATCCACAAACTGTGGTAAGTTTTCTGAAAATATTCGACATGCATTGACTCCACTTCTCGCATTTTTAGAGCAGGGTATTGCCATACATAGAGATATTTTACATAGTCAGACCGTTTATAGATGTGAATGTCTCCATTATCTTCTTACGTAGCCACCCATCGGGCAACCTACGTTCGAACACCAGATAAGCAAATAACCTAAAAATAAAAGATGCTTGTATGGTTATTTACACCTGTTAGGTCATATCATTCTAACAAAAGAAAGTTATTACAGTTTTACAGACGAAAGGTTTTTATAAGCCCTTTTTTGTTACCTAAATGCTTTCTCTAATTATTGAATTTGCGCATTGATTTCGTTTCTGAATTTTATAGGATTGGCAATAAAGTTAAATTTATTTGTTGCCCCACCCGTAGTTACGATAATAGAACCAAAACCTAAAATGCGTCCCATAATACTTTGATTAATGCGTACTCCCTCACATTTACTTAAAATCAATTCGAGGGCGTCCCGGCTTAGAATACCTGATTTTAGAATTACCTTTTTATTTGTGACAACATATTCTGCTCCTACCTTTAGGAGAATTCTTTTTGTCAAATGGAATAGTCCTAACAATAACAAAAGTAAGCCGATATAATAAATGATACTTGTCTGTGCACATGAAAAGAAAGCTCCCAGTAATAATAGTATTATCGGATATACGAATATATACCAGTGAATATTTGCCTTATATTTTATTTCTTCACCAGCTTGTAGGTTGTTTTGAATATAGCTCATAGTCTTTGTAAATTAATTACATAGTTTTATTGTCAGGGAACAAAAGTACATATTAATCCGAGCGGTATAAAATAAATTTTCTATTTTTTTAGACTAAAACTTAAATTCTAAAATAAAACCATTTTTCCAGTTTCTCATATTGTAAATTTTCCTTTTAGGCAGTCTCCAGCGCCATCGGAATATGAATAGTTTTAATCACAGACTTTTTTATTATCTGGTTCATTATATAGTTATTTTATTAATACCCTTTTTTGTTTATACCAAAGTCTTATTGCTCGTTTAAAGAGATATTTTACTACAATTCTGTGAAATATCCAGATAACATAGAAATATATTTTCCCTAATAAATTATTGTATTTGACTATTGTTGTCAAACTTACGTTTTGTTGTTTGTTATAATTTTTCGGACAATATATAGATATATAGAAGGTTAGGTGTTTGTCTTCTGTTCCCAAAATAATTTCTTCATCATTTTCTTCAATTATTAGATCTATAAAAGTTTCGTTTGTTTTAAGTCCTAACGGTTTAACTATTAAATCTCTTATTTTAAGCAGCCATAATCCCCATTTGGGATATTCGATAAACATTAGTTTAAATAAGTCGTTGACTTGTATTGAGGACTCGTTGCTGATAGCTTTTTGAAAACTGTCGGTATAATCCGCAGGGAGATATTTTGTTATCAGTTGCATTATATATAAATTTTAGTTTTTTGTTTGGTTTACAGTAAATTGTGTAATATCAAAGATAAATATAGTAGTAAAATTTTTGTGATTATATTTTATGTGAGTTTTTTATTATATTTTTCTTTTAGGAAAGGGTGTAGAAAATAAAGTCAGACTTTACAAAGGAATTAATACTATAAATAATTGAAATTTCTTTTTAATCTTTTTTTAACTCCAGATTAATATATCTTGTTCTGTTTTTTTAACATGCGCATTGTACCTTGCAACATAAAAGTCGGTATCCGGAAAGATGGGTATGAAAAATTTTTATTTATAAAAATATTCACATGTGTATTATGTACATTGTTTGTCTGTAACTTCCTTAGAGCCAGTCGAACATTTGTATTCTTGTACATAAATATCTTTGAATAGATATGGATCAAGACCGAAGAGCCAGAGGTTTCAGAAGCCGTTTTAGACGTTCCGTCCCCATGTCTTTACATCAGAAATCTGGTAAATAGGATTTGAAACCGGAAGTTTGGATAACGGCCTATCTTATACCTTACGAAGAAAAAGAAATGAAAGTTTATCATCGATAATGCCATAAAAATAAAGAAATAAGTTCAATGAGACAGTTTAGCCTTGTATTGCTTGGTGTTTTTTTATTGTGTCCTTTCTATGGGACTTTAGGAAATACTCTTCCCGATCGGTTTGATAATAAAAATATTCGGGGATGGATTATTTTATCAGATGACATGAGTGCTGCTGTCCGGACGATAAAAGCAGCGAAAGAGTATGACATAAATCAGCTTCAGTTATCTCATGAGATTATCCATGATTTGAGGGAAATAAAAAATGAAAAAGTGTGCGTACAAGTCAATGAGCTTGTAAATATGGCTCATTCGGAGGGGATAAACGAGGTTTTACTATGGGATCATAGTTTGTATGATATAGATTATTATCCTGAACGTTTCAGAACCGGTACCGGGGGAACGATAGATTTAGATAATCCTGAATTTTGGGAGTGGTTGAAAGACGATTATCGTCAGATGCTTGATCGAGTTTCGGAGGCAGACGGGCTTGTCCTGACTTTTATCGAAACCGGAGCTTATGCAGAGAAACAGTTCTCCAAAAAAATGAAATCTCCGGAAGAGAAGTTGGCGGCAGTAGTGAATGCCATTTCCGATGTGCTTATTGGTGAAAGAAAAAAGAAATTGTATATCCGTACATTTGCCTATTCCGAAGAAGAATATAAAGGTACGATAGGCTGTATAGAGTATTTGAAGTATGATGAGGTGACTTTAATGATGAAAGAGACCCCTCATGACTTTTTTCTGACTCATCCGGATAACCATTATATACAAAAGATGAATCGGCCTGTCATTGTAGAATTTGATTTAGGTAATGAATACAGCGGACAAGGAGTGGTGGCGAATACATGGCCTGAACATGTGATGAAAAAATGGAACAGCTATATACATTGTCCTAATGTAACCGGATATGTAGCCCGTACCGATCGATATGGGAATACGAGTATTGTAAATACTGCTAATGCTATCCAGTTGTACGCCTTGAAACGAATGACGGAAGATCCGAAAATTTCCGTAGATCGGGTATATGATGAATTTATAGAGTCGGAATATGGTAAGGCTGCTTTGTTGCCGGTAAAGAAAGCTTTTCAGAAAGCATTCGATATAGTGACGTCTGTTTTTTATACATTAGGGACAAATCTTACAGATCACTCTTCATTGAACTATGAAAATAATAAATGGGGTTATAGCCGGCATGTATCGGGTCGATGGATAGATCCTCCGGTCGTTCGGGTAGAACATGATGTAAATAGAACTTTCCATTATTGGAAAGATATTATAAATCACATAGCTCCGGTACAATTCAAGTCATGGTTTTCTCCGTCATTTGTCGAAGTAAAAGGCATTTTTGAGAAACGATGGATAAATGTCGATGAAAAGATGGATAGTTTATATTACCGATATATAGTAACGGAAAAGCGATATGGAGTCAGGCTTGCTGCCGAAGCATTGTCAGAAATAGAAAAAACGAAATCTGTATTAGATTCTGTTGTATATAACGAATTGCAACAGCTTTTTTATCGTACCTATCTTACAGCTACTTTGCATGAAGCTGTGTGCACGGCATACTATGGAATAAGAATATATACGAGAGATAAGAAGTTGCATCCTAAAATGTTGAAAGAGGATATTCTTTCAGCATTGGAAAGGATTACGTTGACGGCTGATGAAATGACGCAGATGAGGGGATCATATCCGATCGGTCAATATAATTGGCTGAACGATGCTCGGATGGCATTATGGTATAGAGATAAGATAAAAAGAATGCTATATGAATGATTATTTTTAATTCAATGATTCATAATTAATAAGAAATCATTATATTATAATATCCGGAAGTATTTTAAATATATGTATTTTTTATTATCTTTCGCATTTAGCATTTGTTTTGAAATAAATACGATGAATTTATGGAAAAAGAGGAATTATTTTCTGTTTATGCAAAAGTTACTCTGTTATTTGTTATATTTTTTATATCATTACCGATGATGTCCGCATCATTGTATGTACCGGAAGATTCTGTTGCAGAGGTGAGTAAAAGACAGCCAGTTTATTTTGTGAATGATACTTATGTCGATTCTGAAGATTTTGAAGATATGCAGATACTTGAAGACATTGTTTCTATCGATGTGATTAAGGATGCAGATAAAAATCCTCAGTTGAAAAAATTGTTTGATAAATACGGGAAAAATACAGGGTTCATCTTTGTGCGATTGAAACCCGGAATAGATATTAAAGGTATTATCGGACCAGATGGGAAGAGATTGGAAAGTGAGCGATTACCTGAATTTCCCGGAGGTAAAACGGCTATGCTCAATTTTATTGAGAAGAACAAGAAATATCCGTTTGCTTTATTAGATAAAGGAATACAAAGCGGGTCTGTACAAGTGACATTTGTTGTGAAGTCCGATGGTACGTTATCAGATATAAAAGTGAAAAAGAGTACAGCACCTGAATTGGCTAAAGAAGCTATACGTTTGGTAAGTGAAATGCCGAAGTGGATTCCGGGAAAGAAGGCGGGAATACCTTCTGATTATACTCGTATGATCAATATCGATTTTAGGGGGATAATAATTCGGTAATCAAAGAATTTGTTTGCGGATTATTTAGAAAAATGGGGGAATGGAGTTATAAAAAAGCAGGGATTTTCCCTGCTTTTTCTCAATTTATATTGGAGTTAAGTTTGTTCCATTCACTGATAGGTGGAATTATACCCATCGCGATAACTTCATCCCGCAGTTTACATAAGTGTTCATAGCTGCTTTCGAGTTCTTTCTCTTCAGAGGCATTGCCTTTTACCTCTTTATAAGATATGCCGTCTTTTGTAATAGCAGTTTCCATTGCCATCATGATATGGTTGAATTTACCAGAATGGACATATACTCCGGCCGGCCAACGGAAAGGAGCTCCTCCCATAGCTGCAGCGATCATCTCGATAGACAGGTAGGCGGGACTTTGGAATGAGGAACGTCCTCTTAAATCAATAATATTTTTACCGCCTTGTATAACCTTTTGTTTAATTTCTTTCCACTCAGCTTCTGGCAATTGTTCAGTACCTATTAAAGAAGACAGGGCACTGCCTTTTATCGTGGTTGTTGAAGCGAATACAGCCATTTGTTCTCCATGTCCGCCGTAAGTTCGACAATTTTTTATTTCGGAAGCCGGAATCTTAAAATATTTTACCAATTCATTTTGTAAACGGGTACTGTCAAGAGCCGCTAAAGTCGAAACTTGTGAAGGTTTTAACCCTGAATAAAGTAAAGTTATCAGACCTGTAATATCTGCAGGATTAAATACGACAACAACATGTTTCACATTCGGACAATAGTTGCGCAGATCTTTTCCGAATTGGGCTGCTATTTCTGCATTACCTTTTAGTAGATCTTCGCGAGTCATTCCCGCTTTACGGGCAGCACCACCGGAAGAAACTACATATTCAGCTCCCGTAAGAGCATCTTTTATATTACTGGTAAATGTGATATTTGCACCTTCAAAACCGCATTGAAGCATTTCTTCGGCAACACCTTCGAGAGCCGGCGCATAAGGGTCATAGAGACAAATGTTCGGGGTCAGTTTCATCATTAACGCCGTTTGAGCCATGTTTGAGCCGATCATTCCGGCAGCTCCTACGATTGTCAGTTTTTTGTCTGTTAGGTAATTCATAACCTTGAATATTTTATGTTAGAAATAAATCCGTAATTGTATTAACAAAGATACGCAATAATTGGTTTCTGAAAATGTCCGTTTATTCAAATTTTAAATATTATAACCGATAGTTATGAGAAATACCTTGAAAGGTCTGATATATAAAGATAAATAATATAATTGGAAATTTATTTGATGATCTTATTGTATAACTCTTCGTTTTTATCTATGCAAGCTACTGCTTGAATTTTTGCCTGTTTGTTTTGTACTGTGATCGGTTTTTTAGATGTATAGTTTCGCATACGACAGCCAAACATGGATATTGTTAGCTGTTTATCCCCTTTTACGAGCAGATAGTCATAAGATTGGCCGATTGCAGTGAGAGCTCCGTTCAACCCCGAAAAAGCTTCTACATTTGATATTGCTGTGTGTCCTTGTCCTTCAATGACGATGGGATGTATCTCTTCTATTGATTTTCCGGCATTAGCGATAATCGATCCTTGAGCAATTTGCCAGTTTCGGTTTTTTGTGCCCGATCCGTTCTTGTAGATACCTATTGTGACGCAGTCGAGATTGAAATTTGTTAATTGTCCGTATGATTCAGCTCCTAAATATATCCCACCGTATGTCCCGAATGTAAAAACATCCATCAACTGTGCATTATCTGTATGATCTATATAAAAAGCGTAGGTTTGGCTTGCAATTACGGCATCGATAATTTCCCGTTTGAATGAACGGCCGAATTCCCTCATGTTTGCCGGATTTACATGACAGTGTAAAATTCGGGGGATGTCATAACAATAATCGATTCGGATAAATTGTCCGCTTAATGGATAACCGTAGCAATGTTCGATAAGCACCAGTTCACTTGTGTTTTTTCGGGTTGCAGTAAAGTCCATGGCAGTATATTCTCCGTAAAATGTGAGGCAAGACAGAGTAACGCCGTGAGCTCTTTGATCGGAGCTCATTTGGATAGTCGGTTTATATTTTATGATTTCATCGGCTTTTGTGTGAGTTTGTTCCGGATACCAGAATTGGATACCTCGTATTTGAGTTGCCGATTGTACGGAAATGAAAGGGTTGTCTTTATCGGTAATGCTGAATACCGAACCTACGGGATGATTTTTTGAGGGATGCTTAGTTCCTCTTCCCGTAGGGCCGTGCACTCCGATCAGAGAAACATTCTTTTTTAGAATTATTCCTCCGTTTACGGGATAGGGGGTCTCTGACGGATCGACGAATAAAGCTGCTCCCGATTGAGCCGCCCAATCTATTGCTTTTTGGAGATTTTGTTTGTTTACGTCCGGAGTGTTAGTCGGCAATACGTTGAAGTCTCGGATACTTTTGTAATTGTTCGCTTGTGCCGTTATAGCGCAAAGAACACAGAAAAAAAATAATTTGAGCGTTTTCATTATGTATGTGTTTAGAATAGTGATAATGCAAAAATAGGAATCATTTAACATAAAACAAACATAATGACTTTGTTTTTTAATGTATTTGAGAATGTGACAATATTAGTAGGTTTTATTTTCAACAGTATTGGATGAAAAAAGGCGACCGCTTTATAAAGCAGTCGCCTTGTCCGGTTTGTATGGTATAGATTTTATACTTTCCGGATAATTTCCATGCCTTTCAAAATAGCTTGTTCATTCATTGGAATCAACTTATGATGCCGTTCGGGTAAAGATTTTTTTAAACCTTTCAGTACATTTTCGAGGGATACCATCGGTTTTACTTTCAGTAATCCCCCAAGTACGATCATATTGAACGCTTTAGAATTTTCCATTTCAATTGCTGTGTCCATAGCGTCAATACGATATATATCAATATCTTTTCGGGTAGGGGCATGGTGGATTCCGTAACCGTCATATATCAATACACCTCCCGGTTTTACTTTATTTTCGAATTTTTCTAAAGAAGGCTGATTCAGAATAATAGCGACATCAAAAGTATTCAATACGGGAGAACTGATACGTTCATCGCTTAGAATAACAGTTACATTGGCTGTTCCGCCACGTTGTTCCGGTCCATAAGAGGGCATCCAGCTTACTTCTTTGTCTTCCATGAGACCCGAATAAGCCAAAATCTTACCCATTGAAAGGACGCCTTGCCCGCCGAAACCGGCTATAATTATTTCTTCTTTCATTGTGATCGGTTTTTACAAATTATTCATTTTTCAAATCTCCTAACGGATATTTGGCAAACATGTTCTGTTCCATCCATTTATTTGCTTGATCCGGAGTCATTTTCCATCCGGAGTTACAAGTCGAAACGAATTCGACCAATGAAGTACCTTTGCGTGCCATAGAGTTCTCAAAAGCTTGACGTAATGCTTTCTTCGCTTTTTTTACGGCAGCAGCCGTGTGTACACTTTGACGTGTAACATAACATGTCCCGTCTAATTGTGCTACGAGATTTGATATTTTTAGCGGATAACCGTTCAATTCTACATTTCTTCCGTAAGGGCAAGTTGCCGTTACCATTCCTTCTAATGTCGTAGGCGCCATCTGTCCGCCGGTCATACCGTAGATTGCGTTATTAATGAATATGATAACGATGTTTTCCCCTCGATTACAAGCATGAATAGTTTCTGCCGTACCGATAGCGGCTAAATCTCCGTCACCTTGATATGTAAATACCATTTTTGACGGATTCAAACGTTTTACGGCGGTTGCTATCGCCGGTGCGCGTCCGTGTGCCGCTTCGAGCCAGTCGATGTCGATATAATTGTAGGCAAACACTGCACAACCTACCGGAGCGATACCGATAGCTTGTTCTTCCATTCCCATTTCATCGATAACTTCGGCGACAAGTTTGTGGACAACTCCGTGGCTGCATCCCGGACAATAGTGCATGGGATTATCGTTCATCAGCCTCGGTTTGTCATATACGAGGTTTTCGGGTTTTATGATTTCGTTTACATTCATAATCTTGAGTTTTTAATCGTCTGTAAGAATACTTTCGTACTCTTTTGTAAAAAGGTTTCGATTTTATCCTTTGTAAAAAGGAAATGTCCGGATTACATCAATTTCTGTTTAAGAGCATTGAGTACTTCGTCCGGAGTAGGAACGATTCCTCCTAAGCGTCCGAAATGTTCGACTTTAACTTTTCCGTTGACGGCCAAGCGTATATCTTCGACCATTTGCCCGGCATTTAATTCTACCGAGATCATACCTTTTACCTTATTTGCATATTCGGCAATGATTTTCGATGGGAAAGGCCATAATGTGATCGGACGTAATACCCCTACTTTTATACCTTCTGCGAGAGCCATTTCTTGTGTTTTCAGACAAATACGAGCCATTGAACCGAATGCTACCATTAAGTAATCGGCATTTTCGCAACTGATTTCTTCATAGCGCACTTCAGCTTCTTCTATTTTACGGTACTTAGCTTGAAAACGAATATTGTTTTCTTCCATGATAGCCGGGTCGAGTTCCAGAGATGTGATAACATTCCGTTTGTGTCCGGCAAGTTTACCCTGCGTTGCCCATGGCATTTGTTTACGTATCTCTTCTTCGGTGCGACGTGGACGGAAAGGCGGCAAAACCACTTTTTCCATCATTTGACCGATAATACCGTCTGCAAGAATTATGGCGGGGTTATTATATTTAAAAGCCAGATCGAAGCCTAAAGTGACGAAGTCTGCCATTTCCTGTACTGAGGCCGGTGCTAAAGTAATAAGACGATAATCTCCGTGTCCTCCTCCTTTTACTGTTTGGAAATAGTCTGCCTGACTCGGTTGTATAGTTCCTAAACCGGGGCCTCCTCGCATGACGTTAACGATAAGGCAGGGAAGTTCGGCGCCTGCAATATATGAAATACCTTCTTGTTTCAAACTGACTCCCGGACTTGAAGATGATGTCATCACGGCTTTTCCGCATCCGGCACCACCATAAACCATATTGATTGCAGCTACTTCGCTTTCTGCTTGAAGTACCACCATGCCGGTAGTCTCCCAAGGTTTCAATTCCATTAATGTCTCCATAATCTCAGATTGTGGAGTGATAGGGTAACCGAAATATCCGTCTGCTCCATAGCGTATGGCAGCATGGGCTATTGCCTCGTTTCCCTTCATTAATTTTACATCTTCTGTCATATCTTATTCTTATTTTAGCGTGAAGAGAGTGGGAGACTCTCGTTTATAGTTTTACTTTATATACGGTAATACATCCATCGGGACAAACATAGCCGCAACTGGCACATCCGATACAATTATCGGGATTCTTCATGTATGCATAATGATACCCTTTATCGTTTACCTCTTTCGGCTGGAGAGCCAACACGTCGGCAGGACATGCCACAACGCAAAGTTCGCATCCTTTGCAACGCTCGTTGTTCACTACAACAGCACCTTTTATCTTAGCCATACTTAAAAAGATTTGTTTTATTCACGCAAATGTAGCCTTTTATTTTGAAAATAGTTCCGAAAACAATGATTTTTCGATATAAACAAAATTCAATATTCGGTTAATCGCGTTAATTTGTAACAGCTTAGAGCCTGCCTAAATTTTGCTCGGGTCAGTTTTGAGAGTTTCTTTCGAGAATGTTTTTCTGTTTTTA
>URAV01000058.1 GCA_900545915.1 uncultured Porphyromonadaceae bacterium
AATTCAGTATTTGGTGCAAATGGTACTCAAAATGTAAATACTCTTAGTGAAGAAGAAATTATAAATTTAATTAATTCTTTATGGTATGCAGGGGCTGAGGCTATATCTATAAATGAAATGAGAATTACACCACAAACAGGGATAAAAACAGCAGGTAGTTCAATTTCTATAGGATCAGCAGGTAGAGTAGATCCAAATAGTGAAGTTGTAATTAAAGCAATTGGAGATAAAAGTAAATTAAATGTTGCTGTAAACTATCCAGGTGTTTTAGATTATGGAGCTTTAAAAAGTTATAATAGTGATGTTAAGCAAAGTGATGACATAACAGTAACTAAGACAACACAATCATTAAGATATGAATATATAAAGCCAATTCAATAAATAGGAGGAAGAGTTATGATAGCATTAATAGGTTTGTTATTAGGTGTATTTTTAGGACTAGTTTTTGATGTAAATATACCAGAAAGTTTTTCGCCCTATATGTCAGTTGCGATTTTAGCATGTTTAGATTCTGTATTTGGGGCATTTAGAGCATCTTTAAATAATAATTTTAAATCAGATATATTTATATCAGGATTTTTATTTTCTTTTTTGCATTATAAAAAACATAAATATCCCAAATTTATTGATTTATTTACGAATAAGTTTAAAAGATTGTTGATCCCTTATTGGGTGTTTTTCCCAATAACAGCTCTTTGTTTGGGAAAATTAACTCATTTATCGGTTGATGATTTTTTATATCCTATGGGACATCTGTGGTTCTTACTAATGTTGTTTTGGTGTTTTATCACTACAAAGTTTGTATTAGTATGTCATTTGGATAGAAATAAATATATGGTACTATTAATGTTTATTGTAGCCTATTTATTAGCTTTTTTTGAAGGTAATATTACAAAAATTGGTGGTCTTCAAGATTTTGCCTCTAAATTTATTTATTTTTTTACAGGCTTTATTTGTTATAAATATGATAGTATATTTCAATTAAGAAATACAAAGCTTTTAAGAATTACGTTATTAGGTATTAGTGCGTTTCTTCTTATATTTTTAGTAAATATATTAATGGATAGTTCTCGTTTTACTTGGGCAAGGTTATTTTCACCTGCATCAAGTATTCTTATTGTGTTATTTGCTTATTCTGTGGTAAATAGGATATTAAATAAGGGTTGGATTAAAGATATTTCTATTTTTGAAAAAATAAATAAATTAAGTTATGGAATTTATATTTGTCATCCATGGTTAATAGATTCAATAACATCAAATAAAATAATTATTTCGATAGCGAGAGACTATACACTATTATTCCCTCTATTTTTGTTTTTGTTCGCCTTAGGTGTATCTATGTTTTTTTCGAAGTTAATGTTAAAAACGAAGATTGGGCGATTCCTAATAGGATAGAACATTTTTCGTATGTGGGTTGTATGAAAGAAGATTTGTGATAAAAATGAATATAGTATTTGCTTATCCGACGGGGCTTAATCCTCAAAAAGGAGGAGTGGAAAGAATAACCGATATTATAGCTAAAATCCTTTTAAAGAGAGGGTATACTATCTTTTATTTAAATTGGAAAAGAGAGCAGGATAATTATGAATATCCTGTTCCAGTCATTGATTTACCATCTTCCAACCTTGAAGACCCCAACAATTTAGAGGTTTATAACCGTTTCTTAAAGGAAAATCGTATTGATGTTATTATCAATCAACATGGATTATATGAAGGAACATACTTTTTGTCTCAGGTAAAAGTCCAAAATGTTAAAATTATTTCGGTTTTACATAGTGACCCTTTTGGTTATTATAATCATCTTTTTGCCGATTTAATGACATTGAGAGATTCTTCTATTAAAGAAAAAGTAAAACGTGTAGCTCGTTTTTTTTTGTATAGGAAAGTAAAGAAAATTATACATCGCTCGTTGGTTAATCATTATACATTTATTCAGGAACATCCACAATATGTTTGTCTTTTATCGGAATCTTATAAAGAGAGGTTGGAAGAGTATTGTGATTTGCCAGACAATTATTTTATAAGTATTCCCAATCCGAATACTTATGAAAATATAGAAATTATACCACATAAAGAACCTATTTTGTTATTTGTTGGACGGTTGGATAATAGATCGAAAAAACTGTTTACTCTTATAGATATTTGGTATCGCTTGTGTAAGTTATATCCTCAATGGAAATTGATAATTGTAGGTGATGGTCCTGATAAAGATGTGTTGATAAATAAAGCAAAGGATATTTCTAATATAGAATTCAAAGGATATCAAGATCCTAGGGAGTATTATGAAAAAGCATCTATTTTTTGTATGACCTCTATTTTTGAAGGTTTTCCTATGTGTTTGACAGAAGCTATGCAATTTGGGTGTGTCCCTATTGCCTTTGATAGTTTTTCTGCGGTATATGATATAATTAAACCGGGAGAAACAGGAGAACTTGTGAAATCATTCGATAAGAAAGAATATGTAGGGAAATTGATTCATTTAATCGATGATGAAACATATAGAAAGAAATTATCGAAGAATGCTTTTCAATATGTAAAGCGATATGATATAGCGAATATATTGCCTAAATGGATAGAGTTGATAGAAAAATGAAACATATATTATTGGTATTGAGAGAACCTTTTTTAGATAGAATACCTAGTCTAAAGACATTGGTTTGGTTTCTATTAAATCATAATCATCGGATAACACTTATTACATCAGAGTCAAACAAATTTATTTTGTTATCTTTTGATCATGAAAATTTGCAGATAATAAAAGTAAAACAACGTAGTAAGAGATTTGAGTCGCCAACAACATTAAAATTGTTATGGAAAACTTTGTCTTTTGTATTGACAAGAAGAGTCGATTATTTGATGGGGGGGGATGCGATTGGAAATATTATTGCTTCGAAAATATCTCGACTCTTGGTAAAAAAACATATTTTTTTTATGTTGGAATATCCTCAAATCATAACAGAAAAAGTGCAATGTTTAACTAGGCTTCAACGATTGGAAAATAAATCATTGGAAAAATCAGATATTATTATTACGCATGATAAATGGCACAAGCAATTTTTATTGACTCATTTTAATCTAAATAATAAGATACTTTTGTTGCCAAATTCCTCATTTACTCCAGAAATATATATGGAAAGCAACTTCTTGCAAAAGCGATTAGGAGTACAAGGTCAGAAAATAGTATTGCATTCGGGGGGATTTGGTAAATGGTTTAAATGTAAAGAACTTGCAGATTCTACCTATAATTGGGATAAGAATGTTAAGTTGGTTTTTCATGTTAGTCACCGAGTTGAAGATGATAAATATTTTGAGGAAGTCTATGAGTCTGATTATCGAGGAAAAGTCTTGTTTTCTTTAAATCCAGTTAGTACTTATGAATTGGATTCATTAGTAGCTTCTGCTGATGTTGGTATCGCATTATATTCCGAAAAAGAACTTGGTTATAGAGCCACTTATATGGGGTTGGCTGCTGGTAAAATAGGAAATTACTTAAAATGTGGAGTCCCAATTATAGCGACAAAATTACTTTCTTTATCATATATAGAGACGTATCAATGCGGAATATTGGTTGAAAAGGAAAAAGATATAGCATCTGCCATAAATAAGATACTATCTAATCGGGATATGTATTCCAAAAATGCGCATCGCTGTTATCGTGAATTATGGCATCCAGAATCATACTTAAAAAAAGTAGGAGAGATTATTTAATGACAATCCTTATTTGCATACCTTGTTTGATGACCGGTGGAACGGAGATTCAGACGTTGAATCTCGTACAGGCACTTGTTGCCGAAGGATATCGGGTAGTAACGACATGCTATTTTGAATATAGCGATGATATGGTCGTCCGATTCCAAAAAGCCGGTAGCGAGGTGGTTTGTCTGAGCCCTACCGGGGCGCGAGTGAATGGTTGGCGGGGAATACTTTTTTTATACAAAGGATTACGCAGGGTATTGAAGCAGTATAAACCCAATGTAGCACATGTGCAATATATGGCTCCGGGTGCTATTCCTATTCTGTTGTTGCGATGGTTAGGTGTACGTCAGATTATTACCACGGCACATACGGCAGCCGATATCTATCCTAATTTACGGCTGGTACATTTTATTCAACGACATTGTGTGCGGGCGTTTACATGTATTACCGAGCTGGCCGAGCGATCTTTCTTTGGGGCGTCTCGATTGTATAATGAGAATACTCCTTTGAGCAAACGCAACCATTTTACGATTTATAATGCGTTGCCTCCCGGCTTTTCTATTGTGAGAGAGAATAGGAGCTTTGTTCGTCCAATCACGATAGGTGTTGTCAGCCGATTAGAAGAGATTAAGGGTATGGATTGGGTTGTTCCGGCATTTGCACAGGTGAAAAAGCGATATCCCGATACCCGATTGGTGATTGTGGGGGACGGTTCTTTGCGGGTGAAAATGCAACGACAGGCACAAGAATTCGATTGTACCGAATATGTCGAGTGGGCAGGTCGTCAACCGCAGGAGAGATTGACGGAATGGTATCGCCGCATGGATATCGTACTGATGCCCTCCCGTAGCGAAGGGTTTGGACTGACGGCTATCGAGGCTATGGCTAACGGTTGTGTGGTGGTCGCTTCCCGAACGGGAGGATTGCCCGAAGTTGTTCAAGATGGAGAAGTCGGGCTGTTGCACGAGGTTGGTTCAATCGACGATATGGCAAATAAAATCATATCGCTGATCGCGACTCCTGAGTTGTTGCAAAAATATTCATCAAAAGCGATACGGTATGTTCATAGGTATAGTTTCGAACGCTATTCTCAGTTGTTTAATGATTTGTATAAAAGATTGATAACTACTAAGCGGTAAATATGTATTTACTCAACTACATATATTTTCTTATTATCACTCTGTTGGGATTGAAGTTTTTGACAATGAAACGGGGAGTGATGGTCAACCCGCTGAATCGGGAGCAGAAGATGGTGATGGACGGCCCGGAGATGTTTTGGGTGTTGACTTTTTCTACCGGATTATTAGCACTATCGGCTCCCGGAGCATTAGATTTGATGGCTATTCGCTTAATGGTATTAGAGATCTTTTGCATAGTGGGCCTGTTTATTTGTAAGCGATCTCCGCAATGGAGTCCGGCCATAGTACTTTATTTGTTATATATTGTTTGGTTAGTAATCGGGTTGAGTTATTCTCCGGCTCCCGGATATGGATTCCGGGTAATTTTGAAATACCTCTATCCTCTGTTAATAATGCTTTTTGCTTCGGCGGCAGTGCGGGATAAAGAGGTTTTTCTCAAAGCCGGATTAGGAGCCCGGTTAGTAGCGGTTATTTCTATACCGGTATTAATAATACCAATGCTGAATTGGATTTTGTTTCCCGGAGTATTTTGGTATGGTACGGCAAGTGCGATACACTATATTACGATGTGTGTGTTTTCTCTGGCTCTCTTTTATTATACCGATGAAAGGAAGAAGAATCTTTTACTATGCGTGTTGTTTATGCTTCCTTGTTTGGTGTGGGTGTTTCGTACCAGTATTATGGGCACTACATTGGCTTTGATGACATTTTTCTTCTTTAAATACAAGATGAAATCGTTACCCGTAATTTTTGTTGTATTGGTACTGTTTGTTGTAGCTGTTTTTGCTATACCTTCAGTACGGGAGAAGATGTTTAAGGATAGCGAGAATGTATCTATCGAACAGTTGCAGCGGGGCGAAATCTCGAAAGACGATATTAATAGTAACGCTCGTTTTGCTATGTGGGAAGATTTACAAAGTCGGTTTTATGATGGAAAAGAACTGATGGGTTCGGGGATAGGAAGTGTCCAAAACTATATGTATAGTAATTTCGTGTTTGGAGGCTTGAAAGTGCCTCATAACGATTATGTTCAAATGTCTTGTGACAGTGGTATCATAGGTGTCGTATTATATCTGTTGGCGGTTTTTGCTATTATTGTGCATAGTTTTTTTGTATATCAAAAATATACCGATGTATCTATAAAGATGTGCGCTATCGTAGCCGGGAGTAGCATAGTCGGGGTTGCTCTTACGATGTATACCGATAATGTGGTCAATTACTCTATGGCGACACTTTCTTATCCGTTCGGATTTTATGGAATGATGTTAGGACTTATAAAAAAAGAAAGATAGTATGAAGAAAAAATTATATGTATATATAGACCCAATTAATATAAAATTTCCGGGCTTTTCTATTATTGCAAATAGGATGGTAAGATATATCCCGAATTGTGAAATTATAGATAATTTATCGAAGTGTAATAAATCGGATTGGATTTTACCAATGGGGATTGTTGCCGGGTTGAATTTATTGAAGGAAGGGGGACATTGTAACACTATTTTTTTGGTGGATGCATTAACCTTAGGATTTAAAAGTACTATAAAGTTTAGTTGGAAATATAGTTCTATTTTTAAAAAATCTTGTATATTTGATGTATTACGGTTAATAAAATATATACCTATTGAGAGAAAGATTGTTGAAAAATATAAAAAAATTATTGTTGTATCTTCTCATGATCAAAAATATTTAGAGAGAAAATATAAGAAAGCAAATTTTTATACAGTAACGAATGGCGTCGTACTTCCGTCAGAAGACTGTATAAAGGAGAAGCAATTTGGATATACTTTAGGAATATTACATTATTGGGGGTGTGGCGCCCTGATTGAAATTGACTGGTTTGTAAAATCTTATCTTCCTAAATTAAGATTGAAATATCCTCAGTTAAAAGTTATAGCTGCAGGCCGAGGTGCGGATAATACAGTTAAAGAGTATTTTGATAGAAATCGGATAATATTTTTGGGTGAAGTAGAAAATTTATGTGATTTTTTTAATTCTATCGATATATACATAACAACTGTTCGTAAGGAATGTGGAATTTTGAATAAAGTGTTAGACGCATTTGCGTATAAAAAAATAGTATTGGGTTTGGAACATAATATGTATCCTTTTTCTTCAATTAAAGATGCTTATTTAACGTATCATAATTATCAGGAATGTGAGGACGCTATAAAATATATTGCTAATAATAGTCAAGAAATACGTCAAAAAACTTTGATTGCATATAGATATGTACAAGAACAACATAATTGGGAGAAAAATATAAAATTATTGGAGCAAATTATAAATAATGATTATGAGTAAGTTGCTGTTCTTTGCATCAGATTTTAAAATAGGGTTAAGTACGCTTTTGACTGATGAGTTGATAGCGCTTTATCGATATGGTATTGAAGTATGTGCTGTTGCCGGAGAAAATGAACAAGAATCTGGATTGTCGGAGAAAATAAAAATAGAGGCTATTCCGATCTTTCGGATTGATGGTCTAGACAGACATGAAAAATTTAAGGAATTAGCGATTTCTTTAATTGATATAATGGTTAAGAATAAGATACGAGTTGTTCATGTACAAAATAATTGGCAGTTAGCATTGATGGCTTATGTTAAATTCAAATTATGCTTTAAGCAAAAAATTCGAATTATATATACTCTACATGGATTTCGTCATAATCATTTATTGAAATCTTATGTAGCACAAGTAATAATTGGATTGGGATTATTGTGTTTTGCGGATAAAGTAATTTGCATGAGTGGCTATTTGCGTAAAAAATTTAAGCTATTGTCTTATAAAATTGAATTATTGCCGTTAGGAGTATCTACTTCTTTTTTCTCAGGAAATTATTGTCCGTTACCTCAAAATGGTTTGCAAATGATTTTTCCTGCTCAGTTTAGACATGGTAAAAATCAAGATATCATTATTCGGGCTTTTGCAGAGCATATCAGGCGGACAAATGATAATGATTCAAAGTTAGTACTTCCTGGGGCTGGTGATTTATTGAGTGAAATGAAAGGTTTAACAGAAAGATTAGGTATTTCAAATCGAGTGGAGTTCCCGGGTTTACTGTGTAAGGAAGATGTACGATTATTGTACTTGAAAAGTAATATAGGAATAGTTTCGAGCAATAGTGAGACTTTTGGACAGAGTATTGTTGAACCTTTTGTATTAGGACGATGTGTTATTTCAACCCCCGTTGGAATAGCCAATGATATAATACAAAATGGTGTAAATGGTTATATATATACTTCTCAAAAGGATTTGGTAGAAAAATTTGATTATTTGTATACTCATCAAAATATGATTTATCAAATGGGTGAAAATAATTATAAGGAAAGGGATTTATTTAATTGGGAGAGAATAAGCCAAGTTTATAAAGAAAAAATTTTATTTCTATCTTGATAGACTACATATTCTTATTAATTATGAAAGTCCTTATTGTCCATAATAATTACGGGAAGTATAGCGGGGAGGAGGCTGTTGTCGATAAGATGGCAGACATGCTTACGTCTCATGGTCATGAGGTGGCGTTTTATCGCCGGACAACCGAGGGGGTAAGAGAATCGGCCGTTGGGAAGATAAAGGGATTCTTGTCGGGGATTTATTCACCGTCCGGAGTGCGAGGTATGTGGGATGCCTTGCGACGGGAACGTCCCGATATTGTGAATGTGCACAATCTGTATCCGTTTATCAGTCCGGCTGCACTTTTCGAATGTAAAAAGTCCGGAGTTCCGGTCGTTATGACTATACATAATTTCCGATTGATTTGTCCCACGGGATTGTTTATGCGTGATGGTTTGCCGTGTGAAGTGTGTTTGGAGCGAGGTAATGAGTGGAGTTGTGTGCGATATAATTGCGAATGCAATCGATTAAAATCGATTGGATATACCCTTCGCAATGTATATGCCCGTTGGACAGGTGCTTATCGAAAGAATGTAGCTGCGTTTGCTTGCATTACCGATTTTCAACGACAGAAGTTGATCGCTGCCGGATATGAAGCCGAAAGGGTAACGGTTATTCCGAATGGCATCGATGCTCCGACCTCGTATGATTTAACCGGGGGGAATTATGTGGCGTACATCGGGCGATTGAGTTATGAAAAAGGATACGACTTATTGATAGAAGTAGCTCGCAGAAACCCGTCTATTCCGTTTCGATTTGCTGGGGCTAAGCGGGAACAAAGCGATATGGAGATTCCCGGTAATGTCGAGTTCATGGGATATTTACAGAAGGAAGAGCTTTCGGACTTTATTTGTCATTCCCGTTTTGTCGTGATGCCCAGTCGCTGTTACGAAGGTTTCCCTATGGCTATTCTCGAAGCTGCTTGCTACGGCAAACCTACTATTGGGCCGGCTCATGGTGGTTTTACCGAGATTATCGGCCGGGGAGAGCAGGCGATAGGAGACCTGTTCGAACCTAATAATTTTGATGATTTGGAGCAAAAAGTGGTATCGTTGTGGAACCGTCCCGACGAGATTGCCAGATTGGGTGAGAAGGCTTTCGAGAAACTGAAACGGGAATATTCGTCGGAAGTAATTTATCAAAAATGGGATAATCTATTTCAAAAATTAATAAAAGAGTAATTATGCAAGAACAATTTAGGGGGGGGCAAAAATCGTGCCAAAATAATTTAGGGAGAGATTCTAATATAGAATTGTTACGATTGGTATGCATGTTATTTATTTTGTTGCATCATTCGTTGGATCTTGGATTATGTATTTCAGGGTATCAAGGTATGGCTACTCCTATGGGGGTGGTATTAAACAGTTTTTTTATTGTTGCTGTGAATTGTTTTGTCTTAATATCTGGATATTTTGGAATAAAAACGAAATGTAAGGGACTTATACATTTGTATATAATGTGTGCCTTTTACAGTGTTATTCCAACGTTATTCTCTTTTTATGAGGCAGGCCAGTTTGTGTGGAGAGACTTTTTTTATTCATTTTTAGTTTTTTCTCATTCCAAATGGTGGTTTATAGAATGTTATATATTATTATTCTTTTTTGCTCCAATGTTAAATGCTATAAAAAGTGTATCAAAAAGAAGATATATAATAATTCTATTATTATGGTCTGTAATTACATTCTATTTTGGCTATTTATGGAAAAGTAGTTTGAATTCAACAGGATATAATACAATTAATTTTATGTTTTTGTATTTGATAGGTCAGTTTATTGCATTATATATGCCCAATTTAAAAATGTATAGGATAAAATTGATCTTGTTATATATAATCAATTCATTGATTATTGCTGGAATTGGTATTGTCATATTGAAAGTTAAAATAGATTTGGAATGGATATCGTTATTATCTGTGCCTTATAACAGTCCATTCGTAGTGCTAGGTGCAGTTCTTCTTTTTATGATATTTCGAACATTTTCATTTCAATCTAAGAGCATTAATTGGTTGGCTTCTTCTGCGTTGGCTATCTATTTACTTCATTGTAATGCTGTTGTTCGTGAATATTTGTGGCCATTTATCGCTCATTTACAGGAGATAGTTAATAATGGTTGGTTATTGTCATTATATCTTGTATTTTTGGCCTTGACTATTATGATGGCCTGTATTTTAATAGATAAGTTACGGATGTTTATTACCAATCCAGTAGAGCGTTTGATTCTTAAAATCAATTGGGACGAATATACAAATAAATTAGTTACAAAGATTGATAATTGGATTGGTTAAAAATTATTAAATTTAATATGAAACAATTATGCAAGAACAATTTAGGGGGGGGGCAAAAATCG
>URAV01000059.1 GCA_900545915.1 uncultured Porphyromonadaceae bacterium
CTAAAAACAGAAAAATATCCTCGAAAGAAACTCTCAAAACTGACCCGAGCAAAATATAGACAGGCTCTAAGAGCCCGTCTATATTTTCCGATAAATTATATATCCAGATTTTTTGAATCTCTTTTTTACCCCAGTTATACATCGACAGCTTGCTTTTTGTTAGAAATATTTTTTTACAATTATAAATATAAATTCAGGAGCAAAAACCGAAACAATAAAAAAGGGATTGTCTTTATTCCATCTGACAATCCCTTTTTTATCAATTAAATATATTGTTATCTTTTTATAGACATTATCCATGCATCAGAAAATGGTGAATCTCCATTTCTCAAAGTCATCAAAAGTTTTTGAGCGTCCTCTTTCTCAAAGAAAGAATCTATATATATCCGAACCTTCTTAGAAGTTTCATATATTTTCAGATCAGCCGTTACACCTTGTTGCTTAAATTGCTCTAATTGCCGCAAAGCAGCCTGTTTTCCTGATAATGTTGCAACAACCACAATATAAGGACGCACGACATCACTTTCTGATATATTATTAACTTGAGAATTATCTTGCTCTGATTTCTGCACTGTGGAAAAATCTTTTTCGAGCGTTAAAACAGAATCATTCTCTTGTTGCAACGACACAATATCATTTATTTTAACCCTCTCATCTTTTTTATTTTCAAACAATTCAGAAGAAACAAGACTCGCATAATCCGACGTTGTGTTTATCTCAGACATAGGAGTCGAAACCATTAAAAGCAGAATGATAATAGCTGCAGCTGCTATCAATTGGCGAACAAAAGATTTATTGACAGGAATGTATACGACATCATGCTTTTTATTTCCAAGATTCGGTTCTATTATACTCTTATCTTTATGCAATTGTCCTAATGGACAGATATCGACCTTTTTCAATCCAAATGCAGAAATACCGAACAAACAGGGCATCTGTGGCTCAAATACCAATGATCTTTCATCCGAAAGGACTAATGTTCCCAACTCCCCCAAGACATAAGAATCACCGGGCTTTGAAAAATTTTGTTTTATTTCATCGACCCAATGATCTATCATTGCCACCGCTTTTCCGTAATCTATATCCAAAGTTCGCATCAACGATTGAGCCAACAACCCATCGTTATACGATAAAGAAGAATTAAAAGTTATTTGTTTCCCAGGAGGTTGTATCGATTTACGATCATCACTAAAACGAGCGGGAACATATTGCAAAACAAAACCTCCCAACCCCGGAACAAGTACACAATCATGTTCCGTCAGTAAATATTCAATATGTCTTATTAATTCCAACATTAGTACAAATGTAATTATTTTTTATGGA
This sequence comes from uncultured Porphyromonadaceae bacterium, assembly GCA_900545915.1. Lineage (GTDB taxonomy): Bacteria > Bacteroidota > Bacteroidia > Bacteroidales > Coprobacteraceae > Coprobacter. The sequence continues at coordinate 1,324 of URAV01000059.1, forward strand.
ATCATAAACATACCGTCATAAAAATTCATCCTGATTTTCAAATTATTTTCTCGTTTGTTCTTTATTTAGAAGAATATCAGCATCTTTTCGGTCAAAACCCAATGAAACAGCCCTGTCCAAATCTCGAGCGGCATCTTCTTTTTCATAACGTGCCAACTTTAATTTAGCACGTAAAACATACACTAACGGATCTTTTGAATCTAATTCTAATGCTTTAGTGACATCTTCGTCGGCCTTATTCAAACGATGATTTAATAAGTAGGCTTCTCCCCTATTCAAATATAGGGACGTTTGTTTGGGATTAACCCTTATTACTTGCGTATAAAGGTCTATTGCCTCAGTATAATAGCCTCTCAACTTCATCAATGCAGCTAACCCGATACGAGCATCAGAACTTTTCGGATTAATTTTAAGAAGCTGTTCAAAATCTTTACGGCAGGCAGTCGTATCATTCTTTTCTAATCGAATCAACCCTCTCAAATAAAGAGCATCTTCTTCCTTATCATCTAACATTAACACCTGATTATAATCTTTTAAGGCATCATCGAATTTTTCCATTTCCGAAAATAACGCAGCTCTGTTCATCAACAGCGTCACCGAACGGGGCGTAATCATCAATGCGTTCGTATAAGATTTCAATGCCTCATCGTTTTTACCCATTTTCCTTTGAACAGTCCCCAAATTAGACAACAGCAAGGCGTTTTGCGGATTAGCAGGTTGAACCCTCAATGCACCTATCAAAGCATTTTCTGCTCCTGCCCAATCTTCCGAGTTTATACATTCAAAAGATTTATCGATCCATTCATCATAGGTCTGAGCCGAAACAAACAAAAAATCAAACATTAAGAAAATGAAAAACATTATACGTTTCATATCCGATCGGTCTTTTTATAAACAAGAAGCAAAAGTACCTATTTTATAAGTAACGAAATATCGAAATACCGCAAATTCATAAGAATTATATTTTTATAAGAATAGGAAAAATCCATATCAAACAAAAACATTCTATATCGCGTTTTCTAATACATTAGTTAGATATAAAATTATTTTATTTAATTTTGCAAAAGTCAAACTTAAAAACACTATTATATGCTTGATTTACTTATTAGCGGAGGTCTTCCGGAAACTGCACCAGCAGATACGACCAAAGTCGTTTCTTTTTTTGAAAAACTTTCCAGTGCTTCCAACATGTCTCTCCAGCAATTATTGGAGCAAATGGTCAGCGGGATAATACATATTTCTATAAAAATACTGATCGCACTGGTCATATTTTGGGTAGGGAAATGGCTGATGAAAAAAATCAGGAAATTCGTTTCCGGCATTTTAATACGAAGAAATGTAGAGCTTTCATTACGCACTTTTCTTCTAAGCCTTATCAACATATCGCTCATGTTGATATTGCTCGTTATCGTCGTCGGTATTCTCGGTGTCAATACCTCATCATTTGTCGCATTATTCGCATCGGCAGGTATCGCTGTCGGTATGGCATTGAGCGGAACATTACAGAATTTTGCCGGAGGAGTCATGGTGCTCCTTTTCAAGCCTTATAAAGTAGGAGATTATATCGAAGCTCAAGGACAAAGCGGAACAGTAAAAGAGATACAGATATTCAATACGATTTTAAATACACCCGATAATAAAACGATCATCGTACCGAACGGAGGTCTGTCGACAGGTATTATCAATAATTACTCGAAAGAAGGTAAGCGCCGGGTGGATTGGACTTTCGGTATCGGATATGGCGATGATTATGATAAAGCCAAAGAAGTATTATCCCGAATGCTCGATGAAGATACACGAGTTTTTAAAGATCCGGTATATTTTATAGCTTTGCACAGTTTAGGAGACAGTTCTGTAAATATCGTTGTCAGAGCTTGGGTAGCATCTTCGGACTATTGGTCTGTATATTTTGACATGAATGAAAGAGTTTATAAAGAATTCGGGAAATACGGACTCAATATTCCATTCCCACAAATGGACGTACATGTTATAAATGAATAAAAACAAATAACCAAAACTGTAAAAACGCGACAATAGAATTTTATTGCCGCGTTTTTTATTTTTTTGCAACAAATAGCTCCTCTTTTTAGTCCATATTTTACTATCTTTACAGCTGCCCTTTTACAAGTGACAAGAGAATAAATGCAAAAAGGGTATATCGTTATAGTACTAATATTTAATAATCAACATTTTAGTATTATAAAAGATTATCATTTTTAATGATAATACAAGTTGCATGCAATAATAAAATTACGAATCGCAACTTACCAATCTCGATAAAATAAAAAACATATAAATGATAAGTAAATGGAATTACTTACCCCTTACAGAAAAAGAACAACAAGCAAAAGAGACGTTATCCCGGACATTGGGATTAGATCCCTATATATGCGAGTTATTGGTACTGCGGGGGGTGACAAACGAAACAGATGCAAAAAAGTTTTTCCGCCCCCAATTATCCGATCTATATGATCCGTTCTTACTGAACGACATGGACAAAGCTGTAAATCGTCTGAATAAGGCGATGGGGAGCAAAGAAAAAATACTGATTTACGGAGATTATGATGTGGACGGCACTACAGCTGTCGCCTTAGTGTATAAATTTTTACAGAACTTTTATTCCAGTCTGGACTGTTATATTCCAGATCGATATGATGAAGGATACGGCATTTCGATAAAGGGTATAGATTATGCCGAAAAAAACGGATTTTCTCTGATCATTGCTCTTGATTGCGGAATAAAAGCAATAGAAAAAGTCGAATATGCAAAAAGCAAAGGTATAGACTTCATTATCTGCGACCATCATGTTCCGGACAAAGAACTACCCGGAGCTGTTGCCGTATTAGACCCCAAAAGAGATGACTCGACCTATCCTTATCAGCATTTATCGGGGTGTGGAGTCGGATTTAAATTTATGCAAGCTTTCGCAATAAGCAACAATCTGAGTATAAAAGAATATCTTTTCCCTTTGCTCGATCTTATGGCTGTAAGCATTGCTTCGGACATTGTACCGATAACGGACGAAAACCGGATATTAGCTTTTCACGGTCTAAAACAGCTCAACTCCAATCCGAGCAACGGATTAAAAGCCATTATCGACTTATGCGGTTTGAAAAACAAAGATATTACTACCAGCGATATCGTCTTTAAAATAGGTCCTCGCATCAATGCTTCAGGTAGGGTACAATCCGGCAAAGAGGCTGTGGATCTTCTGATTTCCAAAGATCCTGAAGGCGCTAAGGAAAAAGGGGAAAACATCAACCAATACAATGAAACTCGAAAAGAAATAGACAAGCAGGTCACCGGAGAAGCCAATAAAATTCTCGAAAATTTAAAAGACTTCGAATCTCATAAATCTATTGTAGTATACAATCCCGACTGGCATAAAGGCATCATCGCTATCGTAGCTTCTCGCCTTACCGAACTTTATTACCGTCCTGCAATTGTTCTGACATTTTCCAACGGATTAGTTACCGGTTCGGCACGTTCGGTACAAGGGTTCGATGTTTACAAAGCAATAGAATCGTGTCGTGACTTATTGGAAAATTTCGGTGGACACACATACGCAGCAGGACTTTCTTTAAAAGAAGAGAATATTCCGACATTTATCGAGCGTTTTGAAAATTATGTGGCAGAAAACATCCTCCCGGAACAGATGATGCCTCAAATAGATATCGATGCAACAATTGATTTCAAAGATATAACCCCCTCTTTTTTGAAAACGTTAAAACAGTTCAATCCGTTCGGACCCGGAAACACCAAACCTATTTTTTGTACCAAAAGGGTTTTGGATTACGGAACAAGCCGATTAGTCGGACGTGAATTGGAACACCTAAAATTAGAAATGGTCGATAGCCGTTCAGAAAACATAATGAACGGTATTGCTTTCGGTATGCACGAACATAATGAATATATAAAAGCCCATCACCCTTTCGATATTTGTTATACAATCGAAGAAAACACTCATAACAAAAATATTCAATTGATGATAAAAGACATTCAGCCTTCTAAATAGGAAATAGACAGTTCATTAAAAACAGGCAGTTTCAAAGATATTGAAGCTGCCTGTTTTTTTCACCAATGACTCAACAAAAAGGATATTAAAATGATTATTATATTATATCGTAGTTACCTTTATCAAAAACGCATAAATTAGACATAAATATACACATATAAATTCATTTTTATTTATACAAAGAATAAAATCAAAAATAATAATATAAAAACAGACATATAATAAACAAAATGATATATATTTGCACAAAATATTTTTAAATATGCAGTTTGATATAGAATTAATACAGAAAGTATATGCTTCGTATGCAGAAAAGGTTGAAAAAAGCCGTCGATTATTAGGTCGTCCGATGACCCTTACAGAAAAAATCTTATATGCGCATTTGTATAATAATGAATATCCCTCTAAACCGTTTATACGAGGAATCGACTATGTCAATTTTTCTCCGGACAGAGTTGCGATGCAAGATGCTACGGCACAAATGGCTTTATTGCAATTTATGATTGCAGGGAAAGATAGAGTGGCCGTACCTTCTTCCGTACATTGCGATCATCTTATACAAGCGGATATAGATGCAAGTAACGACATAAAAAAAGCTCTTGTTACCAATCAAGAAGTATATGACTTCTTAAAAAATGTCTCAAACAAATACGGGATCGGTTTCTGGAAACCGGGAGCAGGAATCATACATCAGGTCGTTTTAGAAAATTATGCATTTCCGGGAGGTATGATGGTAGGGACAGATTCTCATACTCCCAATGCCGGAGGGTTAGGTATGATAGCAATCGGTGTAGGCGGAGCAGATGCGGTAGATGTTATGACCGGTATTCCATGGGAATTGAAAATGCCTAAGATAATAGGAGTCAAATTAACCGGTAAACTGAACGGTTGGGCTTCTCCCAAAGATGTCATTTTAAAATTAGCCGGGATACTCACTGTAAAAGGCGGGACAAATTCCATTATAGAATATTTCGGTGAAGGGGCTAAAAATCTGTCGGCAACGGGAAAAGCGACTATTTGCAACATGGGTGCTGAAGTAGGAGCGACAACGTCCCTATTTGCATACGATGAGAGTATGGTAAGGTATCTTAAAGCTACCGGACGCGAACAAATTGCCGAAATGGCAAACAAACTTTCAAATTATTTAGAAGCGGATAAAGAGGTAACCGACAATCCCGAAAAATATTATGATCGGATCATAGAAATCAATCTTTCCGAACTCGAGCCGTATATAAACGGGCCTTTCACTCCGGATGCGGCACATCCTATTTCGGCATTCGGCCGAATCGTTAAAGAAAACGGATATCCGCAAATTATGGAAGTAGGTCTGATCGGGTCTTGTACAAACTCATCATATCAAGATTTAAGCCGTGCGGCATCTGTAGCCCGACAAGCATCAAAAAAACGATTAAAAGCAAAAGCCGAATTCAGAATCAATCCCGGATCAGAACAAGTTCGTTATACAGCAGAACGAGATGGATTGATCTCCGATTTCGAATCGATCGGGGGCATCGTTATGACAAATGCTTGCGGTCCTTGCATAGGACAATGGAAACGTCATACGGATGATAATCAAAGAGCAAATTCTATTGTAACATCTTTTAATCGAAATTTCGCAAAACGTGCAGACGGTAATCCGAATACACACGCATTCGTCGCTTCTCCCGAAATCGTCACGGCATTGACAATCGCCGGGAATCTGTGCTTCAATCCCTTGACAGATACCTTAATCAATGAAAACGGGGAATCTGTAAAATTGGATATGCCAGTAGGAGAAGAACTCCCCGTTGAAGGTTTTGATGTCAAAGATCCCGGATACATAGCTCCGAACAAAGGCCTATCCTCTTCTGATATCATCATCGATCCGAATTCTAAACGATTACAAAAACTGACACCTTTCGCACCGCTTAATCTGTCGAATTTCGAAAAAATGCCTTTACTGATAAAAACAAGCGGGAAATGTACAACAGACCATATTTCAATGGCAGGACCTTGGTTACGCTTCAGAGGACATCTCGAAAACATTTCGGACAATTTATTAATGGGTGCAATAAATGCTTTTAACGGTAAAACAAACGAAGTTTTCAATCAATTGACAAATGAATACGATACCGTTTCCGGAACTGCGAAAAATTATAAAATGCACGGAATATCATCAATAGTCGTAGCTGAAGAAAATTATGGAGAAGGATCATCTCGGGAACATGCAGCCCTCGAGCCTCGTTTTCTTGGCGTAAAAGCGGTTTTATGCAAATCTTTCGCACGTATTCATGAAACCAATTTAAAAAAGCAAGGCATGCTGGCTCTGACATTCGTCAATAAAGATGACTACAATAAAATTAAGGAAAAAGATATTTTATCAGTCAAAGGGCTGGAATCTTTTGCTCCGGATAAAAATCTGACAATAGAAATTATTCATCCAGACGGAAGTCTTGAAAGTTTTGAAGCTTCTCATACTTATAATAATCTACAAATCGAATGGTTTAAAGCAGGAAGTGCATTAAACTATCTGGCAAATAAAAAATAACGATCATGGCAAAACTCAAAATAGAAAACGGGAAATTAATAGTTCCTAATAATATAACTATTCCATACATAGCCGGAGATGGTGTCGGAGCGGAAATTTCACCTGTTACACAATCGATTATCGATGCCGCTGTAAAAAAATGTTATGCAGGAGAAAGGAAAATAGAATGGCTCGAAGTTCTCGCCGGAGAAAAAGCTTTCAAACAAACAGGATCATGGCTGCCGGAAGAGACCATGAAGACATTTCGGGAATACCTGATCGGAATCAAAGGCCCTTTAACTACTCCCGTAGGCGGGGGTATTCGATCGCTAAACGTCGCCTTACGACAAGAACTGGATTTATATGTGTGCCTGCGTCCGGTACGTTGGTTCAAAGGCGTTGTTTCGCCGATAAAAGAACCGCAAAAAGTCAATATGCACATCTTTCGAGAAAATACTGAGGATATATATGCCGGAATAGAATGGCAGCAAGGGAGTCCTGAAGCCGAAAAATTTCTTCATTTTCTGCAAAACGAAATGAAAGTGAGTAAAATAAGATTTCCCCAAACCTCCTCTTTTGGGGTGAAGCCTGTCTCCATTGAAGGAAGCGAACGACTGATACGGTCAGCTATCCGATATGCCATCGACCATAAGCTTCCGTCCGTTACTCTCGTGCATAAAGGCAATATCATGAAGTTCACCGAAGGCGGATTCAAACTATGGGGATATGCAATGGCCGAGAGAGAGTTCGGGAATCAAGTATTCACCATGATGCAGTATGAACAGCTAAAAAAATCAGACGGAGAACCAGCAGCTGAAAATGCTCTGAAAAAAGCAATAAAAGAAGGAAAAATCATTATCAAAGACGTTATTGCGGATGCTTTTCTACAAAACACGCTCCTAATTCCGGAAGAATATTCGGTCATTGCAACTTTAAACTTAAATGGAGATTATATCTCTGATCAGTTGGCTGCCATGGTAGGAGGCATCGGAATAGCTCCGGGAGCAAACATAAATTATACTACAGGACATGCTATATTTGAAGCTACACACGGGACTGCACCCAATATCGCCGGAAAGAATAAAGTCAATCCCTCTTCCCTCCTACTGTCGGGAGTAATGATGCTTGAATATTTAGGTTGGAAAGAGGCTGCAATCAGTATCGTCGAAGCTTTGGAAAAGACATTTCAATCGCATAAAGCAACCGTAGATTTAGCCCGGTTTATGGAAAACTCAGAAACTTTGACAACAACTGAATTCGGAGATGAAATTATCCGAAATTTATAATAACAAGAGAGTAAAGGATACAAAAAATGAAAGATGAATATATGATATACAAACTCTCTGATTCTATCAAGAGTACAAGCCATATAGATAACGAGTTGTTCGTAAAACACAATGTAAAAAGAGGTTTACGTAATGAAGATCATTCCGGTGTACTCGTAGGATTGACAAAAATCGGAGATGTCGTAGGATATGAACGTATGCCGGAAGGCGGTCTCAAAGCCATTCCGGGAAAACTCGTATATCGGGGTATCAATATCGAAGATCTGGTTAAAGGCATCGAAAAGGAAAACCGATACGGCTTTGAAGAAACGGCTTTTCTGCTTCTTGCAGGCTTTTTACCGGATAAAGACGAATTGGAAACATTTACCCGTTTGCTCAACCAATCTATGCCTTTAGAACAAAAAACGACGATGAATATTCTGGATCTTGAGGGGCATAATATTATGAATATTCTGGCACGGAGCGTTCTCGAAATGTACACGTTCGATCCTAATCCCGACGATACGTCCAGAGATAATCTGATGCGGCAATCTATAGAATTGATAGCCAAATTTCCCACAATCATAGCATACGCCTATAACATTTTAAGGCATAGTCAACAAGGCCGATCTCTGCATATCAGACATCCGAAAGAAAATCTTTCTATTGCAGAAAATTTCCTGTTTATGCTGAAAGGACCTCAATACACCCAATCGGAAGCCCGTATTCTCGATTTGGCATTAATGCTTCATGCCGATCATGGCGGAGGGAATAACTCGACATTTACCGTACGGGTTACCAGTTCATCGGGTACAGATACCTATTCTTCTATCGCGGCCGGAATCGGCTCTTTGAAAGGACCGCTACATGGAGGTGCAAATCTCAGAGTTATCGATATGTTCCATCATCTGCAAGAAGTAATCAGCGACTGGACTGATAAAGATGAAATAGATGCTTATTTAACCAAAATGTTATGTAAGGAGGGTTACAATAAAAGCGGGAAAATATATGGTATAGGCCATGCGGTATATACTATCTCCGATCCTCGTGCCTTATTGCTTAAAGAATGGGCTCGCAATCTTGCAAAAGAAAAGGGCTTGGAAAAAGAGTTTTCATTTTTGGAATTGATAGAAGAGCGTGCAATAGAGACTTTCATGAAATTCAAAGGAAATCAAGTAAAAAAACGGGTCTGCGCAAATGTCGATTTTTATTCCGGATTTGTATATGAAATGATCGGTTTACCGAAAGAAGTATATACTCCTCTTTTTGCCATGTCTCGTATTACAGGGTGGACAGCACACCGAATCGAAGAACTTAACTTCGACAGTAAGCGTATTATACGTCCGGCGTATAAAAATGTGTCAGAAGATGCACCCTTTATTCCTTTAGATAAACGTTAAGAGCCTGCCTAAATTTTCCAATTAGAAAATATTATCAGGTCATCTTTGCGTTTTCTTTCGGTC
>URAV01000060.1 GCA_900545915.1 uncultured Porphyromonadaceae bacterium
TTCAAACCTGTAACCTTCTGATCCGTAGTCAGATGCTCTATTCAGTTGAGCCACGCGGCCATTTCATTGCCGAATCCGGTTTTGTTTTTGAGCCGCAAGCCGGAATCGAACCGGCGACCTTTTCATTACGAGTGAAACGCTCTACCGACTGAGCTATTGCGGCGAAAACGGTGCAAAGGTAGTGCTTTTTTTCTAAAATACTACTTTTTGATGCACCAATTTTTTTCTTTTTTAGGTGCTAAATTATATATTCCTATATATCAATATGTTTTTGTACTGTAAACCATCTCAATTTTTATATTTTTCGTATCAAGTTCGACAAATGTCGGAGCTGAGATATAAGGAGTTATTGCATTGATTATTGTCCCGTAATAATCGCTGGTCGTTGTAGAAAGCATAACTGGGACGAGAATGAGATCGGAGTCGATGGGATAACCGTTTTCTATGCTTCCTCCATTGGGATTCTTTTGTATGATATTGGTAATAAATCCTCGTATGTTTCCGAAATCGTAGGTATTTGTCGTTGAATTATAAGATGCGTAGAAGTAATTCAGTCCATCAGTTAATTTGCGATCGAGGAAGAACTGATTCTTATCCATTTCTACAATATCTCCATTACTGTCAGCAACTTTTCCTCCGGCACGCATCAGTAATAGATAGGGGGGAGGGGTAAGTCCGTAATTTGAAAAAATATCATTTGCTGATTTCTTTATAGGAATTGAGAAATTTATTGCATTTATCAATCCTGATACAGTTCCGGTGTTTTCAGCTTCTTCAGGCACAACTTCCCGGTATTTTTTTATGATGTCGGTAACAGGGAATGTTATGTGGGCATCGTAACCGTCAGGAGATTTTATAATTGCACGATCATCGGCAATGGCATTTTCTATATAAGGTGCGTTTGTCGATATAATATGGTTGATTGTCGGAACTTCATTACTCGAAACTAAGACAGAAGTTGTCGCCTTGTTTACTACAAGGGGGTGAGTTCCGTCGTCGTTTGTTATATCTTCATTTTCTTCCAGACCACCGCCGCCTTGGTCATTATATACGTATGTGTCATGATATATTTTAATAACTGAAGAAAGTATATTGATTAAGACACCTTTTCCATAAGTGTTCGTCACGTAAACACCCGGAAAAAAGTCTGCTATATCGCTTTCTGTTAATATACCGCCTTTATCGTTATACAGTTTAAAAAATTCTTGTGCCAATTCTTTGGACGTGTGTCCGGGACGAGCCAACTTGATTTTGATGATTCGTGAACCGTCGCTATTGATTAACGAATCAGGATAACTTTGACGAGAAGTTGTATAAATTTGCTGTCCGAGTATTTCTTCAGGAGAGAAATAATTTGAGGGATCAAGATTGCTGTATATCGGTTTCTCAAGCACTTTATTAAGCGGATATACGCTTACCTGCATCGGGGTCAGAGAATCTCCTAAAAAACTGCTGGGTAGAAATCCGAGTTCGAGAACCAAAGAATCCAGCATATCTTCTGTAACCAGTCTGGAGTCGAATTTGGCTATCGGTCTCATCTGAGTAAGAAAATCTGCACGTATAGATCCGTAATCTACCATATCGACAGCTCCGAGCATTTGAATAATGGTACGATTCGTGACAGGACCGGCAGGAATGGAATATACCGAGTCGGCAGTTGTATATGCTAAAGAGTTATCTACTTTAATAGAAATAAGTGTATCGTCGATCGATGTCCCTATTTTGTTAATGTCGTCATTACAAGAGATCGTTAAGGCGATCAGGACAAATGGTAATAACCAATTTAACTTCATACTGGTTTATTATTTATGAGCGTTTTCCCATACAACGTCATAAAATTCGTTGTATGCATCGATATAGTTTTCCGGATCTTGATAAGGTAAAAACGGGATATCGGCATTTTTAGTATATTCGAGAATATCCGGTTGCATTGTTTCGCTTGCCTGAATGACTCCGTCCGAAAAACGTATGGCCAATTTAGTAAGTTCAGAAAAATCTATCGGTTTATCGGTAAAAGTCAAGTCTTCTTTTCGTATTCCTTCCAATAAAAGTTTGTCGGAAAAAGATGTCGGAAAAGGCGGATTGAAACTATTGTTATAAGAAGAATAAATAACTTTGGTATCTCTGAAACATGGGTCATCGGCATAGGCCTTTTTGATATAAAGAGGAGCTAATGCCGTCATCCATCCGTGACAATGAATGATGTCCGGTACCCAACGAAGCTTTTTGACAGTTTCCATTACACCTCTCACAAAGAAAATGCTTCGTTCATCGTTATCGTCAAAACTATTTCCGTTTTCGTCTTCGGTAGTGAATTTTCGTTGAAAGTAATCTTCGTTATCTATAAAATATACTTGCATGCGGGCTGCCTGAATAGATGCGACCTTTATGATCAAGGGATGGTCTGTGTCATCGATAATGAGATTCATTCCCGAAAGTCTTATCACTTCGTGTAATTGGTTTCTCCGTTCGTTGATATTTCCGTATTTCGGCATGAATGTCCTTATTTCACGACCTCTTTCCTGAACTCCCTGAGGGAGATAGCGGCAAACGTTCGCTATTTCCGATTCGGGCAAATAAGGAGTTATCTCTTGTGCAATAAATAATACCTTGGTGGCTTTCATTTTATAAATTCCTCTTATCTCAATATTATTTCGCAAAGATAATAAAAAAATCATCTTGAATCTCCAAATATTAGAAGTATTAACAAGCTTTCCGTTTATATCAGGTAAAAATACAGATAAAATAAGTTTTATTAGAGTCTCTCTGACCGGATCGTTTTATCGGAAAATTAGACAGGCTTTTACTGGAAGAGATAGTATGTTTTTTTAATTTTCTTGTCAGAATACTTCGGGATGTGGGTTTTATTTACTTCTTTTGCACCGATTTTAAAATTATGGTAATGGAAGTTGTTACTAAAATAGCTGATTTACAGAAGAAAATAGCTGAAATACGTGCCAAAGGCGGTACTGTGGGGCTTGTCCCGACTATGGGAGCATTGCATAACGGACACCTTGAGTTAGTGAAACGTTGTGTTGCGGAAAACAGTATTTGTGTGGTTAGTGTATTTGTAAATCCTACTCAGTTTAATGATAAAAACGATTTATTGCATTATCCCCGTACTTTGGATGCTGATTGTAAGTTGTTAGAATCTGCCGGATGTGCAATAGCATTTGCTCCTGAAGTTGAAGAAATGTATCCTGTTGAAGATACTCGGGTTTTTAATTTGGGAACTGTAGCGGAGGTTATGGAAGGCAAATATCGTCCGGGACATTTTAACGGAGTCGCTCAAATTGTAAGTAAGCTATTCGATGCCGTACAGCCGGATCGGGCATATTTCGGCGAGAAAGATTTTCAACAAATTGCCGTTATACGTTCAATGGTAAAATTATTGAATTTTCCTGTGAAGATTGTCGCATGTCCGATTGTGAGAGAAGATGATGGTATGGCATTGAGCAGCCGTAATTTACGTTTGACTCCCGAACAGAGAAAAAATGCGGTGAGCATATCTCAGACTTTGTTTAAAAGTCGTACCTTTGCCGAACAACATTCGGTTGCAGAAACGATAGACTATGTCGTGAATACATTGAATTCTGTACCTGATCTGAATGTAGAATATTTTGAAATCGTAAACGGGAATACATTGCTCTCGGTAAATGATTGGACAGACTCGGATTACATTGTAGGATGCATTACTGTATATTGCGGGGAGGTGAGACTGATCGATAATATCGCTTATCGCCGTTAATGGAAAGCCTGAACTTAAAACGAAAAAAAATGCTGGTAGAGGTAGTAAAATCGAAAATACACAGGGTTACGGTTACGCAAGCCGATCTGAATTATATCGGTAGTATTACGATTGATGAGGATTTGATGGATGCTGCTAATATTATTGCTAACGAGAAAGTATATATCGTTAATAATAATAATGGTGAACGTTTTTCTACTTATGTTATTAAAGGAGAACGCGGTTCAGGAGTCATCTGTTTGAATGGAGCTGCAGCCCGTAAAGTGCAGCCGGGAGATGTCGTGATTATCATGGCTTATGCGATGATGGATTTTGAAGAAGCTAAACACTTTACTCCTACCGTAATATTTCCTGATACAAAGACAAATAGACTGATTTAGGGCTGGAAATAAAATTTGCTTTTCAACGCTTTCCGATAAAAAAATAGATTGAAAGCCTGTTTAAATTTTCCAATAAGGAAATACGATCAGGTCTTCTTTATGTTTTCTTTCGGTCTGCTTTCTTGTTTCTGCTCTTGTAAAAATAAGAAAACATCTTTAAAAGAAATTCTCAAATCCGATCCAAGTAAAATTTAAATAGTATCTAAGAAAACCCGTCGTTTTGATGGGTTTTCTTTCACTTTGACCGATGCGAATTATGTACACGAAAAAAGAGATCTGGAAAATATCTTATCCTATATTGATCAGTCTTGTTGTTCAAAATCTGATCAACATTACCGATACGGCATATTTGGGGCATGTCGGGGAAATCGAATTGGGAGCTTCGGCTTTGGCCGGCGTTTTCTATATGGCTATCTATATGATAGGGTTCGGGTTCAGTATCGGTTCTCAAATTCTTATCGGCAGACGTAACGGAGAGAAACGTTATGAAAGTATCGGAACAATAGTTGTGCAGGGAAGTTTGTTTTTGATTATTCTCGCATTGGTACTATTCGGTATTTCTCATTTTTATGCTCCTTATCTAATGCGGAGTATCATTTCCTCAGAGGTAGTTTTCAGTGCGACCATGCAATATCTCGATTATCGGATATATGGGCTATTCTTTTCTTTTGTCGCTGTCATGTTTCGTGCGTTTTATGTCGGAATAACTCGGACGAAGATATTGACGGTGAACGCATTGGTAATGGCTGTTGCAAATATTGTATTCAATTATATGTTTATATTCGGGAAGTGGGGGTGTCCTCAAATGGGAATAGCCGGGGCAGCTTTAGGTTCTGTACTTGCTGAAGCACTTTCGCTGTTTTTCTTTATTATTTATACGATTTGCAAAGCAGATATTCATAAATATGCTTTTTTTGAGACGATACATGTTGATGTTAAAGTAATTGCCCGTATATTGAATATCTCGGTATGGACTATGTTGCAATCTTTTCTGCCTATTATCACATGGTTCTTTTTCTTTATTTCTATAGAACATTTGGGAGAAAGACCTTTGGCTATATCGAATATCGTGCGTAGTATATCGACGTTGTTCTTTATGCCTGTAAATGCATTTGCTGTCACTGCAAGTTCGTTGGTGAGTAATGCAATCGGTGCGGGAAAACCGGAAGAGGTTATGTCTATAAGCCGTCGGATAATAGGTCTTTGCTATATGATCGTTATTCCGATGATGGCATTGGTCTATCTGATACCTGCTCCTGTTTTGAGGATATATACCGATTCTGCATCTTTACTTCAAGATTGCATTCCTGCACTGTATGTGATGTTGGGATACTATTTCATTGCCGTGCCGGGAAGTGTTTGGTTCAATACGATGTCGGGAACGGGAAATACACGTTCTGCATTGTTGGCAGAATTGATTACGGCTGTTGCTTATACTTTGGCAATCTATTTTCTGATATTCCGTTTGCGACCTAATATTGCATCATGTTGGATTGTAGAATATGTTTATTGGGGTGTTTTATTGCTGTTTTCATTTGTATATTTGAAAAAAGCCGATTGGTGGAATAAAAAGATATAGAGCCTGTTTCAATTTTGTTCGTGTCGGGTTTGAGAGAGTGTTGTCTTGTTTTTAAAAGAGGATGCGAGCTATCTGACAGGTGAAAACGGGAAAACAGACCGAAAGAAAACATAAAGAAGACCTGATCGTATTTCCTTATCGGAAAATTTAAACTGGCTCGTAGATAATCTCAACCTTTTTTGTATTTTTGCACTTTCAGAAATTAAAACGGAAATATTACCATGTTTGAGAATCTAAGCGACAGACTTGAGCGGTCATTTAAAATATTGAAAGGTGAGGGCAAAATTACGGAAATTAATGTTGCCGAAACTTTGAAAGATGTGCGGAAAGCTTTGCTTGATGCCGATGTCAATTATAAAGTTGCTAAGCAATTTACCGATACTGTTAAGGCCAAAGCTTTAGGAATGGATGTTCTTACGGCTGTGAAGCCGAGCCAGTTAATGGTTAAGATCGTTCATGATGAGCTGGCTTTGTTAATGGGGGGAGATTCTGTCGATGTCAATATTACCGGATCTCCGGCAGTGATATTGATGTCTGGTTTGCAAGGTTCGGGTAAAACGACCTTTTCCGGTAAGTTGGCTCAACTGCTTAAGGGAAAACGCGGAAAGAAGCCTTTATTGGTAGCTTGTGACGTTTATCGTCCTGCTGCGATCGAACAGTTGAAAGTGTTGGGTGAACAGATCGGTATTCCGGTTTATAGTGAACCGGATTGTAAAAATCCCGTTCAGATTGCGCAGAATGCCATTAAACAGGCTCGTCAGGACGGACAGGATTTGGTCATTGTCGATACGGCCGGACGTCTCGCTGTAGATGAAGAGATGATGCGTGAAATAAAGGCGATCAAAGATGCCATAAATCCGAATGAAATACTGTTTGTCGTCGATTCTATGACAGGACAGGATGCTGTTAATACGGCGAAAGAGTTCAATGATCGTCTTGATTTTACCGGTGTCGTTCTTACCAAATTAGATGGAGATACTCGTGGTGGTGCGGCGTTATCGATCCGGACGGTTGTCAACAAGCCGATAAAATTTGTGGGAACAGGCGAGAAGATGGATGCTCTCGATGTTTTTCATCCGGCACGTATGGCAGACCGTATTCTCGGAATGGGAGATATTGTTTCTTTAGTAGAACGGGCTCAGGAGCAGTATGATGAAGAAGAGGCAAAGCGACTACAGAAAAAGATTGCAAAAAATCAGTTTGATTTTAACGATTTTATCAGCCAGATACAACAAATCAAAAAGATGGGTAATCTGAAAGATCTGGCTTCGATGATACCGGGTGTCGGTAAGGCAATTAAAGACATAGATATTGATGACAATGCGTTTAAAAGCGTCGAAGCCATTATTTATTCGATGACTCCGAAAGAAAGAAGTAATCCTGAATTGTTGAACGGCAGCCGCCGTCAAAGAATTGCAAAAGGTAGCGGAACGTCAATACAGGAAGTAAATCGGTTGATAAAACAATTTGACCAGACACGGAAGATGATGAAAATGGTAGCGGGTGGAAAAATGGGTAAAATGATGCCCAGAATGAAACGCTGATATGGATTTTGATATAGGAGAGGAGAGAGTTTTTTACTTTCTCCTTTCTTTATTTTGCAATATGAAGAGAGTCCATTATATTTGTTTTGATTGATCTAAAAACTTGAAAATTAAATAATATGCAATTAATCGATGGGAAAGCCATTGCCGATCAGGTAAAACAGGAAATTGCTCAGGAGGTTGAGCAAATTAAAGCGGCGGGAGGGAAAATTCCCCATTTAGCGGCTGTATTAGTGGGGCATGACGGAGGAAGTGAAACCTATGTCGCTCATAAAGTGAAAGCATGCGAGCAATGCGGATTCAAATCTACATTGATTCGTTTTGAAAGTGATGTGACAGAAGAAGAACTGCTGAGAGAAGTGGATAGGTTGAATAGAGATGAAGATATCGATGGATTTATCGTGCAACTTCCTTTGCCTAAACATATTTCGGAACAAAAGGTGATCGAGGCTATTGATTATCGGAAAGATGTCGACGGATTCCACCCGATCAATGTCGGACGTATGTCTATCGGATTACCATGTTTCGTGTCGGCGACTCCGGCCGGTATCATGGAGTTATTGAAGCGTTATAACATCGATACGAAAGGGAAACATTGTGTCGTATTGGGTCGTAGTAATATCGTAGGGAAACCGGTTGCGACGTTGATGATGCAAAAGGCAAATCCGGGAAATGCGACAGTTACCGTGTGTCATAGTTACTCTGAAAATCTTAAGGAAATGTGTTTGCAGGCAGACATCATTATTGCAGCTTTGGGAGTTCCTGAATTTTTGAAAGGGGATATGGTAAAAGAGGGAGTTACCGTTATAGATGTCGGTACGACGAGAGTTCCTTCGGATAAAACAAAATCGGGATTTAAGCTGACCGGTGATGTGAAGTTTGATGAGGTTGCTCCGAAATGTGCATATATCACTCCTGTTCCCGGAGGTGTCGGTCCTATGACAATTGTTTCTTTAATGCGTAATACACTGTTGGCGGGTAAGAAGGCAGTCTATAAAGATTGACGAGTTAAGAAAGAAAATAAACTATCCTGTTTTAATATTTTGAAATTAAAGCAGGATGGTTTATTTTTATAATTGTATAAATTCTAATTTATGAAGACACGATTTTATCTCCTGTCCCTTTTCTTTTTAGTTTCGGTATATATACAAGCTCAACAACGTATTACGCTTTTATTTGCAGGAGATGCGATGCAGCATTTGGCACAAATAGAAGATGCCCAGACTCCATCGGGGTATAATTATGATTCGTGTTTCGTACAAGTCAAAAATGAAATACAATCTGCCGGATTAGCTGTTGTCAATTTGGAAGCTCCTTTAGGCGGATTTCCGTATTCCGGTTATCCTCAGTTTTGCGCTCCGGATGCTTTTGCTCAAGCTCTTAAAAAGGCCGGATTCGATCTGTTTTTAACGGCAAACAATCATTGTCTTGATCGTCGAGAAAAGGGACTGGAGCGTACTATACGGCAATTGGATTCTTTAGAGGTTTTTCGTGCAGGAACATATTGTTCTGAAAATGAACGTAAACGATTGCATCCTTTACTTTTACGAAAAAACGGAATACGATTGGCCTTTTTGAATTATACTTATGGTACGAATGGAATACAGGTGCGTCCTCCTTATATCGTTAATTATATACAATTCGAGAATATATTACGAGATGTAGAAACTGCAAAGAAAAACGGAGCTGATGTGATTATCGTGTGTCCTCATTGGGGGGACGAGTATCGAACTCTACCGAATGTTTCACAAAAAAAATTAGCGGATACATTGGTCGATGCCGGAGTACATCTTATAGTGGGAGCACATCCTCACGTAGTACAACCGATTGACGCTCGTTTGGATTCTATTGGTAGAATTAAGTCTGTAGTCGCATATTCTTTAGGTAATTTTATTTCTAATATGAAAACCCGGACAACAATGGGAAGTATAGTTTTTAAAGTTGATGTTGTAAAGGATTCGTCGGATATTCGTATCGAAAATCCTCGTTATGCCCTGATATTTACTCAGCGACCTGTACATGTTCCGGAACAAGGTTTTACCGTACTTCCGGCTGCTCGTTGGCTGGCTAAAGGCGATTCTATACCATCATCTTTGTCGATTCCTTTAACCCGTTTTGTTCAAGACACAAGGAAACTTTTTTCACAACAAAATAAAGGTACGGTTACAGAGTATGAGTTTTAGAAAAGCAGTTTAAATTTTCTAATAAAGAAAAATTATCAGATCATTTTTGTGTTTTTTCGGTCTGTATTTCTATTTTCACTCATCAGATAGCCTGCTATTTTCTTTTCGTAAAAACAACAAAATATCCTCGAAAGAGACTCTCAAAACTGTTCTAAACAAAATTAAGCAGACTCTTAGAGCCTGTTTCTGAGTAAATAAAAGTGGGATTACAAGAATCTGATTTGGTTTTTGATAAAAAAGTATAGTTTACTATTGTATGTTTCAAAAACAAATACTATCTTTGCATCGCAATTGAAAATGGTGAATGTAGCTCAGTTGGTTAGAGCATTGGATTGTGGTTCCAAGGGTCGTGGGTTCGAGCCCCATCTTTCACCCTTCTCTAAATCAAAAGAAGGTGTCTGAAAAGGATACCTTCTTTTTTTGTTAAGCCGCCCTTTTATT
>URAV01000061.1 GCA_900545915.1 uncultured Porphyromonadaceae bacterium
AGATCAAGCCGTGGAATTGGTAGGGGATCATAAGATGGCCGGACCGCTTCGTGGAGGAAAGACGAGCTTGTATGATGGTGGGACCTGTATCCCGTTCATGCTTCGTTGGCCTGCGGAAGTTAAGCCGGGCGCTGTGTCGGATGCCTTGGTTTGCCAGATGGATTTGTTAGCCTCGCTGTCGGCGTTGATCGGACAGACCTATTCTGATAAGGTAGATAGCCAAAACACCTTGCCTGTATTTCTAGGAAAAGGTGGTAATGGGCGAAAGGAACTTGTCTTGGAAGGTTATTTCAATTATGCGCTACGTGATGGTGATTGGGTCATGATCCCACCGTATCCGGATACCTATGGCGATGCGGAGGAGGCTGCCTTTGCCGGAAATAGTAACTGTTATCAATTATATAATGTAAAGGAAGACATCGGTCAGCAAGTTAATTTGGCGGAAAAAGAACCTATAAGACTTCGACAGATGATGATGACCTTCGAGAGGCTAAAAAGGGAAACCGGAAAGATAACGAACTTTTAGTCTTGGACTCTTTATTTTTCAAAATACTCAATAACGTTTTGATTGAAAAAATATTTTTTTAATTTTGTATCCTCAAAACACAAACTAATTTATAAAATATATGGAAAACACTCGTCGTTCATTCCTTAAGAAAGTATCTGCCGCCGGTATTGGTGCCGCAGGCTTGGCAATGGCCGGAAACGCCGGAGCTACAACAACCGCCGCTGAACCCCAAAAGAAAAAAACAGCCGGTAAAGATGATGGTAAATTACGTTTCGGTTTCATCGGAACGGGTTCTAGATGCCATGAGCATATTAATAATGTATTGGCGATCCCCGGTAATAAGATCGTAGCGATTTGCGATATCCAACAGGGCCCGATCGATAGTACCTTGAAACATATCGCCAAATTTAATGTTCCTGCTCCGAAAGTTTACAAAGGGGGTGAACGTGAATTTGAGAATATGTTGAACAACGAGGAATTTGATTGCGTGATTATCGCTAGTCCTTGGGAATGGCACGTTCCGATGTCTGTCGCCGCTATGAAGGCTGGTGTTCCTTATGTAGGCGTGGAGGTTTCCGCCGCTAATACGATCGAGGAGTGCTGGGATTTGGTAAATGTTTCGGAAGCAACCGGAAGCCATTTGAATATCATGGAGAACGTATGTTATCGTCGTGACTGTATGGCTGCGTTGAATATGGTTCGCCAAGGTTTGTTCGGCGAGATATTGCATGGTACTTGTGGTTATGAGCATGACTTGCGTGAGGTGAAATTCAACGATGGAACTCATTACAACTATGTACCGGGCAGTGGTGATCTTCGTATGGGCCCGACGGCTTTCGCCGAGGCTCAATGGCGTACGAACCATTCCGTACATCGTAATGGCGATATCTATCCGACTCACGGTATCGGACCGATAGCAAATTGCATGGATATCAACCGTGGTAACCGCTTCCTTTCTTTATCCGCTATGGCTACTCAATCTCGTGGATTGCATAAGTTTATCGTGGATAATGGGGGTGAGAATCATCCGTTGGCGAAGGTCAACTTCAATTTGGGAGATATCGTGACTTCTATGATTAAGTGTTCTAATGGACAAACGATCATCGTAACCCATGATACCAATTCTCCTCGCCCTTATTCATTAGGTTTCCGTGTTCAGGGAACTGAGGGTTTATGGATGAATGATGGCGATCATGTATATGTACAGGGTAAATCCAAACCTCACCGTTGGGATGATTCGGAGGAATGGTTCAAGCAATATGACCATAAATTATGGGCACAGCATTCCGCTGAGGCGGCTGAGGCCGGACATGGTGGTATGGACTATATCATGATGTACGACTTGATCGACGCTATCCGTAATAAGAAACCGGCTCCAATGGATTGCTATGACGCTGCCGCTTGGAGCGCTATCTCCGGCTTGTCAGAGATGTCAATCGCTCGTGGCGGTGCTTTGGTAGACTTCCCGGATTTCACCCGTGGACAATGGATTCACCGTCAACCGCAATTCGCTTTGTAATAAATTTTCATAAAATACTAGGGAAGGATGTCTTTGCTAAAGGCATCCTTTTCTTTTTTATATACATTTTTCTCATGAAATAGTCTTAGTACATGTCTAAATTTTCCGACAAGGAAACATTATCAGGTCATCTTTGCGTTTGCTTACGGTCTTTTTCCCGTTTTCACTCATCAGATAAGCTATCATACTTTTGTGAAAATAGAAAGGTAGATCAATGCTGGTTGAATTATTAGATAATAAGCTTTTTTATTTCAGGATATTTTTGAAAAGTTTTTCCGTTATATCGTTTTTGTAGAAAAATATAGCGGGATTTTTTGTGTTAATGCTGATTTAAATCGAGCATATTGCCTGTTTTATAAATAATCGAAGTAATATCGTGGAGGATAAAAATCTCATAGGATATAGAAATATTCTCAATAAAAAATGATATGTTTTTAATTTGTTTAACAATAATGGATAGTGAACTTTCTCTTATTTTGAGTCCCTAAATAATAGAGTAGTTGAATATATAAATTCATTTGTATGAGTAAATCTGCAATAGATATTGACAAAATATTTAAGTGCTATTATCGCCCATTATGTTTATATGCATTACATTATGTTCATAATACTGATATTTCTGAAGACATAGTACAAGATAGTTTTTTTTCTTTATGGGAGAGAATAAATAGTGTTGAAATAGGGAATGTCAAAGCATATCTTTATAAAACAGTACGAAATCGTAGTTTGGATTATCTGAAGGAGAATTCGATTTATGAGACAAACCTTTCTCCATTTGATTTGGAAGATATTCTGACTGATGAAGAGGCAGAAGAACGTTCGCTCGCAGAAGCTCGAATGTGGACGATTATTGATACTCTTTCAGAACGTTGTCGAGAAGTATTTTTACTGAATAAACGTGATGGCATGAAGTATAAAGAAATTGCGGACAGACTACACATTTCTGTAAATACGGTAGATAATCATATTAGTAAAGCTCTTCGGCTGATACGCGAAGGTGCGCAAAAGATCTATATTTTCTTATTTAACTAATCTTTACTATTCCTTTATAGTGAATTTTTTTATTGTAACAGTCATAGTTACGAGAAATAAAAATTGAAAAATATGGGAAATTTAGAAGAAAAATGTCTTCGCTTTGTGTTGCATTATTATCAGAAAAATAAATTGGATACGCAAAAAGCATTAAAAGATTTTAAAGACAAACATCAAATATCGGCGTGTAATAAAAATACCGTACGCTTTTGGTGGGTATTTACCGGTGTTGCAGCCGCAATATTCATAGTGATTTTTATGCAATATCGATTTTATGAGGAAAAAGAATGGACAGAAGTAACAGCCGATTCTCATTCAGTAGTTTATCTTCTTCCGGATAGTTCTTCCGTTATTTTATTTCCTCATTCTTCTATTCGTTTTTATTCTGAAAGTTATCGGCTTTCTTGTCGTGAGGTACAAATGAGAGGAAGGGTATCGTTTTCTGTCAAACATGATATTTCACGTCCGTTTACCGTAAAAGGGGAACTATCTCAAGTTAAAGTTCTGGGTACTTGTTTCACGATAGATGAAAGTCGGATTGATACGGCCTTTATTTGGGTTGACTCAGGAAAAGTTCAATTTTCGGTTATCGGACAACCTGATACACTGATATTGACAGAGGGGATGACAGTGAAGGCCGTTAAAGGTCTGCATAAGCTGCAAGTGATGAAACGCTCGATGACAGGTAACTTTGTATTTGATAACACACCGTTATCTGTGGTACTTGACGAGCTATCGAGATACTATAAGGTACAACTGACTGTTGACTATCCGAATAAGCGGCTGACTGCCGATTTTAAAGCAAAAAGTTTGGATGAGATTATTGAGATCATAGAGAAAGTATTGAACGTGAATATTGAAAAGGTAAAATGATGAAGCTCATAATGACTGTGATTTTATTGTATGTGTGCCTGAGTATAAATGCCCAACAAAGTACGACGGAAATGAAAAAAATCATAGATGCTATGCAAGATATGTATCATGTAAATTTTGTGTATGATTCTTCTTTGGCAAATATTAAACCGAAAAGCGTTCCTTTATCAGGTAGTTCGTTAGTTGAAAATTTAAAAAGAGTATTCAGTGGTATTGGCATACAATGGGAAATTCGGGATGAATATGTTTTACTATTCCGCCAAGATAGTTATACTTTTTCTGGATATGTATGTCAGGAAAATGGAGAAACACTCATTAATGTGACGATCTTTGACATGAATACAAAAAAGGGAACGTTAAGTAATGAACATGGTTTCTTCAGTATAACATTGCCGAGAGGAAAACATAATATACGTTTTTCTTATATAGGTTATCAAGATGTTATAAAGGAATTGAATTTAAATTCAAATTATAACGGCATTGTTTATATGAAAGAAGGTGTTGCTTCATTGTCCGAAATAGAAGTAATAGGAGATTTGAATTCACCTTTTCATACGACACAAACAGGAAAAGTGTCGCTGACTTCAGAACAATTGAATGCAGAATTTTCGTTATTAAGTTCTCCTGATCTTGTGAAAACTCTTCAAACTATCCCTGGTGTATCTGCCGGAACAGAACTCCTTTCTGGAATGTATGTGCATGGCGGTAAAAACGATGAGAATCTTTTTTTGCTTGACGGAACGCCCCTTTATCAAATTAACCATTTGGGAGGTCTGTTTTCGGCCTTTAATACGGATATTGTCAAGAATGTAGATTTCTATAAAAGTGGTTTCCCTGCCCGTTATGGAGGCAGGCTATCTTCTGTAGTTGATGTTCGTACCAAAGAGGGGGACATGAAAGAATTTCATGGGAATTTTTCTCTGGGTTTACTTGATGGTAGAATTCAATTTGAAGGTCCTATAATAAAAAACAAGACATCGTTTAATGTTGCTATGAGAAGAAGTTGGACAGATCTTTTTGCTGCCCCTATATTTTTTGTACTTAACCGTTCTAATCCTAAAGACAAGAAAAATTTGCGTTATGCCTTTCATGATATCAACGGGAAAATTACTCACCGATTTTCGGATAGGAACAAACTTTCGCTCAGTATATATTCCGGCAATGATTTATTGAAAGTAAAAGCTCGGCAGATCTTTGATGGGAGTATTATGAATGCAGATAAGGAATATTATAATTCAGATTTTAAAGTGACATGGGGGAATTTGACTGCTGCTTTGGCTTGGAACTATCAGTTCACTTCTAAATTGTCAGGAAATTTTACCGCTGTATATGCACGTAATACTTCTATGTATGACTATGTAGAAGATGATCGCTATTTTAGTGATAAGAATCAGATTTATATGAATCGAAGAGAGCGATTCAATCACTCTTCGATAAATGATATCGGTTATCGTATGGAGTTTGATTATCGTCCCGGAGTGAATCATCATATCCGTTTTGGTAATAATTATTTATACCATATTTATCATCCTCAAAATATAGCGTCTCGAAATCTGACAGAAAAATATTCGAATATTGATACTATATCGCTGGAAAGTGCAAGTCGTTATAGAGGTGGTGAAGTTTCTTTCTATATTGAAGATGAAATGCGACTGACACAAAGGATAAAAGCCAATGCCGGCTTGCATTATGCAGTCTATCAGACAGATGGTAGATATTGTCATTCTTTCGAACCGAGAGTAGCTATGAGTTATCAATGTGCAGATCGAGTTGCTGTAAAGGCATCTTATGCTGAGATGAGCCAATTTGCACATCAATTATCGAATACTTATCTTAATCTTCCGACTGATAGTTGGGTACCATCTACACGAAAAGTGCCTCCTATGCATTCAAGACAACTTGCTGCCGGAGTGTATGTGGAATTGCCTTTACATATTAGTTTGAACATAGAAGGGTATTATCGTACTACAAGCCAATTGCTTGAATATGATGGCGGAAATAGCCTGATGCTTCCGGCCGATAATTGGGACAATCTGGTGAAAACGGGTAAAGGAAAGTCTTATGGTATGGAACTGTCTTTGGAATATAGAAACCGGAATAATATTATTGAAACTGGATATACATTATCATGGAGTAAACAAAAATTTGAAGATTTTTGTCTGGATTGGTATTACAGTAAGTTTGACAATCGTCATAAATTTAATATCTTATTCCGTCATAAATTCAGTGGTCATATAGATATTTATGCCGCATGGACATATCGTAGCGGAGATAGAGCTACTGTTCCTACTCAGTATGTGAATGGTCCGTCTTTTCCGAATGTCCCCGGTTCGAGTGAACCGGAACTGATTTATGAAAGGCCGAACAATATCACATTGCCGGCATATCATCGTCTTGATCTGGGTATGAACTTCCACCATATAACAAAAAGAGGATTTGAGCGTATTTGGAATATCAGTGTTTACAATGCTTATTGCCGAATGAATGCATTTTATACTCGAATAGAACGTTTACCGAGTGGTGGTTTCAGAGGCAAGGCGATAGGAATCTTTCCTATAATCCCTTCATTCAGTTACACATTAAAGTTTTAAACGCATGAGGTATTTATATTTTGTCATATTATTTTTTTGTGTATTTCTGTTTTCATCTTGCACATATCACTTTAAGTTGGATGATATTATGGAGTCTCCTAAATTGGTACTATATTGTTATCCGGGAAGTGGCGATACGACTATTGTACATTTGTCACGCAGCCATCCTGTTAGTCAGAAAGGAGAACTTAGTCAAGGATTGAAAGCTGCGAATGTCCTTATTTCGGTAAATGATGAGACAATGCATTTTTCGTGGACGAATGATTCTATACCGGGTATTCCGGCTCAAAGTTATTATGTGGTAAAGAAATACAAAGATGGGGATAAAATAAATATAACGGCATCTGCCGACGGTATGAAGACTGTCTCTGCTGCAACGATTATTCCGAAACCATTTCCTTTAAAGTCGGTCGATTTGATTAGAAAAGAAACTGATATGGATAAACTTCAGTTTCAGATACATTTCGATGACGATGCAAGCACCAAAGATTATTACGCTATGAGAATTGAGTATAAACAGATGTATTGGAGTAATGGAAATTATTCAGAGTCGATTAGCCCGATAGTGTTTGATTTGGATGATGAACCTTTATTGAATAACTCTTCGGGATTGGATGATATACTGATGAATGAGAATGATTTTTATCAAAATCTATATTATTGGGATGATACTAAAATTCAGGGTAAAAGCTATACATTTAGGTTAAATACCTATTATATGGCAGACTATGAGGATGATTTCATTACTCCCGACGGATATGAACATATTGTTTGTAAAACGAAATATCGGATCATTTTATATAGCCTTTCTGAAGAGTTTTATAAATTTCTGAAATCTCTAAATGAACAGAAAAATAATGGACTGGGACATTCTGAGTTAGCTCCCATACGGGCTACTTATACAAATGTTATAAATGGTATAGGAGTCGTGGGTGGTTGTAGAATTCTCCGAACGCAATGGATCGACAATTTAAAAGATGATTGAATAGAATGTTTTACAGTAAGAGTCGGATGTTGCCATTAGGTATAATTGACTATTTTTCAGTGAAAATTTAGATCTATCTGAAGATTTGGATTCGGGAAGTTTAATTTGAATGGATATATTCTTTATGTATTGGAAAATATTTATATGTTTGATTATGGCTCTTTTTCCGGGTATTAGCAATGTTTGTTCTTATAGCCAAGAGGTCAGAGTGCATGATTCGGTAATGGTTATTCAAAAAGGTAATTTTTGCTTAAGTAATGATCGTGTTATATTTGAAAAGGGTATGAATGTAAAGGCTGATACTCTTCTTTTTGGAATTTCTCGTTCGAATAAATTTGCATTTAATAACGGATATTCTTATTGTTCGGAGTTCTATGCCAATAAGTCTTTTTTACATAAAGGAGAATACAGCGTGTCAGGTGTCATAAAGCACTATCCGTATGGCCGTTTTTATGGTATGGGTAAACAAATTAACTTTATCGGTTTAGGACAAATGAATTATGCCGGTATTGGATTGTATTCTATGAACCGTTGTTCTTTAAATATCTTTACATATGCAGTAAAATGGCATATACCGAGATATGAAAGTTTGTTGTTCGGATTGTTCGGTAGTTTATCTTACTCTGTTAATGAGAAAGTTAAATTAAATACATTTGCTTCGTACTCGCTTATATTTTCTTCTTCTTTCAGAACTATTAATTATGGAGGTTTTGTTACTTACGATATGCATCCTAATTGGGGGATGGATATTGGAGTTAAGCGTTGTTGTGATTTCCGGTTGCGTAACGAACAAACAGTACCTATAATTGCACCTTATTTTCGATACAAAGGAAATAAACTTAGTGTTGATGTAGGCAGTGGACTCATCCGGTTGTTTAAATAATGTTGTTGGATAATTTTTTCTATCTCTCTGCCGAGTAGTGTCACGCTTATTTAACTTGATCTTTATATATTTTTTGTATGTTTATCGAGATGTAATTATTTAGTAAAAATTTTTCATGTTATTGAGAATGTTTAATTTTGCATCGTAGCTAAGAGCTTGTCTCAATTTTACTCGGGCCAGGTTTGGAAGTTTCGTGAAAAATGGTTTAACGATAGGGTATGGAAAAAAAAGAATCTGTAATTCGTCTGATTTATCCGCAGTGGCAAGGAGGAAATATTGCCAAATGGATTTCAGAAATAAAGAATCCGGCAGATGCTTCACGAGGATATCTTTTAGGAGCTCGATTGCTTGATTTTCTTGCACCGGATAATGGACAGGAGAAGTTGGTCGTTCCCGTATCGACTGAGGTTGTTGAGCGTAAAGAGAAGGATGGAATCCTTGATAAAGATATTATAATACGTCAAACAAGGGCTGCATTAAGTATGTTGCGAGTTAGCAATCCTGATAAAATAGTAACGCTTGGAGGTGAATGTTCGGTTAGTGTTGTACCGTTTACCTATCTTGCTGAAAAATACGATAATGATGTAGCCGTTATTTGGATAGATGCACATCCTGACATTACATTGCCCGGTGATGTTTATTCGGGATATCATGCAATGGCGGTTACGGCATGTATGGGATACGGAGATAAAGAGATTATTGCAGAACTTCCTTCCCGGATTGCATCATCGAGAATATTGTTTGTCGGGTTACGTAATTGGGAACGCGAAGAGATTATTGTTCGGCAAAAACAATATGGAATTCCTCATCTTGCTCCAAGAGATGTGGCTCAGAATAGCGATGCGGTCAAGTGTTGGCTGAAAACTTGTGGCGCATCTAAAGTATTGATTCATTTTGATATGGATGTTCTTGATCCTTCGGAGATTGTTGCGGCAGTAGGGACAGACCCGGATGGAATGAAAATGGAGGAGGTTATTCGTGTAATAAATGATATTGCTGAAGAAAAAGAAATTGTCGGTCTGACCATTGCCGAACCTATGCCTCGTACAGCGATCAGAATTAAAGACATGTTAAACCGTTTGCCTTTATTGAAATAAATATAGATGCAGGTAATACTGATAAAAAGATAAAGTGTAAGAGCTGGTTTATGTTTTCCGATAAGGAAATTTTATCAGATCATCTTTGTGTTTTTTCCGGTCTGTTTTTATTTTAGATTTTTCTCGGTTTGACTTAACCGATTGAGAAATAAACTTTTAGC
>URAV01000062.1 GCA_900545915.1 uncultured Porphyromonadaceae bacterium
AAAGACCGGAAGAAAACACAAAAATGACCTGATAATATTTTTTGTTGGAAAATTTAGACAGGCTTTTAAAGATGAATTATAAATATATAAATAATGGCAGACGACAAAAAAATTATTTTTTCGATGGTGGGAGTCAGCAAAACTTTTCCACCGCAAAAACAAGTTTTAAAGAATATCTATTTATCGTTTTTTTATGGAGCGAAGATAGGGATTATAGGTCTTAACGGTTCTGGTAAATCTACGTTGTTGAAGATAATAGCCGGTATTGAAAAATCTTATCAGGGAGATGTCGTTTTTTCTCCCGGTTATACTGTTGGTTATTTGGAACAAGAACCGAAGCTCGATCCTGAGAAAACGGTCAAGGAAATTGTGCAGGAAGGAGTACAACCGATTTTGGATTTATTGGCTGAGTATGAAGCTGTAAATTTAAAATTTGGCGACCCTGAGATTTTAGAAGATCCGGATAAGATGGATGCCTTGATGAATCGTCAGGCCGAACTACAGGACAAAATCGATGCTACGGACGCATGGAATCTTGATAATAAGCTCGAGCGAGCTATGGACGCTTTACGATGTCCTCCGGAAGATCAGTTGGTAAAGTATCTTTCAGGAGGAGAACGGCGTCGTGTCGCTTTGTGTCGTTTGTTGTTGCAACAGCCGGATATTCTTTTGTTGGACGAACCTACCAACCATTTGGATGCTGAATCGATAGATTGGCTCGAACAGCATTTGCAGCAATATGCCGGAACGGTCATTGCTATTACGCACGACCGTTATTTCCTCGATCATGTAGCCGGATGGATATTGGAACTTGACAGGGGTGAAGGTATCCCTTGGAAAGGGAACTATTCTTCATGGCTTGAGCAGAAAACAAAGCGGATGGAACAAGAAGAGAAACAAGCGAGTAAGCGCCGCAAGACTCTTGAACGGGAGTTGGAGTGGGTTCGCATGGCTCCTTCTGCTCGGCATGCAAAAGGAAAAGCTCGTTTGAATTCGTATGATAAGCTATTGAATGAGGATCAAAAAGAGCGGGAAGAAAAACTTGAGATTTTTATTCCGAACGGACCTCGTTTAGGAAATAAAGTGATTGAGGCGAAAGGTGTTGCAAAAGCTTATGGAGATAAACTGCTTTTCGATGATCTTAATTTTGTATTGCCTCCGAATGGTATTGTCGGAGTGATAGGCCCGAATGGAGCTGGTAAAACGACTCTTTTTAGGCTGATAATGGGACAGGAGAGTGTTGATAAAGGCGAGTTTGATGTCGGGGAAACAGTAAAAATCGCTTATGTAGATCAGACTCACAAAGATATAGATCCCCAGAAGAGCGTATATCAGGTTATTTCGGGAGGACAAGATCTGATTCGTATGGGAAATAAGGATGTAAATGCCCGAGCTTATCTTTCAAGATTTAATTTTACCGGAGCAGATCAAGAAAAACTATGCGGAGTTCTTTCTGGGGGAGAACGGAATCGTTTGCATTTGGCTATGGCGCTGAAAGAAGAAGGTAATGTTCTTTTATTAGACGAACCTACTAATGATATAGATGTCAATACTTTAAGGGCATTGGAGGAAGGTCTTGTAAATTTTGCCGGATGTGCAGTGGTCATTTCTCATGATCGTTGGTTCTTAGACCGTATTTGTACACATATTTTGGCTTTCGAAGGAGATTCTCAGGTATTTTATTTTGAGGGTTCTTATTCTGAATATGAGGAAAATAAGAAAAAACGTTTAGGGGATATAGAACCTCGTCGGGTACGTTATCGTAAGCTTATGGAATAAGATAGATATTATAGATGTAGTTCTATAAATATAAATTATCGATTGTGCGGATATATGTCAGTTTACTTTAGCATTCTTAATTATAGGGAAAAAGCTAAAGTAAACTGTTTTTTTAGATGTTTAATCGGATGCTCATATTGTGTATGAGATGATCCTAATACTAAATGATAGCTAACTGTTTTATTTTGGAGGTTAAAATAGCTCCTGAAAATTTCGTAGGACCCTTAATTTTTTTGTTTTCTTGCAACCATACGCATCTCTTGTTACGTCTAATCAATAAATTTTCCGGAGAATTTTTATTAGATTTATAACATTAAAAAATAAAGATAATGAAAAAAATTATTTTGTTATTTGTGGTGGTTTTCATTTCGATTTTTTCGAATGAAATATGTGTTGCAGAAAATAATTCTGCTGTCCCCGATTCGATAATCAGTCAAGAAAAGACTGAGTTGGCATTATTGAAAATGAAACAAAATCATGAGCTTATGATGAAGGCAGTAAGTGATGATAAGGAAGATGTGCTTATTCCGATAGTCGCAATTGTTTTTGTATTCGGAGTCCCGGTTATCGTTTTATTTTTGATCTTATTTTTTGCATTGAGATATAAATTAAAACTTCAAAAAGAACGATATGCCGTGGTCGAAAAGGCAATAGAATGCGGAAGAGAGTTACCTGACAGTTTTTTTGAAGAATCTTCTTCAAAAAAGCCGTTATATAATAAGAAACGCTTGAGTACAGCACTTACGCTAATAGCTTTAGGTGTCGGTATCCTGTTTTTCGGACTTGTTGCAGAGAATAAATATGTTTGGGCTTTTTCTGTAATACCGATATTGATAGGCTTGGGGCAATTATTGGTTTATAGAATAGAAGAAAAATCTCGGAACGAAGAGCTGTCTAAAGAAGAACAAAATATAAATGAGCAAGAATGAGGATATTCTATTGATTGCAAGGTGTCTTTTGAACGATGACAGAAGAGCATATACTCGTTTGGTTGACAAATATCATCCTCAGATAAAACGTTTTTTTTTAAATCAAACTTTAGGAGATGCTATGTTGAGTGATGATCTGGCGCAAGAGACATTTATTAAGGCATATACCAGTTTGCGTTCATTTAAAGGTCTGTCATCGTTCTCTACATGGATTTTTAGAATAGCCTATAATGTTTTTTATGATTTTATGCGAAGTCGGAAATGTTCGGAAGAGTATAGTCCGGATGTTTTGGGTCAAGATTATGAACTTCCTTCCGAAACGGTAATTCGTAATATAGATATATACAAGGCGATGCAGATTCTTAAGCCGGAAGAAAGAGCTATAATACAACTGTTTTATTTGGAAGATCTGTCTTTGAATAAAGTTTCGGAAATTATGAATATGCCTTCAGGAACAGTCAAATCTCATCTCTCTCGGGCTCGTCAGAGATTGAATGTATATTTAGAAAAAGAGAATTATAAATATGGAGAATGATGATAAGTTGAAAGCATTCTTTAAGGAGCATGCACAACCTTTACGCAGAGAGGTGTGGTTTTCTCGTAGAGTGATGAATCGATTACCCGGAGAAACCAGACGGAAAATACGAATTGTTGAGATGACGGTATGGTCTATTTCTGCAATATTCGGATTGTCACTTTGTTTTATGTTCGGGAAATCGATCACAGCAATCAGTGACTATAAAGAGCTTTTTTCTGTGATGAACTTGTTTACGTTTTTGGTCTTTATTTCTGTCCTGTTAATTTTGGCAAATCAGCTTATTAAGCTATTTCGTATACGATAAACAAAAAAACGCAGGATAAAATTTCCTGCGTTTTTATTTATTATCTTTTTATTAATAGAATTGATGACACAAAAAAAGATAGATTACTGCTGCCGGCGCTGCCAATAATACACTGTCAAACCGATCGAGCATTCCTCCGTGTCCCGGTAAGATAGAGCCGGAATCTTTAATTTGTAAAGTCCTTTTTAAAAGAGATTCACACAAATCTCCTAATGTTGCGAATATCGAAACTGTTATGGCTAACCCATACCATTCAAATTGATTTAGAATATTGAATTGTGTCGATAAGATATATGCTAATATCAAATTGAATATGATACCTCCCCAAAAACCTTCCCATGATTTTTTAGGTGAAATGCGCTCGAATAATCGCTTTCTTCCGATTGCCGATCCGACAAGGAAAGCACCTGTATCATTGATCCATATAAAAGCAAAGAATGATAAAAGCAGCCATGGATTATAAAATAAAAAAGTTGAGGAAGGTTCAAAAGCCAAAAAGCTTAGCAATCCTATGGGAAGAGCAATGTAAACTTGTCCCATAAAAGAATGAGACCATCGAGTTATCGGGTCTTTATCTTTCATATATAATTGAATGATAAAGCAACAAAGAAAGTAGATTAAATAGGGAATAAAAATAATGCCTTTAGAAAAAGCCGGCAATATATCGCTTGCGTATAAATAAAGTGACAGAGTTAAATAATTTCCCCCTAATATGTTGACAAATAAAGCGAGTTTTTGTGAATTATTTCCCTCCATTAACCTGTAAAACTCGGTAAGTGTCAATGTCGTGATAACAAGTAACAATGCCAATAATGTATATTTACTGTATAATATAGCACCGATAATAATGCCGATGAATAATATACCTGTAATAGCTCTGATAATTAGATTTTTCAAAACAAATAAGTTTTAATGAATAAATTCGTAATTAAGGTTTTAGGTGTAATTAAGGTATTTCTCAATGTAAAATTACATAAAATGATATAGAAAAATTACAGTTGCATCTAACGCTGTTTTTTTACAGTCTTTAATTTCCAAAGACACTTTTATTTCTGCTTTTGCTATCCCTCTCAAATTGACTAAAGACAGTAGTTTTGCTCTTAATCGCACCTCGTTTCCGACTAATACAGCTTGATTGAAACGTAGTTTTTCAATACCGTAATTTACAAGCATCTTTACGTTGTTTACCTCTATAATTTGATTCCAAAGGTAAGGCAGTATCGATAAATTTAAATATCCATGTGAAATAGTAGATTTATAAGGACTTTCTGCTTTAGCTTTTTCTGTATCTACATGTATCCACTGATGATCGAAAGTCGCATCTGCAAATTTGTTGATTTGTTCTTGGGTGATTTGCATATAATCCGACACTCCCAATTCTTTACCTACATATTGTTCGAATTCTTCGAAATTGTTGATTACTAATTTGTTCATAGTATGTTTTGTTTATTTTGTAGTTCTATATGTTTATATAAAGAAATAGAGTTGCTGTAATAAATACAACAACTCTTATATAGTTACTGCAGGTTATGCTTTTTCAGAAATTTCAGCATCGGCTTTTGTTTCATTAACGGGAGGCATTTGTTCTTTTCCCGTTGAAAGATTATCGTCCGTCTGTTCACTATTTGGTTTGTCAGACTCGGATTGGGATTTTTTAGCCTCGTTTTCATTTAAAATTTCATCCGAACGAGAAGTCCATTGCCGCTTTCCGAAAATTCTTTCCACATCTTCTGTGTAGATGACTTCACGCTCCAGTAAAACCTGTGTAAGCTGTTGATGCCCTTCTGCTTTCTCTGACAATATAGATTTTGCGCGTTCATATTGTTCATTTATAATACGGCTTACTTCCTTGTCTATCATACGGGCAGTTTCTTCACTGTAAGGTTTGGTAAAGCCATACTCTTGTCCGGTAGAATCGTAATAAGAAAGGTTCGGTAATTCTGCACTCATTCCGAAATATGCGACAATAGCATAAGCTTGTTTGGTTACACGTTCCAGATCATTTGCAGCACCGGTAGAAATTCGCCCGATAAATAGTTCTTCTGCAGCTCGTCCACCCAATGTCGCACACATCTCATCCAACATCTGTTCTTTTGTCGTGATCTGACGTTCTTCCGGAAGATACCAAGCTGCACCTAAAGCTTTACCTCGAGGTACGATTGTGACTTTCACCAGAGGATTGGCATATTGCAAGAACCAACTTAGAGATGCGTGCCCAGCCTCGTGAATGGCAATAGATCTTTTTTCTTCCGCTGTCGTTATTTTTGTCCGTTTTTCAAGACCTCCGACAATACGATCTACTGCATCCATGAAATCTTGTTTCTGAACGGAGTTTTTCCCTTTACGTGCAGCAATAAGGGCTGCTTCGTTGCAGACATTAGCAATGTCTGCACCGGAAAATCCAGGAGTTTGTCGAGCTAATAAATCGACATCTACCGAATCATCTATTTTCACATTCCGTAAATGAACCCGGAAAATTTCTTTCCTATCATTTAAGTCAGGTAATTCTACATATATTTGGCGATCAAATCTTCCGGCACGCAATAATGCTTTATCCAGAATATCTGCACGGTTTGTTGCAGCTAAAATGATAACCCCGCTATTAGATCCGAAACCGTCCATTTCTGTTAGTAACTGATTCAATGTATTTTCACGCTCGTCATTCGATCCCATATTCGGATTCTTTCCTCGAGCACGTCCGACAGCATCGATTTCGTCAATGAAAACAATGCAAGGAGCTTTTTCTTTAGCTTGACGGAACAAATCCCTTACACGAGAAGCGCCGACTCCGACGAACATTTCGACAAAATCTGATCCTGATAATGAAAAGAACGGAACATTAGCTTCCCCCGCTACTGCTTTGGCAAGTAGAGTTTTTCCCGTTCCCGGAGGTCCTACGAGTAAAGCCCCTTTGGGAATCTTTCCCCCAAGATCGGTGTAGCGTGCCGGATTCTTTAAAAATTCGACAATTTCTTCGACCTCTTGCTTGGCTTCGGACAATCCTGCCACATCTTTAAAAGATACCTGTACCGGACCTTCTTTGTCGAAAAGCTGTGCCTTCGCTTTCCCGACATTGAATACTCCTCCGCTCCCTCCGCTTTGACCGGACATTCTACGCATCATGAAAAACCAGAATGCAAATAGTAAAATAATCGGCAAAAATGAGAAAAACATATCCGAAAAATCACTGCTTTTGTCATACTTGACAGCAGCATTAAAACCGTTTTCTTTTCGCCATGTCTCTACATTTTTATCAAAAGCATCTGCCGAAGGAATATTCGTATATATTTTAGGATTTTTGCCTATTTTATCAGCTGTAGTTTTGAAAACAGTTTGAGCCGTACTATCTTTTATATAAGCCTCTAAATAATCTTTATTTGTATAAACGACAATCTGCTTTATTCCATTATCACGGGCGATTTCTTCAAATTCAGACCAAGTTACTTCTTTTGAGTTCGATCCGTCATTCGTATAATAAAGACCTATCAGTACAAAAGCAATCAGCGCATACATCCAATATAAATTGAATCCGAGCATTTTCGGCTTTTTATTGTTAGGACCTTGAGGTTTTGATTTATTCTCCATACATTAATAATAAGTAATGAATACAGTTTTTTGAATTATAAAAACAACAAGAACTATTCCACATCAGGAAAAGCTGTCAATTTGGCATCACTCCATAGTTGCTCCAATTTATAGTATTCCCTGTATTCAGGAAGAAAAACGTGAACGTAAATATTTCCGTAATCCAAAACGATCCATTGTGAATTTTGATATCCATCATATCCGAATGGTTTAATTCCGGTTTCTTGTTGAGTATATTCACGAATGTTATCTGCAATGGCTGATACTTGCATGGTTGATCCGCCTTCACAAATAATAAAATATTCAGCTGAAGCCGAATCTATTGCAGAAAGATCTGCTGTTATGATTTTCTTTCCTTTTTTTTCTTGAATGCCTTCTACTATTTTTTGTAATAAAATTTTTTGGTCTTCCATTTAATTTTTATGTTGCTAACAAATTTAATAAGGTGCAAATATAAATCGAATTCCCTAACTTCCTGCTTTATACTTGTGATTTATATTTATTTTTTGTAAAAAAGGGGGCAAATTTAATTTTGTTTGAGTTAGCTTTGGGAATTTCTTTTGACAATATCTCTTATTTTTACGAAAGTGATAGCAGACTATCTGACAAACAGAAAACAAGAAATCTTTTCGGATTGTTTTGTTGAAAATGCTATATACAAAGTTTTGATTTATTCTTATCGTCTTCATTTTATATTAACAGCTAAATGATTATCTTTGTCACCTTATGATATAAATTTAGTATAATAATATGGAGATAAGAGGACATATCGTTCAAATTTTGCCTTTACAAAGTGGAGTGAGTCAGGCAAGTGGTAGAGAATGGAAAAAACAAGAATATATACTGGAAACGGGAGATCAGTATCCGCGAAAGGTTTGTTTTCAGCTTTTTGGAGATCGTGTAGATCAGTTTCCAATGGCGGTCGGTGAAGAGGTTGTGGTTAGTTGCGATATTGAAAGCCGAGAATATAACGGACGATGGTACACAAATGTCAGTGCTTGGAAAATCGATAAAGTTGCCGTATCTGCACCTATGGAAGGTGCGATTCCTCCTCCGTTTGAGCCAGAACCGTCCGAAGATGATCTTCCGTTTTAATGAAGATACCTTTTTCATTAGAAAAAAGTAAATATTATTAAGTTGTTGATTTATAGCAATTTGTATCTATTTAGTAGAAATATTTAAAAAAATGTCATAAAAAATTTGGAGGGGGAGAGTGAATGTATTACTTTTGCACAC
>URAV01000063.1 GCA_900545915.1 uncultured Porphyromonadaceae bacterium
TTCTTCCGAGTATGTTTTTCTGTTTTTACGAGGATGATAGCGGGCTATCTGACGAATGAAAACAGGGAAAAAGACCGGAAGAGAACGCAAAAATGACCTGATAGTACTTTTTTATCGGAAAATTTAAACAGGCTCTAAATGCCAACAAGGAAATATAATTAAAACTTTTTCGTATTTTTGTCTGAGATAAATATACGTTGATAAAAAGCATGATTAAGAAAAAAACAGAAAAAGCGTCTTCGAATAAGGAAGATTCTATTTCAAAAAAAATATCGATCTTTCTGAAAAGTGAAAGAACTCATTTTGTGATAGGTATTCTCTGTGTGATGTTCGGGGTATATCTGTTTATCGCTTTTCTTTCGTTTTTCTATACCGGAAATGCAGATCAAAGCAAATTAGAAAATTTACCATTAAGCGAATTGAGTAGTATAAAGAATGAAATACGTAACTGGACAGGCGCTTTCGGTGCGTATTTATCCGACTTGCTTATTAACCGATGGGTCGGAATATCCGCATTTTTTATTTCTTTTTTTATTGCTAAGGTTGGCTTAAAACTAATGAAAGTTAAGGACTTCTCAATTACGAAATCTTTAGTTTATACTTGCTCTCTTATTATCTTAGGCTCTTTGATTTGCGGTTTCTTCTTTATTGATAGTTATAAAGATTCATATCTCTTTTTGGGGGGCTATCATGGTTATTACATGACACTATTATTACAGGCAAATATAGGATGGACAGGGACTTTATTGCTTATTTTTACGGGTATATTGATATTTTTGGTTGCAATAAGTGCTAAAACCGTGCCATTTTTACGAAAAGTGTTTTTATTGGATATCAAACGGAAAAAGAAGAGTATAGAAATTTCGGAATCAGAAAATATAGAGAATAATGAAGCTACTCAAATATCGTCGGAAAACAATAATTTAGGGAATAAACCACCAATTTCTATTTTCGAAGCATCAAACTCTAATGTTGAAGATGAATCCAATATGGTTGAATCTGAAGAGTATACCGAAAAGATTGATCATTATGAGGAAAACTTTTTTGAGATTGTTTCCAAACAGGAAGAGACTTTAGTTAAAGAGGATACAATTCAGGAAGATAGATTGGGAGAACCGGAGTTTGTGATAGAGGAAAATGCTCAAGAGGAGGAAGAAACATCGAATAGTGATGAGTTAGGAGAATATGACCCTACTTTAGATCTTTCACGTTATAAAGCTCCCTCTTTTGACCTTTTGAATAAGTATGAAGGGAACGATCATCAAATCGATATGGATGAACAAAATGCGAATAAAAACCGAATTATCGAAACTCTTGAGAATTACGGAATCCGCATCAGTTCGATTAAAGCGACAGTCGGTCCGACTATTACTCTTTATGAAATTGTTCCTGAACCGGGTGTCCGTATTTCCAAAATACGGAATCTGGAGGATGATATAGCTTTAAGTTTGGCAGCTTTAGGAATTCGAATCATTGCTCCGATTCCAGGAAAAGGGACTATCGGTATTGAAGTCCCCAATAAAGATCCACAAATAGTCTCAATGTATTCTGTTATTGCTTCGAAAAAATTTCAAGAATGTAAATTTGATCTCCCAGTAGCTTTAGGAAAGACTATTACTAATGAGATTTTTATGGTAGATCTTGCCAAGATGCCGCATATTCTTGTCGCAGGAGCCACGGGGCAAGGTAAATCTGTGGGGTTGAATGCCATTATTACATCTTTGTTATACAAAAAACATCCCGCCCAATTGAAGTTTGTATTGATAGATCCTAAAAAAGTAGAGTTCAATATTTATGCAAATATAGAAAGACATTTTTTGGCTAAATTACCAGATGGCGATGAGGCTATTATTACAGATGTAACAAAGGTCGTGCAAACGTTGAATTCTATTACGAAAGAAATGGATGACCGATACGACCTATTAAAAAAAGCTCATACACGTAACATTAAAGAGTATAATTCTAAATTTATTGCACGGAGACTGAATCCTAATAACGGTCATCGGTATATGCCTTATATCGTGGTAATCGTCGATGAGTTCGGAGATCTGATAATGACAGCAGGGAAAGAGGTTGAGTTGCCGATTGCTCGTATAGCACAGTTGGCACGAGCTGTCGGTATTCATATGATTATTGCTACTCAGCGCCCTTCGACCAATATTATTACCGGAGTAATTAAGGCAAATTTCCCGGCTCGTATAGCATTTAAAGTTTCTTCAATGATCGATTCGAGAACAATTCTCGATTGTCCCGGGGCAAACCAGCTAATCGGACGTGGAGACTTGTTGTTTTCACAAGGTAGCGATCTGATTCGTGTACAATCCGCATTTGTCGATACCCCGGAAGTAGAGAAAGTTTGTGAATATATAGGAGATCAAGAATCATACCCTACAGCTTATTTGTTGCCGGAATATGTCGGAGAAAACGGAGAATCTGGATTAACCGACGTTAATTTAAAAGATCGAGACCCTATGTTTGAAGAAGCCGCCCGACTTATCGTAGCAAACCAACAAGGATCTACATCGCTAATTCAGAGGAAATTTTCTATTGGATATAATCGTGCTGGACGTATCATGGATCAACTGGAGGCAGCAGGAATTGTAGGACCGTTTGAAGGTAGTAAGGCACGGCAAGTCCTGGTAATAGACGATCTTCACTTAGAACAAATATTTGAATCTTTAAAATAAATGAAGATAATATGAAAAAATTGCTTCTTCTTTTCATCAGCCTAATAGTTTGCAATGTCTCTTTTGCCCAAAATAAGGCTGGTACATTGTTGGATAAAGTTATAGCACAATATAAAAACTCTAAAGGTATATCGGTAAACTTTCACGTTGAAAATAAAGACCAGAATCGAAAAATAGTAGATAAAATGAGTGGAGAAATGAAACTTATGAATAATAAATTTCAAATCGTTACTCCAGAAGTAATAACTTGGTTTGATGGTAAAAATCAATGGTCATATGTAAAATCGACACAAGAAGTGAATCTCAGCAATCCAGATGAAGCAGAATTACAGAGTATAAATCCATATCAGATATTATCGAATTATAAAAAAGAATTCAAGTATAGTTATAAAGGTAAACAGTCGGGAAATGATATTATCGAGTTATCTCCTATCGGGACAGAATCTGATATAAAAAAAATAAGTTTATCAATTCAAGCTGATAAATTTTACCCTACCGAAATAATAATTTATAATAAGAATAAAACAATTACATCTGTTATTTTGTCTAAGTATCAGACAGGAATGAACTATCAAAACTCACTTTTTGTTTTTGATAAGAAAAAATATCCCCAAGCTGAGCTGATAGACTTGAGATAAAGATCAAATCAATCAAATAATTAAATATGGAAACAAACGAAAGAGTACGTTGCCTCATTATCGGATCTGGTCCGGCCGGATATACGGCTGCCATTTATGCCGGAAGGGCAAACCTTGCACCGGTACTTTATGAGGGAATACAGCCCGGAGGACAACTGACAACTACGACTGATATAGAAAATTTTCCGGGATATCCCGAAGGAATTTCAGGAACAGAAATGATGGAAGACTTGAAAAAACAAGCTTCCCGTTTTGGTGCGGACATTCGGTATGGAATAGTTACTGCTACTGATTTCGGTAAAGCTCCGTATCAGTTAACGATAGATGGCTCAAATAAAATAGAAGCTGATACTATTATCATTGCAACCGGAGCTTCCGCAAAATATTTAGGACTTCCGGACGAAACAAAATTTGCGGGTTTAGGAGTATCGGCTTGTGCCACATGCGATGGTTTTTTTTACCGTAAAAAGGTTGTCGCAGTTGTTGGAGGTGGCGATACTGCATGTGAAGAAGCTGTATATTTGGCGCACTTGGCCAGTAAAG
Source organism: uncultured Porphyromonadaceae bacterium (assembly GCA_900545915.1). Classification (GTDB taxonomy): domain Bacteria; phylum Bacteroidota; class Bacteroidia; order Bacteroidales; family Coprobacteraceae; genus Coprobacter. Next base: position 3,869 of record URAV01000063.1, read on the forward strand.
TATATTTAATTGTCCGGAAAGATTATCTGAGAGCATCTAAGATTATGCAAAAACGGGTAATGGACACACCTAATATAGACGTTCTTTTCGAAACTCAAACAATCGGATTATTCGGAGAAAATAGTTTGAAAGGAGCACATCTTGTCAAAGCAAAGGGCACAGACAGGGAAGAATATATGGATATTGCTATAGATGGATTTTTCTTAGCAATAGGACACAAACCGAATACTGACATATTTCTTCCAGCACTACATGTAGATGAAAATGGATACATAAAAACTGTAGGAAATACGACTGCAACGAATATTCCGGGAGTATTTGCTGCCGGAGATGTGGCTGATCCACGTTACAGACAAGCTGTTACAGCTGCAGCATCTGGTTGTAAAGCGGCAATTGATGCTGAAAAATATCTAATAGAGAATGAATTATAATACTCCTACAAAATAAAGGGAAAGGTTGCAAACATGCGAAAAATGTAATCTTTTCCTTTTTCTTTTGAAATTTTACTCATATTGAAATCGCCAAAGGAAACTATTTTTTTGCCATTTTTTTCAGATTTAAAGACACCTTTTTATTTTTTTTATTTACATTTGTGCTATACAACAGTGTTATTTAGCAAATATGGTCAAAAAGAGCACAATAGAGTCGATTATCCGTGAAGATATGGCCGATATGTGGGCATTGCTTAATCCGGATGAAAAACGTGTTATAACCGATAACTTTCACATTCAGACATTTAAAAAAAACGAGATGATTTATAGTGAGGGTGAAAAAGCTACTCAGTTGATGTGTCTTATTAAAGGAAAGGTGAAAATATTCAAGGAAGGTGTCGGAGGCAGAAGTCAGATAATTCGTTTGATACGTCCTGTTCAATATTTTGGATATAGAGCCTATTTTGCCGGAGAAAATTATGTTACTGCCGCATCAGCATTTGAAACGGCGACAATAGGTTTTTTGCCTATGAATATTATTGAGACTCAAATCAGAAAAAATAATCAATTGGCTTATTTTTTTATAAAGGAATTGGCGATGGATTTAGGTATATCTGATACGAGAACCGTAAATTTGACACAAAAACATATTCGAGGAAGACTGGCGGAGTCCTTACTTATGTTGAAAGATAATTATGGACTTGAAGAAGATGGAGCGACGCTCAGTATCTATATGGCAAGAGAAGATCTGGCAAACTTATCAAACATGACAACCTCTAATGCAATAAGAACTCTATCTTGTTTTTCCAATGAAAAAATTATTATAGTTGACGGCCGGAAGATAAAGATCATAGACGAAGCAAAATTACGTAAAATAAGCAGATTCGGATAAATTCAGCACTAATTATTTTATTCTTAGAAAGATAAAAAAATCGGGACATTTGTTTTAAAATACAAAAGCCCCGATTTTTATAAGATTAGAAAGGTTTATACAAGCCCGATAATTTCCTGTACGGAATTGTAGCCGTGCCGTTTAAGATAGTCATCAATACCGTCGATAACTTTAATCGTAATTTGTGGATCAATGAAATTCGCAGTCCCGATCTGTACGGCAGTCGCACCAGCCAATAAAAACTCAACAGCATCTGTCGCATTCATAATCCCCCCCAATCCGATTATCGGAACTTTGACTGCTTTTGCTACTTGCCACACCATTCGCAAAGCGATAGGCTTCACGCAAGCCCCAGATAGTCCTCCAGTAACAGTCGATAAAATAGGCTTACGTCGTTCTGCATCAATTGCCATTCCCAACAATGTGTTGATGAGAGACACACTATCTGCCCCTTCGGCCTCGACAGCCCGAGCAATCTCTGCAACGTCAGTTACATTAGGTGATAATTTGACAATCAGAGTGCCCGGATAAACCCGTCGAACTGCTTTTACTACATTTCCGGCACTTTTACATGAAGTACCAAACGCCATACCGCCCTCTTTGACATTTGGACAAGAAATATTCAATTCTATAGCAGGGATCTTTTCTAATGTCGCGATCTTGGCAGCTGTCGCTACATAATCGTCAATTGCAGAACCCGAAACATTTACAATTATATTCGTATCGATGTTTTTAATTTCAGGATAAATTGCCTGAATAAAATACTCGACCCCCTTATTCTGTAAACCGACTGCATTTAGCATACCTGACGGTGTTTCTGCCATTCTGGGGTACGGATTTCCTTCTCTATGATGTAACGTTGTTCCTTTTACTATTATAGCACCTAACCGAGATAAGTCTATGAAATCAGCAAATTCTAAACCGTAACCGAAAGTACCGGACGCAGTCATGACGGGATTTTTCAACGTCAGTGAACCTATTTTTACATTTAAATCTGCCATAAGAGTTTATTTATATTAAATATAGGGCCTTCTTTACATACACATATATGGCCTTCTTTTGTATTTTCTACACAACATAAACATGCACCGACTCCACATGCCATATTATTCTCTAAAGACACTTCACAATCAATATTATATGTCTTTGCATATTTTGCAACCGCCATCATCATTGGCTTCGGTCCGCATGTGTATATTTTATCAAACTTATTTTTTATTAAAACGGAATGTTGTGTTACATATCCCTTTTCTCCTAAAGTTCCGTCTTCTGTCGTTATAAAGATATCACCTAATGTCTCGAATTCTTTTAATTGTAAAATATCTGTAGCAGAGCGTGCACCCAATAGAAAAATAGGATTATATCCCTGTTGCTTTAACACGTATCCTAAATAAAGCATAGGAGCTGTTCCGACCCCGCCTCCTATGAGTATTAGTCGTGAAGCTTTATCTTCGGGAATAGTAAAAGTATTACCTAATGGTAAAACCATATTAACTGTTTGTCCGGGAGAAACGGTCGATAATTTTTTTGTTCCATCCCCAACTAATTGGATTAGCAGCCAAAGTTCATTGTTATCCATATCAATGTAGTTTATCGATATAGGACGTCTCAGAAAAGTAGTAGGAGACCCATCAACCCGAACCTCTGCAAACTGTCCGGGAGCCATTGGTGGAAGGAATGATCCGTCAACTGTCGTAAATTTCAGCAAAACATAATTTGTGTGTAATCTCAAATTCTCAGTTACTTTCAGATCCAAAATGTATTTTTTCATCCGATAGCTGTTTTTCATTGTTTATGCAAAGATATAACAGTTACTCGATATACTAAAATTATTATTTATTTGAAAAAGTCGGAAGAAAATGTTTCAAACGTATTATCCGAATAAAAAACCATGATTTTAATAACCTTCCTATTATCTTGAGCCTTTTGAGTTTCTATATCCGAATTCAGATTTTCCTCCTTATTTAACTTACTATCAACATTGTCAGATACATTTCTTAATTCGTTTGATTGGAAATCCTTTACATATTTAGCATCCTCAGGAGAATCGTCTGGTTTTGCCCAAATCTCATCGAATAAAGATGCCGGAGTTTTAAGTTTTTCTTTTATATAGGGTTCTCCTTCTCCAAACATCAACCAGTTTACCGATACCTGAGGATATGCATTATGTATCTTCAATATAATATCTTTACTTACGTCATTACGACCATTTAAGCAATGAGACAATGTAGCGCGTTTTATTCCTGTACGGTCTGCAAACTCAGCATCTGTCAGTCCTTCGTGTTCGATAATTTGCTTTATACGAGTATTCATTCCTCCAAAACTATCATTAAGTAATTTACAAACATAAATTTTTGTGTTCTACAAATGTAATTACAAATAAATACTTTTGCAAATTATAATTGTAAATACGACCATATACAATTATATATCAATATTTATATAC
>URAV01000064.1 GCA_900545915.1 uncultured Porphyromonadaceae bacterium
AACTCAATTCTATCACTATATCTTTCCGCATTTCACTTTTTTGTAGTAACTTTGTTGCCGGAATTTATACGATTTGCGCAATGAAGTATTATCTGATAGCCGGTGAAGCTTCCGGAGACTTACATGCCTCCAAACTTATGAATGCCCTTAAAAAAGAAGACCCTCAAGCTCAATTTCGTTTTTTCGGAGGCGATTTGATGCAGGCAGAAGGCGGAACGCTGGTCAAACATTACAGTGAAATGGCCTATATGGGATTTATTCCCGTATTGCTGAATATCGACAAAGTACTGCACAATATTCGTTTATGCAAGTCAGATATAGAAGAATTTCATCCTGATATACTGATACTTGTCGATTATCCCGGATTTAACCTGAGAATGGCAAAATTTGCTAAAACCCGGCTTAACATTCCGGTACATTATTATATTTCTCCTAAAATATGGGCATGGAAAGAGTATCGCATCAAAGATATTAAACGATATGTAGATAAAATGTACTCGATACTCCCTTTCGAAATTCCGTTTTATCAAAAACATCATTATCAGATCGACTATGTAGGAAATCCTACTGTCGATGAAATGGCGGTGAGACCGTTTGCCGATGAAAAGTTCGACTCTTTCATTGCCGAAAACAATCTTGAAAACAAACCTATCATTGCACTATTAGCCGGTAGCCGGAAAGCCGAGATCACAGCAAATCTACCGACTATGATCGATGCGGCCTCCTCATTTACAAATTATCAATTAGTCATTGCCGGAGCTCCAGGCATATCTCCCGATTTTTATCATACATTTATTTCGGGCAAACGGGTTTCTATCGTCTTTGGAAAAACATACAGATTGCTCCAACAATCCTCAGCTGCATTGGTAACTTCAGGAACAGCGACCCTCGAAACCGCTATACTGAAAGTTCCTCAAGTCGTATGTTACAAAATGGGAGGAGGAAAAATCGCATATAATCTTTTTAAGCATATACTGAAAGTAAAATTCGTGTCGTTAGTAAATCTGATTGCCGACCGGGAAGTCGTAAAAGAATTGTTGGTACATCTGTTCACTACGGAAAATGTAAAAAACGAACTGGACAAAATATTAAACGATCCTGACAAACGAGCACAGATGCTACAAGGATATACTGAAATAGCCGAACGATTAGGAAATCCGGGTGCTCCTCAAAACGCAGCAAAAAAAATCGTCGCAACCATAAAAGAGTTATAAAAAGCTCTCGATCTCTCGTCTTAGTTGTTTATCTCGGATAAAGTTTTCAAGATAAAAGATCGCTAAGCGCCGTTTTCAAAGCAGCAAATGAAGATAACGACAGTTCTTGTCCTTTATATATCAACCTGATCTTCTCAGGAGATACGAAAAAAAGAGAAACATCGGTATCGGGAGTTCCCGCAGGCAAACATTCATATCCTGCTCTCATCAGACAGTTCCGAACCCAAAAAGCCATATTATCCGGCACTGAAATCGCAGCTTTCTTGTTTAACTCGTATTGTGGGAAGAAACTTCCGGTAGAAACATCAAAATTCACGGATGAATGAGAAAACAGGTCACCAACAGCTCCTGACAGAACCATGTCCTCCGTAACACCGCATTGCAGGCCGTTCTGCCGGGACAAAAGCCACAGGCGATCGCTCAATAACAATGCCTGCTCCATATCATGAGTTGAGAACAAAATTGTCTTTTTTTCGACAGTGGCAAGTTCACGCAATAAAGATATGATCTCTATACGACTTGGAACATCCAAAAAAGCCGTAGGTTCATCTAACAATACGATAGGACACTCTTGAGCCAAAGCCTTAGCAATCATCACTTTTTGTCGTTCACCGTCAGAAAGTTCCGAAAAATAATCCGACACCTTATGCTTAATTCCTACCCGATCGAGAGAATAATCCACGATTTTTTCATCCGAGCGGTTCAACCGTCCGAAAAAACCGGTATAAGGATAACGTCCCAAAGCAACCAACTCCCTCACTCGAAGTCCTCCCGCCAAAGAGCGATCAGTCAACACCAGACCTATTCTTCGGGAAATTTCAGTCGCCGAATAATTATATAATGATCTTCCCTCTAAAAACAATGTCCCGGACAATGCCGGTTGCGAAGCACCTAACGTTCGCAACAGAGTCGATTTTCCAGCTCCGTTAGTCCCCAATAGACAAGTCAGTTCTCCCCGATAAAGAGAGAATGTCAGACTGTCATACAGACCCTGATGCGCCTTACTACCATCTCGATAACCAATCGATAGATTTTCAGCTTCGATAACCGATACTCTGTTCATCAATTGAAATATTGTATTTTTTTCTGGTTCACAATTACATAAATAATCACAGGTGCTCCCAACACCGGAGTTATAGCATTCAAAGGAATAATCCCCGCTTCACCCGGAAGTACGCACAACAGATTGCAAATCAATGCAACCACAGCACCGATAAGAATCGTTACCGGTAACAAGATTTTATGATTGGAAGATCCTAAAACAAGCCTGGCAATATGAGGTACAGCCAATCCGATAAAAGAGACCGGACCGCAAAATGCCGTAACCACAGCAGTCAACAATCCGGTCGTTAATAACAATACAACCCGAACACGACGGACATTCACGCCAAGATTTTCGGCATATCGTTCTCCTAACAAAAGTGCATTCAAAGGTTTTATCAACAATAACGAAAGAACAAGACCTATCGAAACGGCAATACAGAAAAATGGCAATCTCTCCACCGATATTCCGGAAAAATCTCCCATTCCCCACAATGTATAAGAAAAAACATTTTCAGCCGTAGCAAAAAAATTCAACAAAGATATTGCCGAAGAAGTTATATATCCGACCATAATGCCGACAATAAGCAACATCACATTACTGCGTACAATCGTAGAAAAAAGAATAATAATGCCTAATATTAACACAGCACCAATAAAAGCACCCGCTAAAACCGCCATTGTACCGGAAAGAGCAAATGATCCTAAAGAACCTAACGAACCACCTAAAAACAACATCACCAAGGCTACTCCCAAACTCGCCCCAGAGTTGATCCCTAAAATCGACGGTCCGGCCAACGGATTATTGAATGCTGTCTGCAGCATCAAACCGGAAACTGCCAAAGCCGCTCCGGCAAAAAATGCCGTAACCGCCTGAGGAAAACGAGATTGCAATACGATATAAGACCAACTGCTTTTCTCTACCTCATTTCCCAGACAAATATCCCAAACCGCACTCGCCGGAATAGAAACAGATCCCCAAAACAGATTTCCGAGAAACAGGCAAAAAGCCAAAAATAATAACCCTCCGATATAAAAATGAGACTTCATCATTTCAACAAGTTAAAATAACGAAGCGTATCACCGGGTAACAAATCGGGATGAAATATCAAGATAAAATCTCGCAACAAATAATCAGGATGTAAGGGAACTTCTTCATAAAAAGGCACTTTCGAACTATTACTCCCCCACACATTCTTATCTTTAAACGCTTTGAAATTAGCATTAGCGGCATAATCTTTTCTCAAATCATCCAATGTCATATCCCGATCCCGATTATATTTTACTAACCAAAAATCAGCCTGCTGAGCTTTATCGAACACGGCTTCGAAAGAGAGGGACAAAGATCCTGTCTGCGGAACATCTTTCCAAAAATAGTCTGCCCCAGCATCAGCAAAAAGCCTTGCCATATAGCTATTACCACCGGGTACATACCAAACAGGACCGGTTTTCATCTCCGAAACAACGGTAGGACGCTTAGAGATATTCGCAACTTTTTCTTTTAAAGCGAGATATGACTTTTCTGTCTCTTCGAATATCGAATCAGAAAGCGATTCTTTTCCGAAAAACAACCCTAAAAAACGAATCCATTCGGCACGACCCAAAGGAGTAGTTTCCATATAATCCACACCTTCTATAATGGGAATACCCAGTTTTTCGACTTTTCCGTAACCCATATTCTGAAAAGGAGAAGAGATTATCGCTTCAGGATTCAGATCTATAATTTTTTCTATATCCGGAGCATACGATTCTCCTAAATCTATAATTTTCCCTTCTGAGACGCCACTCTTTATTTCCGGAATAATTATATAACGAGATTCGCAAACTCCCGCAATATCGGAGAGATTTCCCAATTGCTCCAACATACTGCAATGTACCGATGAATACACGGCCACACGAGACAAAGGTGTACGTACGACTGTTCCTTCGGGTAAAGATGACGGTAAAGAAGAAGCTTTCGGTATCAATATATATTTTTGAAGCAAGTGAGTCGTATCCCAAGGATCGCGCACCTGTACTTCCGTATAATCGGGAAAACGGTTCACGCTGAACATCTCTGCATAATTCACCTGATAAGAAGCAGTATCGACTTCACTGCCAGAAGAGGTATTTCCTTTTCTATTGCAGGAAACCAACACAAAAAGCAAAATTAAACTGCTGAATATTTTATTTCTCATTTCCATATTTTTTTAATCTCCAAACTTACATAAAATCGAAGAAATAATCTAAAAAAACTGAGAAATGAACCAATAATAGCTGAATACAAAGCTGTTATACAAAATACAAAAGCCCGATAAAAAACAAAAAATATAAAAACAGACACGAAATATACTGTATTTGTCTTTTTATATTTACCTTCGCAATCAAAGGATAACTATGGCAAAAGGTGGCAAACATATCGTATTAGCATGGCTCTTGATCGCATCACTAATGCCTGTACACATTGTGAAGGCTCTTCACTTCCACAATATAACAGAAGATGTTTCCTCCCATTCAAGCATTCCACACAGCCATGACCCGGATAATTGCTGTATCTGCCAATTTTTCTTGTCTCCTTTCATCGAGTCCGAACGAATACAATCAGACTTTATTCTTCCGTTTATTTCTTTCGAATGGATTTCACATGAAAACAAAGTCTGTAATTCCTATATATGCTCTCTATCTATCAGAGCCCCTCCTGTATATTCTGTTTTCAGTTGATATAATTATTAAAGCATTAATCATCAGAGCTTGCTTGAAATTTAGAACCTGTTTAAATTTTACTCAGATATTTTTGAGGACTGTTCTTGAGAATGTGTTTCTGTTTTTTAATCAGAAACATAGTTGAACACGACATGCAAAAACCGAGCAACAGACCGATCAGTACCCTCAAAAGTTGAATATATATCTTTATCCGGGAATTTAAACCGGCTGTTGAGCAAGCTTCTAAAAACAGAATAAAAATGAAAGCAATAAAAATAACATGTTTGTTGCTCTGGAGTATTTTATACATACACGCAGAGGAACAAGATAGTTGTGTACACCTAAAAGAAATCACAGTTACAGGGCTCACAGGTAGCACACACATCAAACAAATACCGGCTCCGGTATCTATTATAAATTCCGAATTTTTAAAGACACACCAATATACCAATATCATCGATATTATTGCTAAACAGCCCGGCATATCTCAAATAACGACAGGCAACGGAATATCTAAACCTGTTATCCGAGGATTAGGCTACAACAGAGTGTTGGTCGTAAATGATGGTATCCGTCAAGAAGGGCAACAGTGGGGAGATGAACACGGAGTCGAAATCGATGCGCAAAACGTACATTCCATAGAAATACTGAAAGGTCCGGCTTCTCTGATATACGGTTCTGACGCCATGGCCGGCGTATTGATTTTCCATGATGAACCGATTTTGTCTCCGGAAGGAATGAGGGCCAATATCTTTAGCGAGTATCAAACGAATAATGGACTGTTTAACTATTCCGTAAATTTTGAAGGAAACAAGAAAGGGTTCGTATATAATTGGAGATACTCGGACAAGATGGCGCACGATTACAAAAACCGGTATGACGGTTATGTTCCGAATTCCCGTTTTCGTGAACGAGCCCTCTCCGGGATGTTTGGATTAAATAAGGATTGGGGGTATTCCCGACTGAAACTAAGCTATTATCATCTCACGCCGGGAATAATAGAAGGTGAGCGTAATAACGAAACCGGAGAATTGGAAAGCTCGAGCGAAGGCAAACATTACGGCAAGCAACTTCCGTTTCAACAAGTACGTCACTATAAAGCGGTATTAGATAATTCTTTTTCCCTTAAATCCGGAATTTTAAAGGTTATCGCCGCTTATCAGCAAAACCGCAGACAAGAATATGAAGAGAGTAAAAATGAATGTGGTCTCGATTTTATGCTACATACTATAAATTACGATGTACGTTATATTTTTCCTGAATACAATGGATGGAAAACAAATGCAGGTATTAACGGCATGTATCAAAAGTCACTGAACAAAGGCGAAGAATATCTTATTCCGGCATACGATCTGTTTGATTTAGGGACATTCGTAACTGTCAGCAAATCAATGTTCCAACGTTTTCATTTAACCGGAGGGCTTCGTTTCGATATCCGACATTTGCATAGCCATTCTCTTATAGATGGAGAAAAAGAACGTTTCATTGCTTTTTCCCGTACATTCAACGGTTTAACAGGAAGCATCGGAGGCATTTATAATGTCTCGGAAAAGTTAGACATAAGGCTTAACGCATCACGAGGTTATCGTGCACCGAATCTGAGCGAACTGGGCAGTAATGGAGAACATGAAGGTACTTTACGCTATGAAATCGGAAACAAACAACTTAAGCCCGAATACAGTTGGCAATTTGATGCCGGAATAGACTACTCGTTCGAACGTATGTCTTTTCAACTTTCGTTATTTGCCAACCGCATAGATAACTACATTTTTATACAGAAATTGGAAAATATACAAATCGAAGATGTTCCCGCTTATCGATATACTGCGGGCGACGCACGTATAATGGGAGGTGAGGCTCGCATCATCATACATCCAGTCCGTCATCTGCATTTCGAGAACTCGTTTTCTTATATAAATAGCGTACAATTACATTCGTCCGAAGAAAGCAGATTCCTCCCATTTACTCCTGCACCACGCTGGCTTTCAACTTTGCACTATGATATCAATACAAACAGCAAATTATTGGATAATGCATATATAGAAGTCGAAATGGATTATAATTTCAAACAAAATCATGTATATAGAGTAAATAATTCGGAAACTCCGACACCGTCATATACCTTATTCAATATGTCGGCCGGTACAAATATAATACATCGTAAAAAGAGCCTTTTTTCATTTTATATTATGGTAAATAATATATTCAACAAAGCTTATCAAAATCATCTAAGCAGATTGAAATATGCCGACACAAATGTCATAACAGGCAGAAAAGGGGTTTTCAATATGGGAAGAAATATCGGATTCAAAATACTTGTTCCGATTAATCTATAAAAAAGACTCTGACCTTATTATGCCGACAATGAAGACTTTATTGTCGGCATAATTATAAGTATCCGCATAAGCTTCTAAGAGCCTGTCTAAACTTTCCAATAAAAAAATACTATCAGGTCATCTTTGCGTTTTCTTCCGGTCTTTTTTCCCGTTTT
>URAV01000065.1 GCA_900545915.1 uncultured Porphyromonadaceae bacterium
GTTACAATCTGTAACTTTTACCAATTCAGTTTTGACTTTTTGGACAGACTCTTTTATTTATTCGAAGATTTTTTAGACAGTCTATAAAGAATTGATACAATTTATTCTACATATAGGACTAATCCTTTTAAATATTCGCCTTCGGGGTGATAAATATTTACCGGATGGTCTGCCGGCTGTGTCAATTGATGTAGTATTCGCACTCGTCTTTTAGATTGAGCTGCTGCACTGAACACAGCTAATCGGAAATTTTCTTTGGTAACGACTTGTGAACAGGAGAATGTAAAAAGGATGCCTCCCGGTTTTATTTTTTCAAAAGCTTTTGCATTGAGTTTTCGGTATCCTTGCAAAGCATTATGCAAAACATTTTTATGTTTGGCAAAAGCCGGAGGATCGAGAATGATCAGATCATACTGATCTCCCATTCTGTCGAGATATTTGAATGCATCTTCTGCGAAAGCTTCATGCCGTCTGTCTCCGGGAAAATTCAGCTCTACGTTTTTACAAGTCAGGTCTATTGCTTTGGCAGAACTATCGACCGAGTGAACAAGTTTAGCTCCGCCTCGCATGGCATAGAATGAGAATCCTCCAGTATAACAGAACATGTTCAATACCGAACGATCTTTAGAATAATGTTCGAGTAATGATCGGTTTTCCCGTTGATCGACGAAAAAACCAGTCTTTTGTCCTTTTAACCAGTCTACATGAAATTTTAATCCGTTTTCTATTGCTATATTCCCGGCATCGCCTCCGATCAAATATTCATTTTCCGGGTCGAGTTGCGCTTTGTAAGGGAGTGTGGTTTCTGATTTATAATATACATTTTTTATTTGCTCACCCATTACATCGGTTAATGCTTCGGCAAGAATACGTCGGGCAAAATGCATACCGGGATCGTGTGCCTGCATTACGGCGGTTTTGTCATAAATATCTACGATTAGACCGGGAAGAAGATCTCCTTCTCCATGTACAAGACGATATGTATTATTTTGTTCTTCCCGATTGAGTCCGATACTGTTACGTAGATTATAAGCGACTTGTAACCGTTTCTTAAAAAAATCTTTATCGATAATTTCTTGTTCGAAAGAGAGTATTCTTACCGCTATACTGCCGATTTGGTAGTGACCTATAGCAATGAAGTTTCCTTTATAATCTGTAACTTCTATAATGTCACCTTCTTCTGGTTGTTTTTCAAAATGGTGGATTGCTCCGGAAAACACCCACGGATGAAAACGTTTAAGAGATTCTTCTTTCCCCGGTTTTAATATGACTTTGGTATAATTCATTTTTGTACGTGAGGTTATTTAAAAATAAATCGGAATAAGTCATTTCCGTTGGCATATATCAATAGACCGAACAATAGTGCCATACCTGTGATTTGTGCATACTCCATAAATTTTTCGTTTGGTTTTCGACGAGCAATAACTTCGTATAACAAAAATAATACATGCCCTCCGTCAAGAGCCGGAATCGGAAGTATATTCATGAATGCAAGGATTATAGAAAGAAATGCTGTCATTTCCCAAAATGCCTGCCAATTCCATACAGGGGGAAATATGCTTCCGATTGTTCCGAATCCGCCTAAACTATTTGCTCCTTCTTTAGTAAAAATATATTTGAGATCACTTACATAACTTTTTAGAGTAGAGAATCCTTTGGATATGCCGACAGGGAATGATTCCCAAAATCCGAAATGTTTTGTTACAAGAGGATATATTTCGTAAATAGGAGTGAGGCTTATACCTATTTTTCCGTTTTTATCTACTGCCACAGAAGCGTTTTGTTCTTGTCCGTCTCGGTAAAATGTGATATTTACATTTTTCCCTTTGTTTTGATTTAATAAATCGAGCATAATCGGAATATCCGGAATCGCTTTCCCATTTATAGCAGTCAGGCTGTCTCCGCTTTGCAGTCCGGCTTCGATTGCTCCGTTCCCTTTTATTGCTTCTTTAACTACTACAGGATTTCGGAACGAAGCGAATTTCTCGTTTGCCCCGATTAATTTTAACATAAACTCATTCGGCATGGTGATTGTTTCTGTTTTACCGTTACGGATGACTTCTACATTTTTAGCTTCAGCGATATTACGGATCATATCGCCTGATAATGTAGTCAATTCTTTTCCGTCGGCTTTTATGGGGATATCTCCATCTTCAAATCCGGCTTTGTGTGCTGTTTCGCTGAATGATAATCCGGCTTTAGCGTTTTTTAAAGGCAGATAAGATTCTCCCCAAGTAAAGGTTATCATAGAATAAATAAAAAGAGCCAGAATAAAATTGAACAGTACCCCGGCGATCATGATCATCAGTCGTTGCCCGGCGGGTTTAGATCTGAATTCCCATTCTTGTTCGGGCTGAGCCAGTTGTTCTTTATCCATAGACTCATCTATCATACCGGCTATTTTCACATAACCTCCTAATGGTAACCAGCCGATACCATATTCTGTTTCACTGTTTTTAGGTTTGAATTTAAAAAGAGAGAACCAAGGATTAAAAAAGAGATAGAATTTTTCGACTCTTACTTTGTAGATTCGGGCGAAAATAAAATGTCCGAATTCGTGAACGATGACAAGAATCGATAAACTTAATATTAACTGTAAGGCTTTAATTAAAAATGTCTCCATTATTTTTTCGTCTAAATTTATTTCGTTTTAAAAAGATGTTATTTTTTCCCGTGTTAGTCGGCGTGCTTCTGCATCGGTCGATACATAATCGTCATAAGACGGTGATTTTATGAAAGAGACCTGTTGCATTATATCGGCGATAATATCTGCCATTTGTAAAAATCCGATTTTATCTTTCAGAAAAGCATCTACGACAACTTCGTTTGCAGCATTCAATATACAAGGTATGTTTCCTCCCAGTCTCATTGCTTCATAAGCGTAACTTAAAAGGGGGAATTTAGTAGTATCCGGATGTTCGAATGTCAGATGTGCATATTGAGACAATTCCAACTTAGGAGACTGGTTTTTCAACCGGTTAGGGTAAGAAAACGCATACCTTATCGGTAATTTCATATCCGGCGTTCCCAATTGAGCTTTTATAGCTCCGTCTTCGAACTGTATCATGGAATGTACAATTGATTGGGGATGTACGACAACTTCTATCTGTTCCGGTTTTACGTTAAAAAGCCATTTGGCTTCTATAACTTCAAATCCTTTGTTCATCATAGAAGCCGAGTCTATGGTAATTTTAGCACCCATATTCCAGTTGGGGTGTTTCAAGGCTTGTTTCTTCGTGACATGTTCTAATTCTTGTCGTGACATTGTTCGAAAAGGACCTCCGGAAGCCGTTAATATGATTTTGTCTATCGGGTTATGCATTTCCCCGGTTAAACATTGAAAAATGGCGGAGTGTTCCGAATCTACCGGTATTACTGGTGTACGGTTTTCGTGCGCCAGTTGATTTATCAGTTCTCCGGCAACGACTAAAGTTTCTTTATTTGCAAGAGCTATTGTCTTGCCTGCCTTTATCGCTCGTATGGTCGGGTATAGACCGGCATATCCGATCATGGCCGTAAGCACCATGTCGATAGGTTCAGATTCGACTATTTGAGCGATAGCATCATGTCCTGCATATACTTTAATCGGCAGGTCTTTCAGAGCATCTTTGAGTTTAGGATAAAAAGATTCATTAGCGATAACTACCGCTTCAGGATTAAATTTTCGTGCTTGTAAAATAAGTAGATCTACATTGTTGTTAGCGGTAAGTGCATATACCTCGAACAAATCGGAATGCTCTGAAATTACTTCCAAAGCTTGTGTTCCGATCGATCCGGTAGAACCCAGTATAGCAAGTTGTTTCTTCATTCTCCTTTTTATTTTCACCTGTGATTTGTTGTCACTGATGCAATGTCTTGTTTGTGTGTCATTTAAAATGTAATATAATCTTCGGGATTCAAAGCTTGTCCCATGTGCCATAACTGGAATTCTATAAGAGGAGGAAATGATTCTTTTGTCCCGTTTCCGGTAAGAGCGATAACCTCTCCGCCCGAAACTTTATCTCCGATAGATTTTAGTAGTTCGGCATTATATTTATATATAGATATAAAGTTATTGCTATGCTGAATCTCGATTACATATCCATAATCTACTGTATACCCTGCCGAGATGACTGTGCCATCTAAAGTTGCGGCTACCGACATCCGTTTCGGAGCGAGGATATCGACCCCGAAATGATTGTTTTCTGGGTTGAATTTTTGCTTGATCGCACCTTTTATCGGAGTGAAAAAGATAAATCCGTCAGTCGGAATCGTTTGATTGAGTACATTAAGTTTATACTTTTCTTCTTCTTCATAACGTTGCATGAAACTTGTCGTAGCTTGTGATTGAGTCAGAAAAGAATCAGTCGGGAAAGAAAGCAGAGAATCTTTGATGTTCCGTATCGAATCTATTTTTACATTTCCTGTAAGTATATTAGTCAGATTTTTTAAATATGCATCGTTTAATTGCATAGCCTGATTCAAAGAATCGATACGTAATGCGTTATCCATAATTTTTACCCGTGTCTCGGTTCTCAAATATCCGGGTAAATAATTTTTTAATGGAGTCCCGACAATTAGATACATTGCTCCGGAAAAAATGATGATAACCAATGCCGAAAAAAACAGAAAAGCTCCTAATCGGGACAAACGAAAAGTCCACACCTCTTCCAATGTATTTTCATTGAAGAAGGAGAGCTTATATTTTGATCGCATTTTTTTCCAAAATGCTTTAAATCTATTTCTTTTGGCCATATATGAATATATCCATTCCCGAACTTGCAAATTTAGTAAATAATACGATATTCAAAACCGCATTTCTTTTTTTTATCATTTCTCTTTATTTATGAAATAATGTCTTTCGTTTATTTTAATATATGATTTTAACAATATATGTTGAACCTATTTTGACATTGACTTGTTTTACAGTCACAATAAGAATACAACGCTGTTCGCGATATTCATGGTAAACCGGTTATTGGTATATATGAATTTTTGTCCCGGACGCAATATTTTGTAAACAATAAAATATTTGAAAATGAAAACGAAACATGTTCTTTACTCATTTGCATTGGCGGCGATAGCATCGTTTGCTTTTGTTGAAACCGGGTCGGCTCAGGTTACTGTGGTCGAAGAAGAGGTGACTGTTACTGAACTGATACCCGGAAAGCCCTATTATTATGCTCCGAAAGTCGGGAATAATTGGTATTTGTCTCTCGGTGCTGGTGCTCAGACTTTTCTTACCGAGCATAAAGGCGATCCCAGTTATACTTTGGCCATGAGTTTGGCTTTAGGTAAATGGCTGAATCCTTATGTAGGTATTCGGTTGAATGCTATGGGCGGGTCTTTACACACTCATTGGCCGACAAAAGAGATAATGAATCATACCCGATATGCGGCTGTTTATGGCGATTTGATGTGGGATCTTACCAGTACTTTGGGAGGATATAATGAAAAGCGGGTGGTATCTATTATTCCCTTTGCCGGTATTGGAGGAGCTTTTGCATTCAAAAATCCTGAAGCTGGTCACCGGACATATGCCTTTCCCGTATCTATCGGTATGAAACTGAATTTTCGTTTATTTCACTATCTCGACTTCTTCCTTGAAGGTAGGGCAAATGCTATGGGAGACCATTTTAATGGTGTTGTAGAAGGGAAACAAGTAGAGTCTATCGCTTCTCTTATCGGAGGTTTTACTGTTAAATTCGGAAAGACTCGTTTCAAAGCTTATGATCCTTATGCTGACCGTATGATTATCAATGATTTGAATGGTAAAGTAAATAATTTGCGTTCTGCTTTAGAGACTTGTGAGGCACGAGAATGTCCGCCATGTCCTGAAGTCACTGTTACCGAAGTTGTTACAGTTCCAGAACCTGTTCAGACTTGTAATCCGGATCTGTCGATTGTTGTTCGTTTCAAGATCAACAGTGCTGTTGTATCGCAAGAAGAGATGGTGAATGTTTATAATATTGCCGATTGGATGAAGAGAAATCCGAATTGTAATGTGACAGTAGCCGGATATGCCGATAAAGAAACCGGAACACCGGCTTACAATATGCAGTTGAGTAAAAAGCGTGCAGATGCGGTTGTGAATATATTGACTAAAAAGTATGGTATTAACGCTAACCGAATAAAGATGGTTGCTAATGGTAGTGATACTCAACCTTATCCGAAGAATAATAACTGGAATCGTATTGTAATATTTTCGGGATCAGCATCTCAAAAATAAAGGTTTAATAGTTAGATAGAAAGCTGTCCTCTTTTGGGCAGCTTTTTTTATAGAAAATTTGAATAACGACAGAAAAAAGATGACAGATTATAAGTTGATAAATAATGAGAATAGCCGTCGGTATGAGTTTCAAATAGACGGATTTATTCCGAAGATAGAATATATTTTATCCGAAAACGGAGAAATTTATCTGACACATACTGAAGTTCCTCCTGCTTTAGAAGGAAAAGGTATCGCCTCTCAACTTGTGTTGAAGGTGTTACAGGACATAGAACATAAAAATCTGAAATTAGTTCCTTTGTGTCCTTTTGTTGCAGGTTATATTCAAAAGCATCCGGAGTGGAAAAAGTTGATTATGAGAGGTGTTAGAGTAGAATAAATTATTTTGATTACTGTTTGAATTTCGTACGAGTCAGGTTTAAGAATGTTTTTATCGGAAAATTTAAGAGCCAGTCTAAATTTTCCAATTAGAAAATATTATCAGGTCATCTTTGCGTTTTCTTTCGG
>URAV01000066.1 GCA_900545915.1 uncultured Porphyromonadaceae bacterium
CCGATAAAGATAAAAATAGCATAAAAAACAAAAGTATTTTTTATGCTGACTTATACGACTTGTTTCAAGCCCGATTGAATTTTACTTGTTCTGCTTTTGGGGGGAAATTAACTGCTTCTTTAAAACTTGTAGGCAATTCCCCATGCTAAATTATCGCATATTCCGATTTGGAATGAAGTTTTATTATTGTCGTTAAATTGACCTATACCAATGTATCCGATTCCTAAGCTCATAACTATATGCTCTGTCAGTTCATATACTAAGTTCGGTTTTATGCAAATCGCCCAATTTGACTCGGTAAATTCAACATCGAAACCTCCTCGGGGAGCAAAATATAAGTTTTGAGTTATAGGTAAGTAATAATTTACTCCTGTTGAAATTCCGAAACGAGTTTTATGACTGTCACCAAATAAACTTATACCAGTATTGATAGCCCAATGTTCATTTAAGAAAAATTCAGCTTCTGGAGATATGGCAAATTGATGGAATCCATCGGTTACTTTATAGGATATTTCACCGCCCAATTCTATGTCACCTTTTTTATATTGGGCATTAACAGAATAAATACATGCAATTAAAGTTACTGTTAAGAGTATTGTTTTTTTCATTTAATAAAGTTTTTAAAATATCAGGACATAAAATAAACCTCTTTTTTATTACTTAGATAACAAAAGAGGTTTTATAATAAATAATGTAGTAATTTTTATTGTATACCTTGTGTTGTTACTTCTTTATTTATTTTTTTTACCAGACCTTGTAATACATTGCCCGGGCCGACTTCGGTAAAATCTGTTGCTCCATCAGCGATCATATTGATCACTGTCTGTGTCCAACGTACAGGAGCTGTTAATTGTGCTATCAGATTTTCTTTTATTGTTTCCGGATCAGTTTCTGCTTTTGCGTTTACATTCTGATAAACTGGACATTTGGGGGTAAAGAATTGTGTTTTATGGATAGCTTCTGCTAATTCTGCACGAGCAGGCTCCATTATTGGAGAATGGAAAGCTCCCCCTACTTTCAGTTTCAAAGCGCGTTTTGCTCCAGCGGCAAGCATTTTTTCGCATGCAGCATCGATACCGGCTTCGTCACCTGAAATAACGATTTGTCCCGGGCAATTGTAATTAGCCGGAACAACGACTCCTTCTGTTACGGAAGCACATATTTCTTCTACTTTTTCATCAGGCAAAGCTAATACTGCAGCCATAGTAGAGGGGGTCTTTTCGCACGCTTTTTGCATAGCTTGAGCACGAGCAGAAACAAGACGTACACCGTCTTCGAAAGATAAAGCTCCGGCAGATACTAAAGCGGAAAATTCTCCGAGTGAATGTCCTGCCACCATATCGGGACAGAAATCAGTACCCATCGTTTTTGCGAGAATTACCGAATGTAGGAAAATTGCTGGTTGTGTTACTTTAGTTTGACGAAGATCTTCATCAGTTCCGTTAAACATCAAATTGGTAATTCTGAATCCTAAAATTTCATTAGCTTTTTCGAACAAGGCTTTAGCTTCGGAATTGGTTTCATATAGTTCTTTTCCCATCCCTACGAACTGTGCGCCTTGTCCCGGAAATACAAATGCTTTCATTTCTATTTTTATTTTCTGATGGTTATTAATCTAAAAAACAGATGCAAAGGTAATCATTTTTTAATCCTATTTTGTTATATAATAAATATATTTCATACATTTGTCTTTAGCTGAAATTAAAAATGATATAAATATGAATACGCTTTTACTTTTAAATCTGGGTGCAGGAGAGATTGTTCTTATAGCTTTGGTTGTTTTGTTGTTGTTCGGTGGTAAGAAAATACCGGAATTGATGAAAGGTTTGGGGAAAGGTGTCCGTAATTTTAAAGACGGTTTGAAAGACGTTGAAGATCAGATCAATTCGGATACGGACTCCAATTCTGATAAGAAATAGTTTGCGTGAAAATATTTCGTTTTTTTGAGAGCAGACATATAGTGAATCTTTTATACGTTTTCTTTTCGCATCTGTTTTATTTTTTACTTATTTGATTTATAATCTGTTTTTTAGTTATTATGGAAGAAATGAGCTTTTGGGATCATTTAGAGGTATTGCGCGGTGTTATATTTCGATCGCTCGGAGCGGTTGTCGTATTGGCTGTCGTTTTTTTTTGTTTTATGACCGACATTTTTGATTCTATTATTTTAGCTCCTTGTTTTTCAGACTTTATTTTATATCGTTCGATATGTAATCTGAGCACATATCTTTCTTCTATAAGTGAATATCTGTCGGTATTACCCGATTTTTGCGGTGATGATTTTCATGTAAATTTAATTAATATACAGTTGGCCTCGCAGTTTTTTATCCATATGAGTACTTCATTTTGGCTTGCGATTGTATTTGCCTTTCCATATATTATATATCAGTTGTGGAGTTTTGTCAGTCCCGGACTGTATGAACGAGAAAAAAAGAATGCGAGGTTTGCTTTTATTATAGGTAATTTGATGTTCTTTATCGGTGTTGCGGTAGGATATTTGCTTGTTTTTCCGCTGACATTACGTTTCTTGGCAGATTATCAGGTTAGTGAAATAGTCCCCAATCAAATTTCTCTTGATTCTTATATGAATAATTTTCTGATGATGATTTTTATTATGGGGGTTGTTTTCGAATTGCCGTTATTGTGTTGGATGCTTTCAGGAATAGGACTGCTGACGCGATCTTTTTTTTCTAAATATCGTCGTTATGCAATTGTCGGTTTATTGGTTTTAGCTGCAGTTATTACTCCTTCGGGAGATCCGTTTACATTAATGGTCGTATTTCTTCCTATTTATATGTTATATGAGGTCAGCGCTTTCTTTGTGAAAAAGGATGTTCCTGAAATAGACGAAACAGAGATTTCAGATGAAGTCGAATCGAGTGATTGGTCTAAATAACGGTAAATGTGTTCTATTCTTATTAAGATAAGCCTAAAATATATGAATGTTGGATTCATTATTTTAATTCTTGATATATTTGCGTCCTTAAATGATATAGATTAGAGTGACTTATGAAAAAAGTATTTTTATTAATCGGAATATATTTCATTTTTGTGGGGTGGATCTGTAATGCTCAGAAAGTCGAAATGATTCCTTTTGGGGATATGGATCATTGGACGACAAGGGTACTTAAAGAGTCTGCGTTATTGGGCGGACATACTCGTTATATTTATGAAATAGCTCCGACAATGACGATTGAAGGGAATAAGCCTTATCGGCGTCATGCGCAATCGCCGTGGGCTACATCGAGTGTTATGGCGAGTCCTGCCGGAATTGTCAAAACCAGTACGAGTGTATTTCCTGAAAAGCGAGGAAACGGGTATTGTGCTCGTCTTGAAATACGAAAAGAGACTTGTAAAGTAATCGGGTTGGTGAATATTGTGGTAGTAGCTCCCGGTTCTATTTTTTTAGGAGGGATGGATGAACCCATAAAGAATACAAGTAATCCTCAAAGTAAACTCGATCAGGGGATTCCTTTTACAAAGAAACCTACAGCTTTGCAATTTGATTATAAATTACATATGGAGCCTCAGATGGTGAAGGCAACCGGATTTGGTAAAGCCGTAAATGTTCCGGGACGGGATAAGGCGGAAGTTTGCCTTTACCTGTTGCATCAGTGGGAAGATGAAGATGGGAATATTTATGCTCGTCGCGTGGGTACGGCTTATCGTAAATTATCAGGCAATACGCAGGATTGGATAAATAATTACCGAATTCCGGTATGGTATGGAGATATTACTAAAAGAAGCGACTATCAGAGTTATATGGGACTGATGCCTTCGGATGATCCTCGTTATACTCGGAATAGTAAAGGGAAAATTGTTCCGATTCAAGAATTGGGCTGGGGAAAGGCAGATGAAGAGGTTACGCATGTCATGTTACGTTTTTCGGCGAATGATCAAGGAGCATATATCGGTTCGGTAGGGAGCAAATTTTGGGTTGATAATGTAGCGTTTGTTTATTAAAACGATAATATGAAATAGCCTGATAAATGTTTATCGGGCTATTTCATATTTTGATTTCATATTTTTTATTTTTTCTTTTCGAATCAGTCTGAGAGTTCGGTTTATTTTTTTTCTATTGACGGCGACATAAGAGTAATGATCCTTTATATCGATCATACCTATATCTTCTTTATGCAATTCTCCTTTTTGTATTAAAAAACCGACAATATCGACTTTGTTTAGTTTTTCTTTTTTACCTTTTCCAATATAGAGGGTATTCATGGGCGGTAATTCCAACCGGTTTATGTTGACGGATAGATCGAATGTTTTCGGTTGTTTTTTCTGAATATATTCCGGAATATTTTCATCGGAGTTTATCAGTAAGTAGGCATTCCCTTCGGCAAACATGCGAGCAGTTCTGCCATTTCGGTGTATGAATGCTTCTTCATTAATCGGTAGATGATAATGTATGACATGCTTTATTTCCGGAATATCCAGTCCTCGTGAAGCCAGATCTGTCGATATAAATATGTTTGAGCTGCCATTTTTGAATCGGCATAGGGCTTTTTCTCTTTGAGCTTGCTCCATTCCTCCGTGAAAAACTTCGTTAAAGATATGTTGTTCTGATAAAAAACAACCTATCCTTTCGGTACTTTCCCGATGATTGCAGAATATAAGTACCGGACCGGATGACAAATTTCGAAGTAATATCTTGAGACTTTTTAATTTGTCCGGTTCGGGAGATATGACCAAATATAAACTTAATCTTTTATCAGACTCTTTTTTCTCGAAATATATCTTTTCAGGAATTTTTAATCCTGTGAATTCAGGGATCTCCCCTTCTGTTGCGGATGTGAGGATGCGTTTACAAGTACAAGAAATGTGTTTGATAATTGCTTCCATTTGTTCTTGAAATCCTAATTCAAGACATTTGTCGAATTCGTCTAAGACAAGAACTTTTACCGATTTCACGTTTATCCTGTCATGGTTGATATGATCTAAGATTCTCCCCGGAGTACCTATAAGTACCGCCGGATTTTGTTGTAGCGATTTTATTTCAGATTTTATCGGTTGTCCACCATAACAGCAATTTATTTTATATCCAGATATAATAGAATGGCTTACCGTATTTATTTGTATTGCTAATTCTCGTGAAGGAACAAGTATTAAAGCTTGTGTTTCTTTACATAGCGGGTCTAATCCTTGTAAAACTGATAAAAGGAAAGCTATTGTTTTACCTGATCCGGTAGGTGAAATGAGGATAATATCTTTTCCTTTTTCACTATGCTTGAGAGCAGCCAATTGCATTTTGTTAAGGGTTGTTATTCCTAACTTGCTGTTCAAACGTTCTAATAATGTATCTTTTAAAGTCATGTTGTAAAGATAAATAAATTATATTGATTCGGCTGGAAGAAAGGTCTTGATTTAATTTAAGAGACTATCTGAACTTTCCGACAAAAAATATTATCAGGCCTTTTTCTCGTTTTCATTCGTCAGATAGCCCGTTATTATCCTCGAAAAAACTCTCAAACCTGATCTAAAATTCAGAAAATTTAAAAAGTATGTTAGTCTTGGATTAAAGATGTATTTTTACTTTAGTTATGAATAAATTAAATATTTGTAAAATAGGGATATTATGATTGAAACTTCGATTTTTAGGGGAGAATTTCCTGACAGTGATTATGTTTTGCAAGTGATAACGGACAAAGGAGATTGGAATGGAAAAATTTTAAAACGAAATTAGACAGAAGTATCCGGTTTTATTTAAGGATACTTATTTTAGTAAAAATGGAAAGAAAAAATCTCTTTCCATTTTTTTATATCTGTATTACTGGTATATTTAATCGATTAATAATTAGCGATTTTATTTATTTTAGTTACTGAATAAACACCATCATAATCGGCAGCAAAGCCATCATCTGCTTTACCCATATCCACTACTTCCAATTCTACATATACTGGGATTCCGCTTTTTATACCTTTTGTTATTTCATCATACTTTTGTGTAAGTTCTTCTGTCGGGTCAATAATCCAATAAGAACAGGAATCGTTCTCTGCGGTGAAAGAACGCACTTCATGTCCGATGATTAATTGTCCTTTTACGGGAAAAGGTTGTCTTGCCGCAAGGATTTTAGACATCGGAGTATTTTTTATTATTTCCGTTTCGTCAGCTTTGGCATATCTTAAAATGAGCTTTCCTTTTTTGAGAATCAGGCTATCTTGAGTCAACTTTTCAATAATTAAGGTGTCGGTAAAAGATAAAGTCTGATGATTGCCGATACTCGTACCGGAAAGAATTAACAGGTTATTTTTGTGTTCCCATTTTTCATATAATAAAGATTCCATATTGATAGAAGATGCATCACCTTTCGTTTTGAGAGTAAACCCCTGTTTCATATCCGGTATACCAGGTATGGGTTCGACCCAAGATCCTTCAATATTGACACTGTTACAAGCTGTTAGGATAGTTATACTTAAAATGACCGTGAAATTTATAAGATACTTCATAACTTTTGGTTTTAATTGAGTTTCTTTGTTTTAAAGATAAAAATAATATTTGGGAAGGTAACAATAAAAATCGAAGAATATTTATTATCGAGAGTCTGTTTAAATAAAAAAGCGATGAAAATATTTCACCGCTCGACTTGTAGCGAGACCGGGGCATGATCCCGGGACCTCATGATTATGAATCATGCGCTC
>URAV01000067.1 GCA_900545915.1 uncultured Porphyromonadaceae bacterium
TCCTTTGCTCTACCAACTGAGCTATGGCACCATCGTTTTTGCGTGTGCAAAGATATGAATAATTTTATATTTGCACAACATTTTATTGGATATATTTTAGTTTTCTTTGCTGAGGGAGTTCCAACCTTGAGCTTTTAATTCTATTTCAGTACCATCTCTGGTAATCATGTAAGCCCCAAGAGAAGGTGCTGTAATATGACCTATAATACGAATACCCGGAAGAGCTGAAATGTCATCATGTTTAGTCAATGGTACGGTAAACAACAGTTCATAATCCTCTCCACCATTGAGAGCGGCAGTGATGAGACTCATATTAAATTCTTCTGCCATAACGGCTGTTTGGTAATCTATGGGGATTCGATCTTCGTAAATGCGACATCCGGTATGACTTTGTTTGCATATATGCAGTAATTCAGAAGAGAGTCCGTCCGAAATATCCATCATTGCTGTTGGCACAATATTCCGTTTTGCCAGTTCTTCGATAATATCTTTACGAGCTTCCGGTTTTAATTGTCTTTCAAGAAGATATTCTCTACCTTCAAAAGCGGGTTGGAAGTTTTTTTCTCCAGCAAAAACCTTTTTTTCTCGTTCGAGCAATTGTAACCCCATGTAAGCAGCACCCAGATCTCCACTAACACAGATCAGATCATTTTCTTTAGCTCCATTTCTATATACGATTTTTTCTTGAGTTGCTTCACCTATGCAAGTAATGCTAATTGCTAATCCGGTGAGAGAAGCAGAAGTATCTCCTCCGATTAGATCTACATGATAAACATCGCAAGCAAGTTGAATGCCGGCATATAATTGTTCTAAGTCTTCAACCGAGAAACGTTTTGAAATGCCTAAGGAAACCGTAATTTGTTTCGGTTGTCCGTTCATTGCATAAATATCTGAAAAATTGACAACGGCAGATTTATATCCTAAATGTTTTAGAGGAACATAGGTTAAGTCGAAGTGGATACCTTCAAGTAGCAGATCGGTAGTTACCAATACTTGTTTTTCTTTATAGTCGAGTATGGCAGCATCATCCCCGATCCCTTTTAGCGTAGAGTCATTTTTTATTTCTACATGTTTGGTTAAATGGTCGATAAGTCCAAATTCACCAAGAGATGCTATTTCTGTACGTTTGAATTTTTCCATTTTATTTAAATTGATTAGCAAAATGCGGAGTGCTTTACAGATAAAGACTCCGCATTTTGTTAGATATACCTTTTAGAACTGTTCTACGAGTTCTTTCATTATCAATGTCATTTTAGGCTGAGCCAGAGCTGCAGCTTTTTGTACTTCTTCGTGAGAAGCTTTCTCTACAATACCTTCAACTCCGAGATCGGTAATGACTGATATTGCAAATACTTCCATATCGCCATGACGGGCAACGATTACTTCCGGAACAGTAGACATTCCGACAGCATCGCCACCTATGATTTTAAAATACTTGTATTCTGCAGGGGTTTCGAAAGTAGGGCCTTGTGTTCCTACATATACACCTTGTTGCAAATATATGTTATTTTTTTCTGCAATCTCAAAAGCTTTTTTAATGAGTCGTTTAGAGTAAGCTTCACTCATATCCGGGAATCGAGGACCGAGCTCATTATAATTTTTCCCATGTAACGGGTGTTCTGGGAATAAGTTGATATGATCACGTATCACCATCAAATCTCCTACTTTAAAAGTCGGATTCATTCCTCCGGCAGCATTTGAAACAAACAAAGTTTTTACCCCTAATTGTTTCATGACGCGTACCGGGAAAGTAACTTGCTTCATATCGTAACCTTCATAAAAATGGAATCGGCCTTGCATTGCCATGACGTCTTTAGTGCCTAGTTTTCCGAAAATGAGCTTTCCGCTGTGTCCTTCTACCGTAGAGATCGGAAAATTAGGAATATCTTTGTATGCCAGTTCTTTCTGATCGGTAATGTGGTTTACTAGTTCGCCTAAACCTGTACCCAATATAATTGCTGTTTCGGGAATAATTGGAAACCGTTCTTTAATAAATGCTGCGGTTTCTTTAATTTTTTCAATCATAGCTAATTCGGTTTTTTAGATAATTTATTTGATAACAAATATAGCAAAAAACTTTGAATAAGGATTCTTATTTCTCTAAAACACTACTGTTGCAGACCTTTTAATTAGGACATTTTTATTGTTTTGGGAATATAGTTTTTTCTATTTTTGATGATAATATCTTTTATCTGTGCATCAAAAGCAGTACCTTGATCTTGTAAAAAACATATTTTAAGGGGCAGATAATATAGATTTTGTTTTATTTCATTCGTTAAATGAGAATTATGAATGAGTCTGGCTGCATCTTTTTCTGTTACGATTATATGAGGCAAAGTATTGCCATTCTTCATTTTTAATGCTTTGTTCCGAATCTTTTCTATGTCTTTTGCACTAAAGCTATGATGATCCGGGAAACATAAACTCTCTGTCTTAGATACAAAATTTTGAATATATTGTATGAATGGTTGAGGTGAAGCAATTCCAGAGATCAATAAAGCTTTATCTTTTCCTATACTTGTCATAGATATAGGGTTTTGAATTTCATCAGGAAATACAGGCATTAATTCATCGTAACATAATCCGGTAAAATATAATCGTTGATATGGATATAATTGCAGGCGTTTCGAAATAATTCTGAAATCGATGGGTTTTATATCTTTGGGGCATTTGGTTACAATAACGATTTGTGCACGAGATTTTTCTCCTATCGGTTCTCTTAATCTTCCGTATGGAAGGAGTTTATCTTCATAGATCATCCGGTTGAAATCAGATAGTAAAATAGATGTAGAGGGTGTCACATATCTATGCTGGAAAGCGTCATCTAATAAAATGACATCTATTTCAGGAGTAAGTTGCATTAGTTTTTCTATACCTCTTCGACGGTTACTATCTACGGCTACTACGATTTCGGGAAACTTATGTTTTATTTGAAAAGGTTCGTCTCCGATTTCTCTCGCTGTAGAAGAATTGTTTGCTAAAATGAATCCTCTGGTTTTTCTTTTATATCCTCGACTTAAAATCGCGATACGATACGAAGACATTAATAATCGTATTAAATATTCGATATGCGGTGTTTTACCTGTACCTCCTACTGTAATATTTCCTACAGATAAGATAGGTATATCGTAACTTTTGCTACGTAAAATATCCCAATCGAAAAGTTTATTTCTCAATCTTACTCCTAATCCGTAAATGAGGGAAAACGGAGATAACCACTTATATAGTTTTACATTTTCCTCCTCCAGCATTCTTTATGAGCTTTAATTATGTTTGTTATTCTATTTCTATATTTTCCATTTGAGCTTGAATCGGGTCGATCTGCTTTATTTGTTCCAATATTTTTCGATGATGATACTCGTCACCTAAAAATAATCGCATAAAAGATTGTGAAACTCCATTTCTGAGTTCATTCATCAGTTCTTCATAAAAACTTTTTTTCTTTGGATATTCAGTAACTTCATAATCTGTTATGTTACATTCTTTTGCAATCCATTCGGTTGCTTTTTGCATATCGCCGAGTTCGTCTATTAATCCTATTTTTAAAGCATCTTTCCCGCTCCATACCCGTCCTTCAGCAATATTTTTTATTTGATCGACCGACATTTTTCGTCCTTGGGCACAACGTTTTACAAAAAGGTCGTAACCGCGATTTATATATGTTTGCATTTTTTGTTTTTCATCGGCTGTCATGGGACGCTCTATGGTTGGAAAAGCTCCGTATCTGTTTGTTTTTACTTCGTCGAATGATAATCCGATTTTCTCTGAAAGCAATTTTTGTGCATTAGGAACGAGTCCGAATATACCTATTGAACCGGTTAGTGTTGCAGGATTTGCAAAAATACGATCTGCTCCGCAAGATAAATAATAACCGCCAGATGCTGCATAATCTCCCATCGATACGGCAACTGGTTTTATTTGTTTCAACTGCTTTACTGCATGCCAGATCTGTTCAGATCCAAAAGCGCTTCCTCCGGGAGAATTTACTCTAAGTACAACTCCTTTTACAGACTCGTCGTCTTGAACTTCTTTTAGAGTTCGTACCAGTTTGTCAGATATAATGCCGTTCGAAGATATTCCGTCTATACTACCTACTGCATATACTATGGCAATCCGGTCTTTTGATCTGGCTTTTTTAGTTGTAGATACAATATCTGTTGGAGATGCCCAATTAATATCATTAATATTTTCGACACCGCAAAGCTGCGTTAAAAAAGATTCTACTTCCGGACGGTATAATAAAGAATCTACAAGTTTGGTTTCCTGTACCCATTGAGGCTCTTGTAAAGAAACTAATGAGTCGGCATAATCGTTCAGTATGTATTTTTCTATTTGACGCTCTTCTGCGATGTCAGAGATAATAGTTTCCCATATCGAGTTTAAGTATGATTCGGTTTGTTTTCGATTTGCTTCACTCATTTGAGTGGTTATATAAGGCTCTACGGCAGATTTGTAAGTCCCTACACGAAATACTTGCATTTCAACCCCTATTTTATCGAGTATATTTTTATAGAAGGTAGGATTGGTGCTTAATCCTCTAAAATCCAGCATTCCAATTGTGTTCATGAACACCCAGTCGGCTACAGTTGCTAAATAATATTCTCTTTGGGTGTACATATCGGCATACGCCACAATAAATTTACCGCTTTTTTTGAAATCGAATAGAGCATTACGTATTTCTTCGATAGAAGCATAACCTCCGATAAAATTTGAAATATCCAAATAAATACCAGTGATATTATTATCCCATTTTGCTATCTGAATAGCTTTTAGTATTTCGTCTAGCCCTGATTTCGGAATATACTCCCCTGAATTTAAAATATTTAGAGGATCATCTTTCGCTCGTTCGGTGAGTTCTCCTTCTAATTTTAATCTTAAAATGGTATTCTCTTTAGAAGTATAGCTCGGAGTTGTTGAAATAGTCGCAAAACTTATAACAGAACCGACAAAAAGCCAGAATAATAATATTCCGGCAATGAAAACACCTAATACACAGGCGAATGTCGTTTTGAAAAAACTTTTCATATTAAGTATTCATTTTTGTTGTAAAAAACAAGAAATATAAGATTTCCAAGCAAATATAAGGCTTTTTTTGTTAAAAGAATATTTTCCATTATGAAATGGATGACTTTATACCTTTCTTAAAATTTTTATATAGAACAAACATTTCTCTTTGGTTGTTCTAAAAGCAGTATAAATCTATAATATATAATTGTTATGAAAACATCTTATTTATTTCTTTCTAATGGCTTTGAAGAAATTGAAGCAATTACGATTATTGATATTCTACGTCGTGCAAAAATAGATTTAAAAATAGTTTCAATGGGAGAGGATCGGACTGTAATCGGTGAGCATGGCATTACATTAATGGCGGATGTCCTGTATTCTAAAACAAAATGGGATAACTCTGAATTTTTTATTTTGCCCGGAGGAATTGGTAGTACAAAAGATCTTTTTATGAATGATTCTTTAAAAATGGATATTTTGGAACATTATAATCAAGGACGTTATATTGCAGCTATCGGAGAATCACCTGCTATATTAGGAGAACTGGGTATTTTGAATGAAAAGAATGCGACAGCACTTCCTGCATACATGAACTTTTTGCAGGGGGCTACTTATACGGGGCTTCCGATCGAAATTCAGGATAATGTTATTACTGGGCGTGGAGCGGCTGACTCTTTGAAATTTGCTATCGGTATAGTTTCTATGTTAAAAGGTAAAGATGTTGCCGATGAGGTCTCTAAAGAATTGTTGCTGATTGTTGGGTAGTTATTTGCAATTTGTTTAAAAATTGTCTGTTATAAGGTATTTATTTAGTCCTTTAGAAATACTTTTCGACCTTTTTTAGTTTTTTTGCCTCATGTAGCTAGCTTGCTCCTTATCGAGATGGAGAAATATTTTCGAAAATGTTTAAGTAAAATTTAAGCAGGCTCTAACTTTATACATTTTTCTAAAGTTAGGCCTGTAATTTTTTTTATAAATAAATTGTTGTAAATCTGCATGTTTGCATCTATTTAGTAGAAATATTTAAAAAAAATGTCATAAAAAATTTGGAAGGTGAGATGGAATGTATTACTTTTGCACACGCTTTTCGGGAGAGAGAGGCTGTATAAGAAAAGGTCAAGAGTTTTTTTTGATATATAAAAAAAGAACCTTATATTTGCAGTCCGTTTTTTCAGGAAGAAGAGCGAGAGATAAAAGAGCTCATTGAAGAGATTACAATAGACAAGAAGT
>URAV01000068.1 GCA_900545915.1 uncultured Porphyromonadaceae bacterium
TGTTGCCAGAAGCAGCGCGGCCACCTCTCCAGTCCTTCATAGACGGACCATCAACAGTCTTCTGAGTAGCAGTTGTAGAGTGAACAGTTGTCATCAAACCGTCTGTGATCCCCCACTTGTCATTCAGAACCTTTGCGATAGGAGCCAAGCAGTTAGTAGTACAAGAAGCGTTAGAAACGAACTGAGTACCTTTAACATATGATTTTTCGTTTACACCGCAAACGAACATAGGAGTTGCATCCTTGGAAGGAGCAGACATAACTACATATTTAGCGCCAGCTTCGATATGAGCCTGAGCCTTTTCCTGAGTCAGGAACAAACCAGTAGATTCTACTACGTATTCAGCACCTACTGCATCCCACTTCAAATCAGCCGGATTGCGTTCTGCTGTTACGCGGATTTCCTTACCGTTTACGATCAGCTTGCTGTTTTCAACGTCAGCTTCGATAGTTCCGTCGAACTGACCGTGCATTGTGTCGTATTTCAGCATGTATGCCAAGTAATCAACCGGGCAAAGGTCGTTAATACCTACGATCTGAATATCGCTTCTCTTTTGAGCAGCACGGAAAACGAAACGTCCGATACGGCCGAAACCGTTAATACCTACTTTAATCATTGTAATAAAACTTTTAAGGGTTTATTATAAAATACAAATTTATTCTCTGTACGTGTCTTGTTTAAAAACAAAGCACCTCATTTTTATTTGCGTTGCAAAGGTAAGTATTTTATTTGTAAACAACATATTTTCTGCTTAAAAATAAAGAAAAAATTCTTTATTAAAATTTTCAGATTAAAGCTTTTAGCTTGTTTCCCTCTATTTTGCTTTCTCTGGATTACAAAATGATCTTTTTGACTCAAAATGTTAATTAATCAGTCTGTTTTGCGTAATAATAGTTAAAAATTAGCATTTTAATTCTGATTAATTTGGATAATCAAAAATTCTCGGGTATATTTGTATCAGTTTTTTCATGGTATTAGATTTAAGGTATTAAAGAATTGGTTGTCGGGAGACAACCCTTCTTTTTTAAATGTAAGCGAAGACTATTTTATATAAAACAATAAACGCGTTGAGTAATGTGCGAATTACTTAACGCGTTTTCTTTTATGAGAATATCCTTAGTAGACCTTGTCGTCTAAATTTTCCAATAAAGAAGTATTATCAGGTTATTTTGTGTTTCCTTCGGGAATGTTTTCCTCCTTTTTACTCGTCAGATAGCCCGCTATCCTCCTTGTAAAAGCAGAAAAACATTCCCGAAGGAAACTCTTAAATTTGATCCAAGTAAGATTTAGACCGGTTTTTAGGAATTATTGGGGATCGTCCCGGCTCTTAATATTGTTCCTTTTCGTTGGGGAAATCCTGAGTTTTCACGTCTTTAATATATGCTTGTACGGCTTCGGTTATTATTGTATGTAGATCGGCATATCTGCGCAAGAATCTTGGAGAGAAGCCTTTGTTGATTCCCAACATATCGTGCATTACCAAGACTTGTCCGTCTGTTCCATTTCCAGCTCCGATGCCGATTGTGGGAATGTTTAATTCTTTAGAAACACGTTCTGCTAATTTAGCAGGAATTTTTTCGAGAACTATGGAAAAACATCCAATCTCTTCAAGTAAGTGCGCGTCTTTAATTAATTTTTGAGCTTCAGCTTCTTCTTTGGCTCGGACGGTATAAGTACCGAATTTGTTAATGGATTGGGGGGTTAATCCTAAATGTCCCATAACGGGTATTCCTGCGCTTAATATTCGCTCGATAGATTCTCTTATTTCTTCTCCTCCTTCCATTTTTACACAATCAGCTCCGGTTTCTTTCATGATCCGGATTGCAGATGCGACAGCTTCTTTGGAATTTCCTTGATAAGATCCGAAAGGCATATCTACGACAACAAGAGCTCGTTTGACAGCTTTTACTACGGAAGTCCCGTGATATATCATCTGGTCTAATGTCATCGGCAAGGTGGTTACGTTTCCTGCCATAACATTGGATGCAGAATCTCCTACTAATATAACATCCATACCGGCTTGGTCTATAAGGCTGGCCATAGAATAATCGTATGCTGTAAGCATCGATATTTTTTCTCCCCGTTGTTTCATTTCTGCTAAGCGATGGGTGGTTACTTTTCGTAAATCTTCAGTATAAGTAGACATGTTATGTTGTTCTTTTAATTGTTATTTGTCGACAAAGGTAAGTCTTATTTTCGGGATTATGAGATTCGATAGAAAAGAAATATCCGGTATTCAAATTTTTGAATACCGGATATTTCTGAATTTATTGCTTTATTTGTAAGAATAATATTCTATATCGCGTTGTATCGTCTCTTTTACTTTCCCGTCATTGTATTGAGTTCGGGTTGTCCAGTTACCTTGTGCATCATAGGTATATTCATATGTTATTTCGTTTGATTTTCCATTAGCATCTATACTGTCTTTGGATAAATCTCCGTTGTTGTTATAAGAATATGTGTGTGTTGTCTTGAGTCTTCCATTGATAATTGTTTCATTTTGCTTTTTGTTGTTGCTAAAAGTTGCCGTTGTGGTATTCTTGGGCAGATTAGCTTTAAAAATTTTAGTTGAAACAAGACTGTCGTTTGCATTGTAGGTATATTGTGTTTTTATGCCACCTTTAACTCCTGTTACGAAATCTGTACGTTCGATTAATCGATTATTTGCATCATATTTGAAAGTACTTTGTGTTGTTTCCCGTTTTTTAGTATTGACGAAAGTGATTTTTTGTAATAATGAGCCTTTATAAATATATTTTTCATTTCCTTTTGCCGTTACAACAGAGCTTAATGTGTTGTCAGGGTGATAGTAGTACTGTTTTCCTTGTGTGCTCGACCCAGAAGTTCGTTCATGGAGTGTTAGTTGTCCTAATTCGTTGTATGTATTTCTGATATTGCTTGTAGAGGTTTTACCATTTGTATTTTTGGTTTCGACTTTTTCGAAAGTCGTTTTTACGTAACCTTTTAATCCTTCCGCTTCTGAATGAAATTGGGACTTATTTATTAAAGCCATTTTTTCATTCAATTTTTCTATATATGGAGAATTTGGGTGATCTGCTATAAATTTGTTATAAGCGTATAGACTCATTCCGTTTATGAAATGATTGTAGTCGATATCTTCAATTATTTTGGTGATTTCAGCTTTTTGGGGATGAGCAGGATATCTTTGCAAAAGATTTACGTATGCTTCTTTGGTGTTTTGTTCTGTTGCATATTGGTATGCAAGTTGGTAAATCCGGTTTTGCGCTTCGGGTACGAGTTCAGATTGAGGATATTGTTGTATAAATGCACTGTAAGCCTCTATTGTATTGTCTAATTTTGAAAATATTATTTTATCGGCGAGACGGGTAATCTCGGGGACTCTTTCAGATTCAGGATAATGGGTCAGAAAATATTTATAACTATCTATGTCTGCTTTTTCTATTGCGTTATTGTATGCGATATCTTCTTGCAGTTGTTTGGCTTCTTGCAGATAAAAACATTCGTTGCAGACTTCGATTGCTCGTGCAAAAGCGGCTTCTGTGTTGTTTTTCTTTGCATCGTTGAGAATATTCTCTTCGATTTGTTTTTTTATTATAGCAAAAGATGTTTTGTGTTTGGTCAAAAATTTTTTTACATCTTTATCTTGTTGGTGTGTAATTGTGGTGTTGAGCAACGCATAAGCTCGATATGGATCATAACCTTTATATTCGGGTGTATTGAATAAAACGCAATCGCAAATGTCTACTAAAATCAGGTCGCTTTTGCTGTCTGTCGTATATACTTTATTTCGTTTTTCTACTGCTTTGGAGATTTTTTTTTCTTGAAGCAACTCGAATATTTTGTTCGCTTTTTGAGCATGAACTGTAAATGACGTTAACATGCATGTTGATATAAATAAGCAAGAAAAAAAATTACTGTATGGTCGAAAAGTGATGAGCTGTTTCATAATCCTCAATTATTATTATAATACGCATTAAATCAAGATTCCTTAATTTTTGTACTTTTTGGTAATTGCAAATATAGTATTCTTGTATTATAAGTTGCAAATATCTTGCTCTTTTTTTGAGTTTTATGCAGTATATGGGTTTCTATAAGTCTTGTTGAATCGAAATCTTTCTATTTTGAAACTCGTATATCCCTGTTAAGATCAGTTTTACTAATTCGCTGCTTTGTTCGAAAAAAGCTTTGGCTAAAGTTACATTTATGGCAGAAGCCTGAGATAACATTTGTATGATATGGATAGCTTTGTGTAGTTCCTCTATAGCAGAGTTGAGTCTTTTGGGTGTGTTTACACTGGCATAATCCATGCAAATTGCATCAATAAGTCCTCCTGTAGTTATGATGCTATTTGTAAATTGTTGCATGAATATTACTGTAAAAGAAGGGGTATTTGTGTTTTTGATTAAATCTGTCGCTATCTGAGTAACAGATTGACTTTGAAGCATTAATTCTTTACGATTCATAATTTTGTTTTTTTGGTATGGTATATGTGTTTTTATTTATGAAATAAAAGAACAAACAGCATGCAGAACCTCGACTTATTTTACAACTGTTTAATTAGTATATTAATTATCAGGTGTTTATTAAATTGGTATAAAGAAATATTTTTTCCTATTCTGAAAATGACCTTTTCAAAATGGGAAAGGGGATTTGCTAAAATGAAAAATATTCAATAAAAAGACAGTTTAATATGGTACTAGAAAAAGAAGATTGTCGTATTGATACAAAATCAATGACGGTAGAGCCAGATATTTTTATTCTTAAGATTAAGTCTGATTATAGTTTGCCATTGTATCAGTTTTCTACTCGTGTATTTCGAATTTTAGAACAATTTAATGTTTCTGTTGTGAGGACTATTAGTTCAGGGGTTTGTTATACGTTGATTATAAGGAAACTGCATCGAAAAGAAGACCTGTGTAGTGTATTGAGTGAGTTTGCAAAAGTTGATTTGTTTACGGGATGTGCGGCAATTTTTGTAAAATGGAAAGATCGTTTGCTTGCCAACGAATTTGCTATTCAATTAAATTATCATATACCTGTGATGTTAATTTCTTATGATATTGAGCTTTGCTCATTTTGTATTTGTGTTGATCGCAAAAATATAAATTTTGTTCAAAGAATTATTCCTCGTTTAAAAGGAGCTGTGTGATCGTATAGGTATTTTCTTGAATTTTATCGCTATATTTGTATCTCTAAAGGTATGCTATGGGAGCAGTGGCCGGTTATGTTGTGACGCAGAATTTGTGCAGGTGATTTTATTCTTGAAATGAAAATTTGAAAAAAGAATGGCTATTGCTATTTACAGGTAAAGATTTCCTTGATTGTAAATAAAATTCAATATGCTATCTTTATCTATTAAATTATAATAGTGCTATCATGGAACAACAATTACAATTGAATGAACATAATAAACAAGAATATCCGCCAATTCATACGGTGGAACATATTTTGAATAGGACTATGATGAATTTGTTTGGATGCGGAAGAGCTGTTAGTGCACATATTGAAAAGAAAAAATCAAAGTGTGATTATCTTTTAGCCGAAGCACCTACAAAAGAACAGATGCAGAAAGTAGAGCAATGTGTAAATGATATTATAAAGCAAAATTTACCTGTGACTTTTGATTATATTTCTAAAGAAGAAGCATGTGATAAATTTGATATGAAACGTTTGCCAGATCATGCCAGTGAAACTGTGCGTGTTGTGCATGTCGGTGATTATGATGATTGCCTTTGTGTTGGTTTGCATGTAAAAAATACTTCAGAAATAGGACAGTTTGTGATTGTCAGTTATGATTATACAGAGGGTCGTTTACGTATCCGTTTTAAATTAAAGGAATAGACTGCGTTGATGTATAGGATAGTTATGAAAAGTCTTTGTAAAGGTGTTGTTTCAAATCTTTCTATTTTCCATGGACATTTATTTGTTCTATAATTGACTAGTTTACAGCGCATATTAAAAAAAAGTGGCAGTAGGAGATAAAAAATGTCATAAAAAATTTGGAGGGGGAGAGTGAATGTATTACTTTTGCACACGCTTTTCGGGAGAGAGGGGCTGTAGTAATAAAAAGGTCAAGAGTTTTTTTTGATATATAAAAAAAGAACCTTATATTTGCAGTCC
>URAV01000069.1 GCA_900545915.1 uncultured Porphyromonadaceae bacterium
TTTTTGCAAATATACATTTTTTACGTTATCCGGTCACTATCCATAACAATTTGTTTTAAGTATTTGTTTTCTTTTTTTATATAATTACTTTTTACACCAAGTGTAAAAAAACGTAAGAATTTATTTATTATTACTCCGAGTCTTTGATCGGTTTTAGTCAAAAATAATCTTACTTTTATGAATGTTAGTGATCGCAGTACGATGAATGGTTAGTTGTGTCTTCTATTCCTTATATGGAATGTAGATATAAAAAAGGAGATACACCAACTGAACATTACTCAAGTGAGGCCTTAGGATGCCCTAAAACAGTAAAGTCAGCAGGCATATCCCCTAATACTGTGTAGATATACATACCTCACTGCAGAGGCATATTCCGTATAATTACACCAAGGAGGGGATTGCTTAGCCTACTCTGTACTTGTCGTTTTAGTAAAATTTCCTAAGTTTCACTTGATCAAGTACATTTTATCGTTCGCAACCACAATTCTTTTCACAGAAGAAAAAAGAATCTCTTTTTGCAAATATACGTTTTTTATGTTATCCTGTTACTATCCATAACAATTTATTTTAAGTATTTGTTTCCTTTTTATATTATTACCTTTTTGCCAAACACAAAAAAGGCGTAAGAATCTATTTATTACTACCTTCAAGGCTTTGGCAAACCCGCGCAGAATAACAATAGTCTCACGCCATTCGATATATAACTGTTGTTATAATCAGAAAGTCGAAAAACTGATTGTTCCTGCTTTAGCTGCCAAACTTTAGAAGGTGAACAAGTCGTTTTCAAAATATAATCCCTCAACACTTTGAGAGTTTTCCTTCACAAATGTAGTTATTTTTTTATATCCTGACGTAAGACTATTGCCAATTTTTATCTCACGCCAACAAAAAAGGCGTGAAACCTCATCATAACCAGTCTTAGGCTTTGCCGGCCTGTTCACAGTTACAAGTGTCCCACGCCGTAAGTATATAACATCGTTATCTACTTTCCGGCCGAAACTCTTTTGAACGTGAACTATAATTGGCAAATTTAAGACTGTTCAAAATGTCTCTCGAAAAAATATGAGCCGTAACTCCTTACGATTTCCGCAGCAAAGATAATGCAAAATATATTTATTCCGTGAGACTATCCCGCTTTTTTATCCCACGCAAAGAAAAAGCCCAAAAACAATTATGTTTTATCAAAAAAACGTTACTTTTGATATAAGTAAAAAATAACTCATTGCAAATACCATGAAAAAAAGGATAGTATATTTTTTGCTGTTGTTTTTTTATCTGACTAACTATCAGGTAAAGGGTCAGAAAAAAGACAGCATTTTAATCAACCCGCTTTATGCACAAGCCTATCGCGAAATTTCCGATATGCTCGACGGAAAAGCTCCCTTGTCGATTAAAAGAGCTGTATTCTTAGCTGAATGGGCATATTTAGAGGGGCGAATTGATTATCACAACTATTGCCAAAGTATAGACAGTGCCACCACTTTCATTAACAAATTCATAAAAGCCAACGGATTAGATAAATACAAAACAGGTAAGAATATGGCACTCACCGAATATTTCTTTAATCCATATTCAGGTAATGGATATAAACCTTTCATCTACAACTTCAATGAAAATAACCAACCAAATGAATTTACCAGAACCTTTGTAACCGAAGTTATACGAACCCACACGGGCCAATGCAGATCACTACCTATGTATTACAGAGTACTTGCCGAAGAAATAGAAGCCGAAGCCTATATCGCTTTCGCACCACGACACGTATTTATTCGTTACCGAAATGAAGATAACCATTATCCCGAACCTTGGGTTAATGTCGAACTGACTGCACACCAGATAATACCGGAATTTTGGATAAAAGAAAATTTTCAGATCAACGACACGACAATCAAATACAAAGTATATTTACATCCCTTGTCTGCAAAAGAGACTGTTGCTTACCAGCTTTCCGAACTTGCATTCGGATATTGGAGTAAATTTCATATATACGATGATTTCACGGACATCTGCACGACCAAATCGCTGCAATATTACCCATCAAACCCCAAAGCCCTCATTATTAAAGGTAATTCCATAGAAACGTTCCTCAATAAACATTTGCAGAAAAACGGATACAGAGTCGATGAATATACGATGTTCTACGATCGGAAATTATATGAAATTGCACAACAGTTGAAAACTATCGGTTGGGAACAAATGAGTGATGAATTGCACGAGCAACTTGAAGAAGGCAATCGCCAAGCAAAAAAAATAGAAAGCGAAAAAAGACAACAAAAATAACAAAACCCATAAACAATATAACCTATGAAGACAAAACGACTATTCAGAGTTGCAATGATAGGCATTGCAACTCTATTTTCCATAAATCTGACTTACGCATACTATCCCATAAGCCCATACGCTTATTGTGTAAATAATCCCTTAAAATATGTTGACCCCGATGGAAGAACGATACGGGTATCCGATTATGTTAATAATCAAAGAATTGATTATGAGTGGAAACAATACCAAGGAAATTGGGGATTTTACAATAGCGACAATACGATCTATGCCGGTAATAATACATTTATAGTACAACTATCAGGGGCATTGACCGGATTAATGCAGGGGGGTGATGCAGGACACAACCTTGTTAAAGGAATAGCCGACCATAGTAATGTTGTTACTATGTGGCAGCGGAATAGGAGTGCAACAAGTGGAAATGATTTAGGATGGAACCCAACCGGCATAAGAAACGATGGATCAAAAGAACAAGTTCCTACAACTTCGGGGATGGATAGTAACCCCATGATTACTTTAGGGCATGAATTAGCGCATATTGAGTATAATTGGAGTGGACAAAACACCTCAACTTGGTTTAATATGACCGTTGAAGATAAAAACGGGAACTCCATGCAGAGGTCAATTCCGACTTCCGAGATTTATACTACCCATCTGGAGAACCGCTTGAGATCAGAAAATAAACTACCTTTACGTACATTTTACGGCGTAGATCCGTCCGGGGTGGGTATTGGCCCCCGCATAATCGTACCCTCGACCAGAACTAGTGTTTATTATAATTCACAAGGGGTTACAAACTATAAACCATTGAAAAAAAGAATTATTCCTTTCACCTATTAATTCGATTATGAAACGAATCTTTTTATTATTTGGCCTATCCTTATTATTCTGTACTCAATTATATTCACAAAACAGAATAGACAACTTCTACAATTTAATGACATCGCCCAATATCAACAAGAAAAGCGAGATATTGACTCTAACGAAAACAGATGGAGAAGTAATCAAAACGGTCAAATATAAACGTAACTTGAGATTACGGAATAGCTATTGGAAAGATTATTGGAAAAGGGTCGGAAAGCAAGTCGATTCATTAGATATAATTGATTACAAAAAAGACACCGTGTTTATATTTCAAGAATTTAATGGGCAAGATCCTTTTCACCCGTTTACTCTCATAATTACCCCAAAAGATAGGATAGTCGTGGGATATGGTTCAGTACAACATCTCAAAGAAGCAGAAGGATGGCCATTTTATTATGACTCTTTCCATCCTATTTTAATTAATCCCATAATAAAATGGAATATATCAGAATTAAGCGATGTTGTATCTCGCTACGGAACTAAAACAGGAGAAATTACAGGCCCAATATGGATTACTATATCAAAAATAATAATCGATAATTATAAAAAAATAAAGACATCCGAAATAAATCTTGACGGAATGTTTTTTGCGAATTTAAGAAATACGAATACGATTCTTTATTAATATAATATTTGACTATAAATGTTTTGAATATTTAGTTGTATCTATAAAGTAATACGGATTAAAATGAAAATACGATAACATTTATTTTTCTCGGCATTTCATCCAGTCAGCCAAAAGCGCAGAATTTTATACCCATTTTAATACAAAATCAAATTTTCGGCAGTTTTTATTTGTTACTGCCGAAAATTTGATTTAACTTTATCCTTGATTAACAACTCTGATAGATGAACAATAAATTACAAGAAGATAAAGTTAACCGGTTATTTGTTCAAAAGGCAACAATAACAAATACAGACATTCTTCATTTATACAGAAAAGAAGAACCCCAGATTCCCGAATCTACGGTAAATTGGAGGATCTACAACTTAGTACAGAAGGGTGTTATACAACGTATCGGCAGAGGTATATATCGTATAGGAGAATCCCGAAATTTTTCTTCCGACTTATCCGCTAAATCCCTAAAAATAGGGAAATGGGTCGAAAAAGAGTTTCCTTATATAGATTACTGTCTATGGGAATTAAGAATTGTCAATAACTTCTCTCAACACTTGATAAATTATAACATTATTTTTTTAGACATAGAACGAGAAGTTATAGATTCCGTATGTCGATTTTTAAAAGAAAAAGATAGTAAAATATGCCGGGTCAAAGATATTAGAAACGACTTGGCTGATTATGCCGGATATACTTGCATTCGGCCTTTAGTCACCGAAGCTCCGACAGTAAAAGAAAAGGCGGTAAAAGTAGCTTCTTTAGAAAAAATATTGGTTGATCTGTATTCAGATAAAGAATTCCTACCGTTCCGGGGAAATGAAATTTACCACATATACAAAAATGCGTTTGATAGCTACACTATCAACGAAAGTTCTATGTTGCGGTATGCCAGCCGTAAAGAGAAAAGAGCAGAAATAAAAAACATTATCGATTCTATAAAACGGCAGTAATTTATAATAGCAATGTCGGGTTGTCCGTCCCTCTGGCTATATCTCCGTTTGGTTGGTTGGCTATACAGCCAGCCGGAATAATATATAAAGAGAATAAAAAACATCCTTTCGGATAGCATTATTATTTTTATAATGGTAAAAAGCGAGATTATTTTTTCGCAATCTTGCTGTAATCCGTTCAAATAATTTCTTCATGAATTTTCAACCTATATAAGCCCACTCCTGAACTCATTACATCTGTTTTTTGTCTTTATGTTTTTCCTATTCTTTTTTTGAATGATTACCTAAAAGCACCGGTGGAACAATGAGGTTGGTTTGCCGGTTTGTTCCGTGGTATTAA
The DNA here is from genome assembly GCA_900545915.1 of uncultured Porphyromonadaceae bacterium. Classification (GTDB taxonomy): domain Bacteria; phylum Bacteroidota; class Bacteroidia; order Bacteroidales; family Coprobacteraceae; genus Coprobacter. Next base: position 5,054 of record URAV01000069.1, read on the forward strand.
AGTTGGGAAAATTCGTAAAAATGACTCCCGCAATACAATAGAAATGCGGGCTAAACAAACCCCATAGAAAAGTTATAAAAAAATGGATTAACGTTCGGAAGAATTACAATGTCAGGTTGTCCGTCCCTCCGGCTATATCTCCGGCCGGCTGGTTGGCAATACAGCCAGCTAGAATAATTTACAAAGAATATAAAAAACATCCTTTCGGAAAGCATTATTATTTTTACAATGGTAAAAAGCAAGTTATATTTTCGGGAACCGAAAATTGATTTTACCGCTTTTCCAAAAATGTAAAATCAGCATTACTCCGAAGTCGTTAATTCAATGTTTTGTAGAATTTTTTTTATGTATTTGCTGAAAAATAGAAATCAAAATTAGACCCAATAATTTTAAAGAAAAGTTGGATAATCAGAGAAATATCTTTATATTTGTATGTGTGTTTATAGGTCGAATAAAGACAAGACAACCGCATCACAATGGAGTGCGGTTTGGGAGTCAAAAACAGGTACAAATTAGGTACAATTTAAGAGGTCTTGAACAAATCCTTTGATTTACAACGTAATACGATACAAATGTGAGCCCAGGCGGATCACTGAAAACAAAAGAAAAATCAATCAAATCCCTGATAATCAAGCATTATCGGGGATTTATTTTTCTGGTAAATGGTAAAAAAACGCACTTTCAGGCATATTATTCGGAGCTAAATCGTGGGACTTTTTTCTCTATGG
>URAV01000070.1 GCA_900545915.1 uncultured Porphyromonadaceae bacterium
TTTTGTCGCTTCGATGTATTTGTCCATATCCTCGAAGAGTTTCTTAGGGGTTACATGGGCATACACCTGGGTGGTCCTTATATCCGCGTGCCCCAGCATCTTGCTGACAGTCTCGATAGGTACGCCGTTTTCAAGGGTCATGAGGGTCGAGAACGAGTGCCGTCCCATGTGGTAGGACAGACGCCCCTTGATGCCGGCTTTTATCTTGATGCTTGTCAGACACCATTTCAGGGCCTGGTATGGAATTACGGGAAACAATGTAGCCCGTGTATTGTCACGGTATTTATTAATAAGGTCTATCGCTTCGGGCAACAGCTTCACACGGCTCAGCTGCCCGTTCTTTCCCCTTCGGTATTTCAGCCACAACGCGCCGTTATCGTCCCTTGACAGGTTATCGGGCGTGATTGCCACCACATCCACATACGAGGTCCCGGCATAACAGGCGAAAAGAAACATATCCCTGACGATGGAGTGTTCGGGGCGGCATCCGGTAAGCTCTATGTCCCGTATCTTCTCGAAATCCTCCTTGCTTAACGCTCTTGGAGGTGTTTCCTTTTGTTTGGGTAATTTGTAGTGTTCAAAATAGAACTTGTCCGAGTGCCCCTCCTTGAATGCGATGCGGCAAATCTTCTTCAGGATAGCCAGGTAATGGCGCACTGTCTGGACGCCCAAGCCTTTCTCTATTACCACATACTCCTGAAATTCTCGGATGAACTGCTCGTTGAGCTGACAGAAAGCGAGGTCGGACACCTTGAATCTGCTGCTGACAAAATCCGCGAGACGGCTGCGGATATAGAGATAGTTGGGCAAGGTACGGTGAGATACATCTATGCCTACCCGAGCCTTGATTTCCTCTATATGCCTGTCGAAGAGTTTGAACAAGGTCATCCGCGTGTCCTTGCTGCCTTGAAACAAATTCTTGACCGCCATGGCATCGAAATCGGTCTTTCGTTCCACAAGGGAGTCGAACGCGGAGTTTACCGCCAACACCAGTCTGTCGATTTTCGCGTTGACTTCCACCGCCTCCTTGCTCTTTCCGTTCAGACGGCTTTCACGGGGATTCCACAGTTCGGGAGTGCAGGAGAGCTTGCAGCTGAACTGCGCCATCGTCTGGTTAACGGTGATGCGCCCCATTATCGGGGCTTTGCCAGATTTGTCCAGTCCGCTCTTTTTGAGGTAGAGCAATACCTTGAATTTTTCTACTTTCATACGCTTATATTTTTAGTGGCAAATTTACCTGTTTTATAAACGTTCTTTGATATACAAAACCATGACAATCAGTGTAATATATCGTTGCGTTAAATGGATTGATTCGCTCTTCGTTACCTTACCTCTGCCGGTAACAGCCCTGCTAACGATTTGGTAACTGAATATCCTCAACAAGCCTCGCTTTTTTGCTTTTTCCTTATGTGGAAGAATATAGATAAATAGCTAATTACCAACAAATTGCGTTATGCTTTCTTTTCGTTTCCATTGCTCATATTACTCCTTTCTTTTCATCTTGCTAGGCATACGTTCGCCACAACGGTAACGCTTGAACATGGTGTCCCGATTGAAACGGTGTCTAAGCTTTTGGGGCATACGGATATAAAAACGACTCAGATTTATGCGAGGATTACCAAACGGAAGATAGAGTCGGATATGAACCGGCTGAAAAAGAAACTGTCCGATTATTCTGAAAAGTGTGTGGTATAGTTTCTGGAGTATATACTAAACGTCAAGAAACGGAAGGCTATTACGGCTTTCCGTTTCTTGCTCCATTTTTCCTTCTTATTGTGCGTTTTTCTAATTCGATTAATAAATTTATAGGAACTTGGTTTTACGATCTTTATCGACTGTAATAATCACTTTCATTACTTATAGAAACGAACGAGAAAAAGGCGTATCTCTTGAATATTTAAACAAGCAAGATAAAAAAATAGATTTTTGGTCATTTGGCTTCTTTTTCGCAAAAATCTTAATATTGATAACGGCATTTATTTTTTTGATGATTTGTATTTTGATTTACCGAAATGATTTGATCGATAAGTTTTCTTTTTTTTCTTCATATCATATCTCCATGCTATAAATTTTATCTTTAGCCATAAAAAAGGAAAACGCTTTGTATAAACTACGCGCAAAATATTTCTATTTTCTGTGACCCCCCGGAGACACGACTGTATTTCATATAATAATAGGTATGGGATTCCCTTTCCCTTAAATGTGAACAATCCTCGTAAACACAAATAAATACAATATTTGAAATGCCTTGTCTGACGAGACAAATCAATCAAAGTCATATCAGCCATAGTAAGGAATGTTTTGTTCTTTAGTTTTGTCCAGAGAAAAACTCTTTTATAATCTTCCCATGCAAGCATTCGCAACTCTGATTCCAAATGTTTTTTATTGAGGCTGTTACATATCCATGCCGCACGTAGGCTGCACAGGGCGGCATGGCAATACCGTTTTTCTTTCAAATATAAATAACGGGCACAAAGGTAGTTGATGACCTCTTGCGGATAATAATCGTTCATTAATAATGCTCTGTAAGCAGGACTATTGATATGCGAAATCAGCGATTGGGAATCAGAGAAATGTTTTGGTAACCGACAGAGACCGCAAACAGGGCATCTTACAATTAGTTTTCTCAAAGTTTTTAAATCGTCTTTATAAAATTTCCCTCGGGAATCCAGATTATAAGTTATATTTTCCCATTGATGCACCATTTCAACCTTAACAGGGGTTTTACAGATACCACAATAATTTTTTTTATCCATATTTGATAATTTAGAAACTTCCCGTAACTTATATCTTACGGGAAGTAATTGATTGTGTATATAATTTAAAGTAAGTGAGTTTAGAAAAAATGTATTTTCTTTTTTCTTGTTTGGGATAGGCTTTTTATATCCGTATTTCGATAATTTCCTGCCTTTCGGTACAGGCATAATTTCATTTCGAATAGTAGTATTTTTAGATACATACGTTTGCTGTGCATATTTCGAGGTAAGCTGACGGATAAACAAAAGTATGAGATGAGAGCTATATAAAAAGTCGAGATAAAATTTTTTCGACGACGCTTTAAGTCGAGGTCTATAAACAGTGATTCCATGTCTAAAGATTTGTCGTTCGCAAAATAGGTCTGGAAGTAAATATCTGTCAGTTCCCTTATATTTTCACTCTCTTTTTTATTACAGCTTTTATCCGATTCACAAACCCACAATGCCTTTAACATGCTGTATGCTGCGTCTTTATATTGTTTTCTGTACATAAGGATAAATGCACAACAAGCAAAATGGCGGGCGATAAGAGGTATATCCGCCTTTTGCCACCTACGGTATTCCTTACAGGTTACTATGCGTCTGTCAAAGCATTCTTTTTCGAAATATTCGGGAAGCATACAATATCCGCACATGGGGCAGCAGACAATCTGCTTTTTCAACGTATCTACGCTTCCGTCATCGTCATATCCTCTGTGATCGAGGTTATACTCGGCATTCCTTTTCTTGAAATATATAGTATTCACTTCTACTGCTATTCCGCAAACGGCGCATTGTTTTGTTTCCATATTATATGGCTAAGTCCGACAACCTTATTTAAATCCTGTTTAAAAGAAGCCTGACAAATCTCCCTAATCGGAACATCTGAACAGGCTTCAAAACAACCCGTACAAAAATATGAACAACTCAGATTGAGGATAATTTACGATACGGGTTGCCACTCTACATTGTATCACATTGTTTCCTCATCGATGAGCCATGTAGAGTTCACTTTTCAAAAAAATCAGCACTTTAATCATGCCGTTTCTCTCTTTGGGTAGCAACCGGTTTTATTGGTATTAAGGTATATTGTTATTATTGGCATACACTTCGTTATAAATGTCTATCAGTTTCCTCCCCGCATAACTCCAGTACAGCGTCCCTTGCAATTCATGTCTGGTATTCAGCAATTCTTTTTAGTGACGGCCGTCAGAGACATTGCCCGTCCTTTATACGTGACTTTTCTCTCGTTGAATACGTGCACGCATATATTTTCGTCTTTCAGATAGACCAAGGTCGCACCTATGGGGATGTTGAGTTTAAGGAAGTTCAGTACAGGACGTTTTTTTCGTGTCTCACCGCTTTCGCTCGTCTCGTCCGGTTCGATCTCTTCCTCTGTGTCTTTTGTCAACACAACCTCATTTGTCGTGCCCTCATTATTGGGCAGATACTCTTTCAACAAGAGTCCGGCTTCAGCGGTCAAGTCTCCCATTCCCAACAATTGCAAAGACTGTTTTATATAGAACGGGTTAATAAGAAAGAAATCCGTTTTGCCTGCCCTTTCGTTCGAGAACCGTTCCCGAATGGCATCCAACGATGTCTTATCATAAACTTTACAAGCATAGTAACATTCAAAATATCGAGGAAGATTCATATCCGATAACGATTTTGCCGTTTTACGTATTGTATCGCTGTCCGAATATACGACCAGAACATAGTCCGGCATGGCTTCATTGGTCAATGCCATTATCAAATTGTAAGATACAGAGTCTTTCATAATAGGGGAAATTGGTCTTTACATAATTCTTGTTTGAAATCCCTCTTCCCGGAGGAAGAGGGACATTGGGCTGGAAATCCATCCCAAGCACTCATGGAGTTGTATTCGTGTGCCTTTCCAATTTTATTTTCGTTGAAAAATTTTATAGGTAATAATAACCCCTGTGCGGATAAGGGGTCATTATTACTCAACATCGCAATATCAACAGATTTTTCTATGTAGGTCTTAGCCGAAAATAATCTGAATTTACGAATGTGTGCGATTGAGGTACGATAAGCGGTCAGTTGTTTGTGTTTTTCGTTCTTTGTATAGGTAAGGTATAGATACAAAGAAGGGGGGAATACACCACGCTGAACATTACCCAAGTGAGGCCTTAGGAAGCCCTAAAACAGTAAAGTCAGCGAGCATATCCCCCCAATACAGTATAGAATACGTACAAATATCATGCCTAAGAGCACTTCCGTATAGTTACACCAAGGGGGATTGCTTCACCTACTCTGTACTTGTCGTTTTAGTAAAATTTCCTAAGTTTCACTTGCCCAAGCACATTTTATCGTTCGCAATCACAATTCTTTTTTTCTACAAAAAGAATTCCTTTTTGCAAATATACATTTTTTACGTTATCCGGTCACTATCCATAACAATTTGTT
>URAV01000071.1 GCA_900545915.1 uncultured Porphyromonadaceae bacterium
AAAACGGGAAAAAAGACCGGAAGAAAGCGCAAAAATGACCTGATAATATTTTTTTGTTGGAAAATTTAGACAGGCTCTTAGACTTTCAAATTCTATGTAACAAAATTTAGAGCCTGTTTTAAATTCTCAAATAAAAAATTTAAACAGGCTCTAAATCGAAACAAATAACCATTTACATATAATAAAAATATAGCAAAAGATGATTTTTAACCGATATTTTTCACGATTCAGCGATAACAATTCGGATTTTATCGATTTTTTTTTGCACAACAATTTTTCTATTTTATTTTTGTAACGATCAAAAAAGCATATACTACCTGTACAGAATGATTTTTTGATTAAACTATTCTATATATTTTGGTTACTCGACAGCCATTCCGTGAGGAAAGGCTGTTGTTTTTATATTTCAAAACAACACCGCAACACAAAAAAATCAAAGACGACCTATCAATCTTAATATTTCAGCAGGAGAATCCACAATATGACAAGCTCCGTTTTCTATCAATTCTTCACGAGAGCGAAATCCCCATGTCACACCTACGGAAATAACTGTCGCCGCTGCAGCCGTTTGCATATCTACTCCCGAATCTCCGACATATAACGTCTCTCTTTCCGATACACCGCTTACTCGAAGTATCTCCTTCACGATGGTCGGATCTGGTTTTACCGGAATTCCCTCACGCTGACCGAATACAGCAGAAAAAACGATGTCTTTAAAATAATGATGTACCAGCTTTTCTGTTCCTTCCTGATACTTATTAGAAGCAACAGCCAAAGCCATTCCTTTATGATCCAATTCTCTCAACAATTCGGGGATACCCGGATAAGGAACTGTCAAACACGTATTATTTTGAGTATAATGTTCTAAAAAGAAAGCTCTCATCCGTCCTATATTTTCCGATGTACGTTCGCCTTCCGGAAGTGCTCGTTCAAAAAGTTTATTTATCCCGTTTCCGACAAAATAATTATAAGCATCCGTTTCGTGTTCAGGAAAACCACATTGCCTTAATGCATAATTGGTACTCCCCGCCAAATCACGAATCGTATTCAACAAAGTACCATCCAGATCAAATATTACCAGCTTTATCATCTTCTTCTGTTTTTTATGGAACGAAAGTAAAAAAAATAGATTTACTATACAAACCGCTTCTTTTTATGTTTTACAGCATAGTCAATTCATATATCTATACAAATAAAACATTAATAATCAACATATTAATATTATAAAGCCATTAATGTGTACGCACACACAATAAAAAATATTATAAATACCCGATATTTTTCGCTACATTTGCAAATCACAAATGTGTACGCACACACAACATAAAATTGCTCATGACCGATAAAACAAAAAATGTTCGCATTTCAGATATTGCCCGTATGGCAGGAGTATCAGTCGGAACAGTCGACAGGATTCTGCACAACAGAGGAAAAGTATCTAAAGCGGCTCAGGAAAAAGTAAACCAAGTACTACGAGAGGTCGAATATCGTCCTAATCTCATGGCTCGGTCGCTGGCTTTGAAAAAACAATTCAATATCGCTGCTTTGATTCCGGCTTTTCGACCGGGAGAGTATTGGGAAAAAGCTGCAGAAGGAATAGACAAAGCTGCAGGTGAACTGAACGATTATAATGTCGTCGTCGAAAAAATATTTTTTGACCAATATGACCAATCTTCATTTGAACAAGCTTGTAAAACGGTTCTTTCAAATGAATTTAACGGAGTGTTGATCGGAACATTGTTTTCGGATTCGGTAACCGAACTTTCGGCTTGTCTCGATGAGAAACAGATCCCATACGTGTATATCGATTCCAATATTCCAGAAAACAATCAACTGGCATATTTCGGAACTAATTCTTATGACGGAGGCTATATTGCCGCAAAACTGCTTACCGGAAAAATAGCACAAGGAAGCGATATTCTTATCGGGAAAATAGTCCGAGAACGAAACAACAGTTCCACTCAGGTAAAAAATAGAGAAAAAGGTTTTATGGAATATCTCCATAAAACAGGATTTACCGGTCATGTTTTCTTTTGCGAACTGCATATCGAAGAACCTGAATATAACGAAAAAGTCTTAGATAAAATATTCAAAGCTAATCCCGGCATAAAAGGAGCTGTCGTATTTAATTCGGTATGTTGTGTATTGGCCGATTACTTAGAGAAGGAGGGCAAAAAGGAGATAAAGCTGGTGGGATATGACCTTATTGAAAGAAATATACGGCATCTTTCGGAAGGGACAATTACATGGCTCATCGCCCAACGTCCTGAGATACAAGGCTACAACGGGATAAAAGCGTTAGGTAACTTTTTGACATACGGCAAAAAAATTCCTCGAATCAACTTTATGCCGATAGATATTCTCATTAAAGAAAATATCGGTTACTATCAAAATAATAATCTTTAAAAATTTAATATTACAATTATGGCAAATCTATTCAGTGTTAAAGACAAAGTAGTGGTAATGACCGGAGCTGCCGGTATTCTCGGCCGTACGATATCTTCATATCTTGCCGGAGAAGGAGCAAAAATGGTTATCCTCGACCGTAACGAAGAAGCGGGAAACGAACTGGTGAATAACATTAAATCTGCAGGAAACGAAGCTATATTTTTATATACCGATGTACTGAACAAAGATGTTCTATTGCAAAATAAGAAAGATATTATCGCCAAATACGGTCGTATAGACGTATTGCTTAATGCAGCAGGAGGTAACATGGCGGGCGCTACGATTCCTCCCGAAAAGACGATTTTCGATCTTGATGTAGAAGCTTTTAGAAAAGTCGTCGATCTAAATCTTTTCGGTACGGTATTGCCTACAATGGTATTTGCAGAAGAGATGGCGAAACAGAAAGAAGGGGCTATCGTAAATTTCAGCTCCGAATCGGCTCTACGTCCACTAACTCGTGTCGTAGGTTATGGCGCAGCAAAAGCCGCAATCTCGAACTTTACCAAATATATGGCCGGTGAGTTGGCTCTAAAATTCGGACCGGGATTGCGTGTTAATGCCATTGCTCCGGGATTTTTCCTGACTGAACAAAATCGCACTTTATTAACTAATCCCGACGGGTCGCTGACAGACCGTTCCCGTGTTATTCTTGCCCATACACCGTTCGGACGCTTCGGCGAACCTGAGGAACTTGTCGGAACTATTCAATACCTGATCAGCGACGCTTCAAAATTCGTAAGCGGAACGGTGGCTATTGTTGACGGAGGATTCGACGCTTTTTCGATTTAAGTACCCATTTAAATTTTCTGATAAAAATTACAAATATGATTTTATGTGAACAGACATGGCGCTGGTATGGTCCGAATGACCCTGTCAGCCTGCAAGATATAAAACAAGCCGGAGCTACCGGAATCGTAAATGCTCTGCACCAGATTCCCAACGGAGAGGTATGGACAGTGGAAGAGATCATGAAACGCAAAAAAATGATCGAAGATGCCGGACTTAAATGGTCGGTGGTAGAAAGTGTTCCGGTACATGAACACATCAAAACTCAAACCGGAGATTTTCAGAAATATATCGATAATTATAAAGAAAGCTTGCGGAATCTTGCCAAATGCGGCATATATATCGTAACTTACAATTTCATGCCGGTACTCGATTGGACTCGTACCGACCTTGCCTATACAATGCCCGACGGTTCGAAAGCCCTGCGGTTCGAACGTGCAGCTTTCCTTGCCTTCGACCTTTTTATCTTGAAAAGGCCGGGTGCTGAAAAAGAGTATTCCGATGAGGAAAAAGCCAAGGCAAAAGCCCGTTATGAGCAAATGAGTGAAGCCGACAAACAATTGCTGATACGCAACATGATCGCCGGACTTCCGGGATCGGAAGAGAGTTTTACCGTAGAACAATTTCAGGAAGCTCTCGACCGATATAAAGATATCGATGCAGAAAAACTACGTGCCAATCTGATCTATTTCTTAAAAGAAATTACTCCTGTAGCCGATGAGGTCGGTGTAAAATTAGTCATTCATCCGGATGATCCCCCCTATCCGATTCTGGGGTTACCGAGAATCCTGAGTACTGAAGAAGATTTTAAAAAGCTGATTGAAGCCGTTCCGAATGAATCGAATGGACTTTGCTTGTGTACCGGCTCATTCGGTGTACGGGGAGATAACGACCTTGCCGGAATGATGGAACGTTTCGGAGATCGTATCAATTTCGTCCATTTGAGAAGTACACAACGAGATGAAGAAGGGAATTTTTATGAAGCGAATCACCTCGAAGGAAATGTAGATATGTATAACGTTATGAAAAACTTCTTGCTGTTGCAACAACGTAGAGGCGTTTCCATACCTATGCGTCCCGACCACGGACACCAGATGATCGATGATCTCCATAAAAAAACCAATCCCGGATATTCTTGTCTGGGTCGTATGCGCGGTTTAGCAGAATTACGGGGATTGGAAATCGGTATCGCAAAATCTTTGTTTAAATAAAGTTTCACCTTTTATACATAATCGCCCTTTATCTTCAACTTTCGGAAATAAAGGGCGGTTTTCTTTTTAGAGTATTCACGATCTGTTTAATTTTTCCTCCCTAAAAAGAGAATTAAGAACCTGTTTAAATTTTACTCGGGTCAGTTTTGAGAATTTCTTCCGAGTATGTTTTTCTGTTTTTACGAGGATGA
>URAV01000072.1 GCA_900545915.1 uncultured Porphyromonadaceae bacterium
CAATTCCATTGTATCGGTTTTCATTGATTCGGGGAGACGCAGTAAAGTCTGAAACCAGTCAGTCGGTAAACCTATCTTCAATGTTTCAGAAGCTTCTTTGATCTGTTGGTAATATCCTTCTATAACAGGCATATTGAGTTGGGTACAGGCATCCCGGCCTATATTCTCTATAAAAATAGAAAAATCGACTTTCCCGCGTTCTAATCTTTTGGCGATTTCTGATCGTATTTCCATTTCTTTCTCACGATATATAGCCGGAATACGAGTCGATAAATCGAGTTGTTTACTATTTAGAGATTTTATTTCTACTGTGATTTTTCGATTGGGCAGTTCGGCAATAGCTTTGCCGAACCCGGTCATTGAATGTATCATTGTAATTAATGTTTTTGCAAAATTAATTTTAATTCTGTTTCAATAATCATTAAATCGGAAAAAACCGCTACTTTTGCCGAATACATTTAAATTATTTAGGAAAATAGATGGCGACTCTTTTAAATATAGAAACTTCTACATCTGTCTGTTCAGTAGCGTTGACGCATGAAGGGCAAGTCATATTTCGCCGAGAAAATTATGAAGGACCTTCGCATGCTTCCTGTTTGGGCGGATATGTACAGGAAGCTGTCGATATGGCGAAGCATTACGGATTCAAGTTAGATGCCGTTGCTGTCAGTTGCGGTCCGGGGTCTTATACCGGACTCAGAATAGGAGTATCTATGGCGAAAGGTCTTTGTTTCGGGTTCGGAATACCGTTAATAGGTATAAATACTCTTGAAATAATGACCTGTCATGTAATGTTTAGGGAAAAATATCCTGAAAATACTTTGTTTTGTCCGATGATCGATGCACGGCGCATGGAGGTTTATTCTGCTATTTATGATTTATCTCTAAATCCTGTGAAGCCCGTATCTGCCGATATTGTCGAGGCAGACTCATACGAGAACTTTTTGAGAGAGCAACCTGTTTTATTCTTTGGTAACGGAGCTGCGAAGTGTCGTTCGGTATTGACAAATTCGAATGCTCTGTTTTTGGATAAAGATATTGATCCTTTAGCTTCAGATATGTTGGCTTTGGCAGAAAAAGCTTTTAGGAAAAGTGATTTTAAGGATGTCGCTTATTTTGAACCTTTTTATTTAAAGGAGTTTGTTGCGACTAAGCCGAAACATAAAGTTTTATAACTAAATATTTTTAATTATGCCCGATTATAATACACAACAAAAGAAGTTGATCATGCCCGAATATGGACGTAATGTTCAGCAAATGATAGATCATTGTGTATCGATAGAAGACCGTGAAGAGCGTACTCGTTGTGCAAATACGATTATAAACATCATGGGAAACTTATTTCCCCATCTTAGAGATGTCGATGATTTTAAACATAAGTTGTGGGATCATTTGGCTATTATGTCCGATTTTAAATTAGACATTGATTATCCTTATGAAATTATTCGGAAAGAGAATCTTCGTACTAAGCCGGATAGAGTTCCGTATACTTTGACTCCGATTCGTTATAGACATTATGGTAAGACTCTCGAGCGTATGATAAAGAAATGTGAAGATTATCCGGATGGTCCGGAACGAGATCAGTTGATTTCTTTATTGGCCAATCACATGAAGAAGTCTTTTCTTACATGGAATAAGGAGGTTGTTGATGATGATAAGATATTCAAAGATCTTAGAGAATATTCCCGAGGGAGAATCGATCTTAGTCCGGAGACTTTCCGACTGAAGGAGTCGAAAGAATTTCTTCAGAAAAAGAATAAAAATAATATGAGAAAAGCGGGTAGATAACCGCTTTTTTTGTATCTTTCACAAAAACAATCAAATTCCGACACAATATGGCATCGTTTGTTATAGAAGGGGGACATCGTCTGCAGGGGGATATCGTTCCGCAAGGCGCTAAAAATGAGGCTTTACAAATTATTTGTGCCACATTACTTACATCCGAAGAAGTTAAAATTTATAACATTCCCGATATTTTGGATGTAAATAATTTGATACAATTATTGAGAGATATGGGAGTGATAGTGCAACACATAGGAGTTAATGCCTACAGTTTTAAAGCGGATAATGTGAATTTGGATTATTTGCACTGTGAGGATTTTTTACGGCGTAGTGCGTCATTACGAGGATCTGTCATGATTGTCGGGCCATTGGTCGCACGTTTCGGAATGGCGGTTATACCCAAACCGGGAGGTGACAAGATAGGCCGGAGACGGTTGGATACTCACTTTATCGGTATTCAAAAATTAGGGGCGAATTTTGTATATTATCCTGAACAACAGTTGTATGAGATTACGGCGAAAGAGCTGAAAGGAGCTTATATGTTATTGGATGAAGCCTCGGTGACCGGTACTGCCAATATTCTTATGGCTGCAGTGTTGGCGAAAGGTACGACGACAATATACAATGCAGCTTGTGAACCTTATTTGCAGCAACTCTCCAAAATGTTGAATAAAATGGGGGCAAAAATTTCCGGTATCGGATCGAATTTACTGACCGTAGAAGGAGTAGAGTCATTGGTGGGTTGTTCTCATACTATATTGCCCGACATGATAGAAGTTGGAAGTTTTATCGGGATGGCGGCAATGACCGGTTCTGATATCCGAATTAAAAATGTTTCCTATAACGATTTAGGTATTATTCCGGATAGTTTTCGCCGTTTGGGGATTACATTAAATCAAGAAGGCGACGATATACATGTGCCGCATCATGATTATTACGAGATAGAAACTTTTATCGATGGATCGATCATGACTTTTTCCGATGCACCTTGGCCGGGTTTGACTCCGGATTTGCTAAGTGTGTTTTTGGTCGTTGCGACACAAGCAAAAGGAAGTGTGTTGATTCATCAGAAAATGTTCGAGAGCCGTTTGTTTTTTGTCGATAAATTGATCGATATGGGAGCTCAGATTATTTTATGCGATCCGCATAGAGCTGCTGTAATCGGACAGGGAAAATCCCATACATTACGTGCTGCGACAATGGTCTCTCCGGATATTCGTGCGGGTATTGCCTTATTGATAGCCGCAATGTCGGCAGACGGTATCAGTACGATTCATAATATTGATCAGATAGATAGAGGGTATCAAGATATTGATAAAAGATTGAATAATTTAGGGGCGAGAATTACTCGTTTGTAATTATGATTACGAGAGAAGAATTGATAAAAATCGGACAGTTCAATAAGCCTCACGGCATACACGGAGAAATATCTTTTTCTTTTACCGATGATGTGTTTGACCGTACGGATTGCCCTTTTATTGTGTGTGAGATAGACGGTATTTTTGTCCCGTTTTATATAGAGGAGTATCGGTTTAAGGGGGAAACGACTGCCCTTTTTAAATTAGAAGATATTGACAATGACAATGATGCCAGAGCTTTTACTAATCTGGATGTTTATTTCCCGAAATCTTATCTGAGAATTGAAGAAGAAGATTATCTTGCTCCCGGAGACTTTTTTATAGGATACACAGTCGTTGATATACATCATGGTATCTTAGGTAAAATTGTACATATAGATGATTCAACGATAAATATATTGTTTATTGTAGATCGAGGTACATCCGAATTACTTATTCCGGCAAATGATGATTTTGTGATTTCTGTTGATGAAAAAAATAAAATTATAAAGATGAATATTCCGGATGGATTGCTGAATCTGTAAGTTTTTGAAAGAACTCCCCAAAATGAAATAAAGAGCAAGGCCGAATATTCCAGCCTTGCTCTTTACTGAGAAAATGAGAAAATTATTGGATATTTAGGCAGGCTCTTAGAGCCTGCCTAAATTTTGCTCGGGTCAGTTTTGAGAGTTTCTTTCGAGAAT
>URAV01000073.1 GCA_900545915.1 uncultured Porphyromonadaceae bacterium
GCTTTTTCAAATGCGTTGCAAAGGTACGCTTTATTTTCGTTTCTGCAAATTCTATGCGCACTTTTTTATTATTTTTCGGCACATTTTCAAATACCTAAACTGCAAATAAAACTTACATACTTATTTTTTAAATAGTTATATATAATGATGACAGCAAAAATTTCTCATCCTACCTCCTACCCGATTCCAACATCTCCTCGATTAATTACAAGCAAACAGTTTAATAACATCAATTTGAATTTTATGTTATTGATCTAATTGCATAATAGAAAATATTTTCTTTCAAAATATTATATTTGTTTCCTACTAATTAAATATAATATGGAGAACTCTATATTTGCCATTGCCGAAAGAAATCAAAAACGAGCAAAAAATATCATAGAAGAAACAAACATAATAAATATATGGAAGTCGATAGGTGCAGAAATCAATCTAATCGGTTCTTTAAGAATGGGGCTGCTCCTAAAACATAAGGACATCGACTTTCACATTTATACCGAACAGCTTAACATACATGACAGTTTCAAAGCCATTGCACAATTAGCCCAAAATCCTTCTATAACAAAAATCGAATTTATCAATCTTATCAATACAGAAGAACATTGCATCGAATGGCATGCATGGTACATGGACAGAGATAACGATTTGTGGCAAATAGACATGATTCATATTTTGAAAGGATCTCGATACGACGGCTATTTTGAGAAAGTCGCCGACAACATTTGTGCAGCTCTTACTCCTGAAAAGAAATTAGCCATTTTAACCCTGAAGAATGAAACTCCAGATACAGAAAAAATCATGGGAATAGAATATTATCAGGCTGTAATTGAAAACGGAATAAATAATTATTCTGATTTTGTCGAATGGAGAAAAAAACACCCGGTAAATGGGATCATAAATTGGATTCCATAAAACAGAATTCGTACCCTTTTTCCAAAAGAAGAGAAAAAGACCATAAAAAGAAAGATTTTGACAATTTTTTTAGTAGAAATAATAAAATAGCGGCTTGCCGATTTTTGTATTTTTAGGTAACTTCGTAAAATAAATTCAAGGTTCTGTCTAAATTTTATGAGAACATTTTAATTGTCGTAATAAAATGATTTTATAATTGAGGGAAATCTTTAAAACTTGAAACTGCTTGTCTCTTTTTTTAAATAACCTCAAATAGATTTTATCAAATATATTTTTAAACAGACTCTTAATCCCGACTTATTTATAATAATTTATTGTAATAATCTATTTATGTCTAAACTTTAGATCAATATTTTTTTTATAAAAACTGAATTATCAAAATACGAATCTCGAATATGCCTCTTATCTTCTATTTTTATATATTCATTTATCGCACAACTTTGATCTCTATCTATCTAAAAAAGGGATTTCTCGTATTCTTAACAATCATCTCATTCGGATTCGTAAATAATTTACACGCACAACAAAATACAATATTTTTTCATTCAGAACCCTTATATAGCAATACTGGAGATTCGGCGGTAGTCAGGTTTCTGTCAGATGCCGGAATTCCGATTACAACAAATAACAAAATTCATTTACTTAAAAGTGGAAAAGAAAAATTCGATGATTTATTTTCTGCTATAAAAAAAGCTAAACATCACATTCATCTCGAATATTTCAATTTCAGAAACGACTCTATTGCCAAAGAACTTTTTACCCTATTGGCCTATAAAGCTCAGGAAGGAGTGGAAATACGAGCTTTATTCGATGCATTCGGAAACTGGTCGAACAGTAGACCTCTGAAAAAAAAACATTTAAAGAAATTACGCGAAACAGGTATCGAAATCTATCATTTCGACCCCCTACGCTTTCCCTATATAAATCATGTATTCCATCGGGATCATCGAAAAATTGCTGTCATAGACGGAATGATTGCTTATGTCGGAGGTATGAATATTGCCGATTATTATATTAAAGGCTTACCGGAAATAGGCGAATGGCGAGATATGCATATACGAATCGAGGGAGGAGCTGTTCATCATCTGCAAGAGATATTCCTTTCTATATGGAATAAGACTACCAAACAAAATATCTGCGGGACAGCTTATTTTCCTATCCACTCCGATACGACATTTCATGATGGAAAATCAATAGCTATTGTTGACCGAACTCCGAGAAAATCGCCTAAACAAATAAGACAAACTTATGCAAAGTCAATCGACGCAGCAAAATCGAATATACAAATCGTAAACCCATATTTTTTGCCTACTCGTTCTATAAAAAAAGCTTTAAAATCGGCATTAAAACGCGGGATTAACGTAGAAATCATGCTTTCTGCAAAAGCAGATATCGCATTTACACCAGAAGGTTCGATTCGTGTTGCCCATAATCTAATGAAAAAAGGAGCACACATTTACTTATACAAAGGAGGGTTTCATCATTCCAAGATTATGATGATAGACAGTTCTTTCTGTACTGTGGGAACAGCAAATCTCGATAGTAGAAGCTTACGATATGATTATGAAGTAAACGCATTCATTTTCGACAAAGGAATAACTGAAGAACTCTCCGATATTTTTGAAAAAGACAAACAAAATTGTACCATACTGACACCGGAAGAATGGAAAAAAAGATCGGTATGGAAACGTTTTGTCGGATTATTAGCCCAAATGTGTACCCCTTTCCTATAAACTTATTTAATTTCTACAAAGATCTATATCAAGATAAAATATCAACCGATCCCTACAAAATAGAATTTTGCAATTTACAAATTTATATTTATTTAACAGAAAGATATCCTATATTCAAATAAAGGAAGATAATTTTGTTTATCATTTCACAGTATATTTTTCTTTTCATAAAACACACATATTAAACACTCAAAACCATGAAACTTTCAAAGATCATTTTTATCATCGCGATTTTTATTTTTACAGCAAATTCAATTCAGGCTAAAAAAATCATTCCTAAACGGGAAACTGTAGAATGGATAGATGTATGGATGCCACATACTAACGATGACAAATTACCAAGAGTATTGCTTATCGGAAATTCCATTACACGAGGATACTATCCAAAAGTTGAAAAATTACTAAAAGGGAAAGCTTATGTAGCTCGATTGACAACTTCCAAAAGTTTAGGAGATCCGGCTCTTATTCAAGAAATAAATCTAATAATGAACTACGGAAAATTCGATCTCGTACACTTCAACAACGGATTGCACGGCTGGGAATATACCGAAGACGAGTATGATGCAGCTTTCCCCGAAATGATCAAAACAATTCGTAAAAATGCACCAAATGCAAAACTGATTTGGGCTACAACCACTCCTATACGCACAGGAAAACAGTGTGAACGGCTCGAAGAAAGAGTAGCCCGTATCGTCACCAGAAACCAAATAGCTCAAAAACATATTTCCAAAGCAAAAGATATAAAGACCAACGACTTATTCAACTTAATCCTCGACCATCCCGAATATTTTGCCGGAGGAGACGGAGTACATCCGGTAGACAAAGGTTATCAGGTACTTGCCGAACAAGTCGCCAAAGAAATTTCAAATTCTTTGAATGAATAAGAGCTTGTCTAAATTTTCCAATTAGAAAATATTATCAGGTCATCTTTGCGTTTTCTTCCGGTCTTTTTTCCCGTTTTCCCTCGTCAGATAGCCCGCTAT
>URAV01000074.1 GCA_900545915.1 uncultured Porphyromonadaceae bacterium
TGGATTTGGCAATTTTAGATGTAATGCTTCCAGATATTGATGGATTTCGTATTTGTCAGAAAATCAGAGAACAGTATTATTATCCTATTATAATGCTGACGGCAAAAGTTGAGGATACTGATAAAATTATGGGACTTACCATTGGAGCTGATGATTACATTACAAAACCTTTCAATCCTTTGGAGGTTGTAGCAAGAGTAAAAACGCAACTTCGCCGTTATGTTCGTTATAATAATGCGGCTAATACCAAGGAAATAGATGCTCCCATTGCAGAACATGATGTAAGAGGACTTATTATAAACAAGAATACTCACAAATGTACTTTGTATGGAAAAGAGGTTACTTTGACACCTATTGAGTTTTCTATCCTCTGGTACTTATGTGAGAACAGAGGAAAAGTTATACCGTCTGAAGAATTGTTTGAAAATGTTTGGGGCGAGCAGTACCTTGATAACAATAATACTGTTATGGCTCATATCGGAAGATTGAGGGAAAAGCTTAATGAGCCTGCAAAAAAACCGAAATTTATAAAAACTGTGTGGGGAGTGGGATATACCATTGAAAAATAAAAGAAATAGCCAAAGAGATGATTATCGTCTTCTTAAAAATAAATTATTGATTAGAACTTTTGGAATGTTGTTTTTTGCGTTTGCCTTTTTAGCAACCTTGTACTCTCTATTTTTAAAAGGGCACATAGCAAATACTTTTGTGGGTTTTTTGGATAATTTTGTCTATCATGATTATGACCGAGCTTTAAATGTGTATTCAATGTATATTAGAGATTATATGAGTCTTTTCTTCATAGTGCTTTCCCTAATATTATTTGCAATTATACTGCGTTTTTATCTAAATGAATTTTCCAAGTATTTCAAAGAAATTAACCGTGGTATAGATGCTCTGATAGAAGAAAATACAGGAGATATTGTTTTGTCTTCTGAATTAACTGTAACCGAAAAGAAAATCAATCATATTAAGCATACGCTTGCACAGCGAAAATTGGCAACTGAACTTGCGAAACAACGAAAAAATGACCTCGTTGTATATCTTGCCCACGATTTGAAAACTCCGCTTACCTCAGTCATAGGGTATTTAACTTTGCTTCGGGACGAAAGCCAAATATCCGAAGAACTCAGAGAAAAATATTTATCAATATCATTAGAAAAAGCAGAACGCCTTGAGGATTTAATCAATGAGTTTTTTGAAATCACACGGTTTAACCTGTCAGATATTACACTTGAGTACAGCCGAGTTAATTTGACCCGTTTGCTTGAACAGCTTACATATGAGTTCAAACCAATGCTCTTAGAAAAGAACTTAAAGTGTGAGCTTGAAATAGCATCTAATGTAATGTTAAAATGCGATGTTAATAAGATGCAGCGTGTTTTTGATAATCTGCTGAGAAATGCCGTAAATTATAGTTTCGATGACGGTACTATTCATATTGTTGCAACACAAAATGAAAATAATTTGAGCATTAAGTTTACTAATTGCGGTAATACTATTCCGCAGGAAAAACTCGAACGCATTTTTGAACAGTTTTATCGCCTTGACACCGCACGAAGTTCCAGAAGTGGAGGTGCAGGATTAGGTCTTGCCATTGCAAAGGAAATTGTGGAGCTTCATAACGGAACGATAACAGCCAAAAGTGAAAATGAGGTCATAGAATTTGAAGTAATAATTCCTCTTTCGTAGGAAAATCGTTAGAATTTCCGTATATAAAACGCAAGAAAAGGCATTAGTGGTTTTGATATAATAATCAGAGCCATTGATGCTTTTTTATTAGGAGGATAATTTTATGCTTATAATACAAGAAATACTTGGTTACTTTTTGATTGGATTTATTGGAATGGTATGTTTGGCAATTCTATTTTTGCCTATCTATTTTTTACTTAGAAAAAGAATACCACTATCACGACAAATAGTGTTCTTTCTTTTGGTTGTCTGCATTTTGGTTATTAGTTCTGCAACCTTTTTAGAATGGATTATTGCTTGTCTGTTAGATGGTAAAGAGATATTTGCTTCTGAACGCTCTTTGAACCTTATACCATTTAATTTCATTACTGAAACTTGGCTTATGTCAGCACGGAAGCAAATCACACAATCAATAGCGAACATTCTAATGTTTTTGCCGCTGGGCTTTATTTTCCCTATTGCGTTTGCGAAGATGCGAAAACTTTGGTCAACGACAATTTGTATGATGTTATTTTCTTTTTTAATTGAGTTCATTCAATACTTTGTCGGCAGGTCTGCGGATATTGATGACCTTATGCTTAACACATTGGGAGGGATACTTGGTTATCTTGTTTTCTATATATTTTCAAAGCTATTCAAGGATAAAAAGATTTGGAAAAAGTTAAACGGTATAGCTTCGTAGGAAAATCGTAAGAAATTCCGTAGAAAAACAGTTGAATACCTTATGAGTAAACAAATAAATGACACTCTTGTTATTGGTACAATTATAGTACCGAAACAAGAGTGTTTTTGTTTAGGGAGAAAAGCAAACGAAGGAGTAATTTATATGTCAAGAAAAAGATTAACGCAGGTCTTTCCTTTTCTGCTTCCTCTCCGTAAATGGCAAAGAAAAAAACTATTTTATTTGAAAATGCAATTAGACGGACGCAGGTACGCAAAAAAGAAATCAGACCAACTGTTACCCAATGTGGTATTTGAGACCTCATCGCTTATGTTGAATGAGAACAGCGGCTTTGATATGAAATACCAAATCAATAAGGTACACAATCTTAAACTTGCCGCTAAAACAATCAATAAGGTGATTATTGAGCCAAATGAAACATTTTCTTTTTGGCAGCTTGTACGGTGGGCAGACCACCACGAGAAATATAAGGACGGATTAAACCTTGTTGACGGAAAGATTGTCGGCTCTTATGGTGGAGGTTTGTGTCAATTAAGCAATATGTTATTTTGGCTTTTTTTACACACACCTCTTACAGTTGTTGAGCGACACGGACACGCTGTTGAGTCATTTCCATCCACAACAGAAGATTTACCTTGCGGAACTGATGCGACAATCAACGAAGGGTGGTTAGATTTAAAAATCCGCAACGATACGGACAATACTTTCCAGATTGAGATTAGCTTTGATGATAAATATATGTATGGTCGAATTTTGTCGCAAAGCCCCGTAAACATTGAATATTCAGTTTTTAATTCGTCAGTTTCTTACATTAAACGAAATGGACGAACCTATCAAATCGCTCCCGTTTATCGTTCTGAACGGGATAAAAAGACTTGTAGGGAAACTGGAGCAGAATTGTATATTAACCAATGCGAAATAGGTTATGAACTACCAAATGATATAAAAATTGAAGAAAGAGGTGCGTAATATGCAGAAGAAAAAAATAGCTATTATTTTTGGCGGCAATTCAACAGAGTA
>URAV01000075.1 GCA_900545915.1 uncultured Porphyromonadaceae bacterium
GAAAACGGGAAAAAAGACCGAAAGAAAACGCAAAGATGACCTGATAATATTTTCTTATTGGAAAATTTAGACAGGCTCTTAGATACTCCCGATCGGCAAAAACAAATTTTATTTGCTTTTGCGCTTGACTTATTCGTATCTTTGTAGGTTAATTTTGATTTGACAGCTAACATGACCGATAACTCAATATTTATAAAAGGCGCTCGGGTAAATAATCTCAAAAATATCGATATCGAGATACCCCGAGACAAACTGATCGTAATAACAGGACTCTCCGGTTCAGGAAAATCTTCATTGGCATTCGATACCTTGTATGCGGAGGGACAACGCCGGTACGTCGAAAGCCTCTCTGCCTACGCACGACAATTTTTAGGGCGTATGAGCAAACCTGAGTGTGATTTCATAAAAGGTATTCCTCCTGCAATCGCAATAGAACAAAAAGTCAATACGCGAAATCCCCGTTCCACGGTAGGCACTTCCACCGAAATTTACGATTACCTACGACTATTATATGCTCGCATAGGAAAAACAATTTCTCCAATATCCGGGAAAGAGGTCAAAAAACATCAAATAGAAGATATAATCAGATGTATGTCCGATTATCCGGAAGGAACGCGATTTTCAATTCTCACGGCATTACATATTCCCGAAGGCCGAACTTTAGAAACACAGCTCGAGATTTTATTAAAAGAGGGATATAATCGCATCGAATATCAGGGAAAAACTATTCGAATAGAAGAATTAGAACACTCACCTAATATAGACACGACTTCTCTTTTCCTAATAATAGACAGAATGACTGTCTCTTCTGAAAAAAACACAATAAGCCGATTAGCAGACTCAGCAGAAACAGCGTTTTTTGAAGGGGGCGGTGAATGTATTCTTAAATTCTACACTGAAAAAGGGATAGATGAACGCATATTTTCAAAACGATTCGAAGCTGATGGTATTACTTTTGAAGAGCCGAACGATCTCATGTTCAGTTTTAATAGTCCTGTAGGAGCATGCCCAACTTGTGAAGGATTCGGCAAAGTTATCGGCATTGACGAAAATTTAGTTATTCCCAATAAAGCTTTATCGGTATTTGACGACGCTGTCATGTGTTGGAAAGGAGAAAAAATGAGCGAATGGAAAAAGAATTTGATTCGTGTAGCCGAAGCTTCTCACTTTCCCATACATCGCCCCTATTATCAGCTTACCGAACAAGAAAAAGAACTCCTATGGAACGGGAATCATCTTTTCGGAGGAATTCACGATTTTTTCAAAATGCTTGAAGAAAACCAGTACAAAATTCAATATAGAGTCATGTTAGCCCGATATAGAGGCAAAACAATTTGTCCCGATTGTAAGGGGGGACGACTAAAGCCTCAGGCACAATATGTAAAAATCGGAGGAAAATCTATTTCAGAATTGGTAACTTTACCGATTACCGACCTAAAAGCTTTTTTCGACACTTTGTCATTAGATGAGCATGATAGCGTTGTTGCTAAAAGATTGCTGACAGAAATAAAGAACAGAATAGGTTTTCTTGTAAATGTCGGACTGGGTTATCTGACATTGAATCGACTATCTTCTACTCTTTCAGGAGGAGAAAGTCAACGGATCAATCTTGCAACATCTTTAGGAAGCAGTCTCGTCGGATCTCTGTATATTCTGGATGAACCAAGTATCGGATTACACTCTCGCGATACGACTTTACTTATAAAAGTATTAAGAGAATTGCAAGCTTTGGGAAATACCGTGATAGTTGTAGAACATGACGAAGAAATAATTCGCGCTGCCGATTATATCATCGACATAGGTCCTAAGGCAGGACGTCTTGGCGGAGAGGTCGTTTATCAAGGAGACCTGTCGAAACTCAAAAAGGCTACAAAAAGTTATACAGTCCGGTATCTTACCGGTGAAGAAAAAATCGAAACACCAACCCACCGAAGAAAATGGAACAGCTATATAAAAGTAGAAGGAGCTGCACATAATAATCTCAAAGGAATAGATGTCATATTTCCTTTACACATAATGACAGTAGTTACAGGAGTTAGCGGTTCGGGAAAATCATCACTGGTCAGAGACGTATTTTTCAAATCTCTTTCCAGATTTTATGAAGAGGATGGAGAGCAACCCGGTACATTCAACCGACTTTCCGGAGACATGCAGATGGTAAAACATATCGAATTTGTCGATCAAAATCCGATCGGCAAATCATCGAGATCTAATCCGGCAACATACCTAAAAGCTTTTGATGAAATCAGAAAATTATATGCCGAACAGCAGGCTGCCAAACAAATGGGATTTACTCCGGCATACTTTTCGTTCAACGTAGAAGGCGGACGTTGCGAAGAATGTAAAGGCGACGGAACTATCACCGTTGAAATGCAATTTATGGCGGATATTACTCTCACATGCGAAAGTTGCCACGGGAAAAGATTTAAACAAGATATACTTGAAATCGAATATCATGGAAAGAATATCAATGATGTATTAGAAATGACTATCAATCAGGCTATTGAGTTCTTTTCGGAACAGCAAGGAAGTATCGAGAAAAAAATTATCAAAAGACTGAAACCGCTACAAGATGTGGGATTAGGATATATTAAGCTCGGACAGGCTTCTTCGACCCTTTCGGGAGGAGAAAATCAACGGGTAAAGCTCGCTTATTTCTTGAGCAATGAAAAGCAAGAGCCTACGATATTCGTTTTTGACGAACCGACAACAGGATTACATTTTCATGATATAAAAACATTACTAAAAGCATTCGATTCTTTAATAGAAAAAGGGCATACGGTCGTAATTATCGAACACAATATGGACGTAATTAAATGTGCTGATTATGTCATAGACATGGGTCCTGAAGGAGGAGACAAAGGCGGTTTTCTTGTTTGTGCAGGAACTCCAGAAGATATTGCGTCTTGTGAAAAATCTTACACCGGGAAGTACTTAAAAGATAAATTATGATGATAAAGAAAATGCACTTGAAATTTCAAGTGCATTTTCTTTATCATCAT
>URAV01000076.1 GCA_900545915.1 uncultured Porphyromonadaceae bacterium
CATCCTCGTAAAAACGACAAAACATCCTCGAAAGAAAATCTCAAACCTGACCCGAATAAAATTCAGATGAGCTCTAAAACTCCATGCGACTCTACATTTTCTAATTATTATACCGAAAACATTTCTAAAGAATACAACGTCCTATTCCGATCAAACGATCATACCGTTCTCCTTGTACACGGTGATAAACCCTAATCAAATATTCATTTTTAGTATCCACATAATTCCCTTCAATGAGAGAAGGTGTCGCTTTCGTCTGCCCGAAAGGCAAATAGAGATATTGATAATTATATGCTCCTTGTTTTAAAAACAGAGTTTTTTCATACCGGCGAGTATCCGGATTATATATCATTTGACTCCGATCATTAAATAGGTCATACGTAAACTCCCCCTCTAAATAAATATTTCCATCCGACAACGGTTTATCATAATCCAAAGAAAAGTGAACTATAAAATAGTCGGCTTCAAAGTCACTATCTACCGCATCGCTCTCCCGTATCGTAAACCGCCCATTTTGAGTTTGGTCATAGAGATAGTTTTTTCCGGCTCTCGGGAAATCCGGGAAAAGCGTCACGTTAAAATATGGATCATAATAACGTAGTTCGGAAACTCTCATGCCTTTATATTTTGTCGTTACCATTTCAAAACGACGGTATTCATTTCCCGCTTCAAAAATAAGGTCCTTATTATGGGCATAAACCAACTCTCTGGATTTGACATAAAGAGGATGCGTTATAAGCACCTCATTATCACGACGATTATTCTGAGAAACATAAATTTTCAATTCGGTTTGCGGACTACGAATATCATAATGAGGATATTGTACATTAAACTCTATTTGCTGATGAGCCTTATTATAATCGATATCCGTTTTTGTCAAGATACGGCAAGGAACTGATACTTGATCTGAAGAAATAGAAAAACACGCATGCAATAGAATTCTATCGGGCTCATCTTCGGGATATACGATTACTACATAATTCCCGGAAACTTTAAACCTCATCGATTCATTCGGCAGTACGATTTTATAATGAATATAGTTCCTATATGTACTGAGAGACATTTCTGAATACTCTACCGGACGGTTGTTAAAACCATCTAAATATTCCAATTCAGATAAGCTCGAACGAGTCCAATCCGCATTACAATGAATTACACTATAACTCAAATATTGTGGATCATCGACAAACTGATCAAAAGAAACGATAATTCGGTCATCACCTCGTAACGAAATTATCGGAGGATATAAAGGAGCATTCTCTACACGTACTTGTAAAGTCTGGATCAACGGATCAAGAGCCTCGGTTCTATATATCTTTTTTTGTCCTTTAACCGGAACAACCATCCAAAAACATAATAACAACAGACATAATCGCATCATAATCGTACAATAAGTTATAAAACAAAAATAGTCATAAAAAGAGAGATAAAAAGAATATTCCTGAAAAATCAGCCTATTTTAACCTCTTATACAAAAATGAAATGTTATCTTTGACTCGCTTATATTATGCTTACCTAAAACCAATATATGTTATGATAAAAAATTTAATATCGATTTCCCTTTGTCTGCTATTTATATCTTACAGCTGGGCACAAGAACCGAAAAACGACAAAGAAAAAGCAAAAACCGACGGGTACGAATTTACCGATACCAAGATTGCAAAATACACGCCTGTAAAAGATCAGAGCCGCTCAGGTACATGCTGGAGTTTTTCCGGTCTGGCATTTTTAGAAAGCGAAATGTTGCGACAAGGTAAACCTGAAGTCGACCTTTCAGAAATGTTTATAGTCAGAATGACATATTTAGAAAAAGCAGAGAAATATGTACGTATGCACGGAACTGGAAATTTTAGTGCAGGAGGAGCAACTCACGATGTTATGAATATTATCAAAAAGTACGGAATCGTTCCTGAAGAAGCATATCCGGGACTTAATTACGGTTCAACAAAACACAACCACGGAGAACTGGATGCCGTACTTTCTGCATATATCAAGACTATCGTTGACCGCAAATCGCAAATTACACCGGCATGGAAAGAAGGATTTAACGGAATTCTCGATGCTTACCTGGGTAAATTCCCAGAAAAGTTCACTTATCAAGGGATAGAATACACACCCAAATCTTTTGCAGAATCTCTCGGCCTGAATATGGACGACTACGTATCTGTCACCTCTTTCACTCATCATCCGTTCTACGAAACATTTGCAATAGAAGTTCCTGACAACTGGGCATGGGGAGAATCGTACAATGTTCCGTTAAATGATTTCGACCGCATTTTAAATAACGCCATAGATAATGGATATACTATTTTCTGGGCAGCCGATGTCAGTGAAAAAGGATTCAACTACAACAAAGGTTATGCTGTAATTCCTGAAGAAAAGAAGATCGAAAGTGAAGCCGGAACAGAAAAAGCCCGCTGGACAACACTATCTCCGGAGGAAAGAAAAGCAGCAAAACAGAAAGGTCCGGGAAAAGAGCAAGAAATTACTCAAGAGCTCCGTCAAGTTGCATACGACAAGTTTGAAACAACCGATGACCACGGCATGCAAATTGTAGGAAAAGCAGTAGATCAAAACGGAACGACTTATTATAAAGTAAAAAACTCATGGGGCGATGGCGGTGTATATAAAGGATTCTTTTACGCATCAGAGCCGTATGTCCTTTATAAAACCATGAATATGGTAGTTAATAAAAAAGCCATACCTAAAGACATCGTTAAAAAATTAAATTTAAAATAATCTATAAAACAGGCG
>URAV01000077.1 GCA_900545915.1 uncultured Porphyromonadaceae bacterium
AAAAACAACATCTGCGATTCCAAGAGATCGATTATGCCGATTTCGGTGCGCGGTTTTACGATGCAGATACCGGTATCTTTTTACAGCAGGATCCGTCGGCAGAGGATTATTATCATATCGGCCAACATGTATATTGTGCAGGAAACCCTGTGAGTAGAATAGATTCTAATGGATGTGATTTTACTATAGCTCTTCGAGCATTGATTCAACAATTAATGTTTGATATATATACGACAATTGCGAATAATGAAGCTGCGATCGCAGATTTCGAAAAACGGGGTAAAGGTGATAGTAGGCGCGCCGAGAGGTTACGGGAAAATAATGCAGAACTTGAAGCTGCTATCTTAGAAATTACAGCTATGGAATTTTCTGATCAGCTGTATGATGTTAAGCTCAATGCCGGAACCCCCGAAGGAGGCGATGAAGAGATGGAATACTATGGCTGGACAACTTATAATCATGAAAATAAAGCTGTAACAATTAATCTGGCCGGAGATTATGATGCCAAAACCATGTTGCACGAATTAAAACATGGATTTCAATTTGAAGATCAAACATATTCTTTTGCTTCTCACGGTTTAGGTGGTGGACAATATTATGATTTTGAAGATGAAGTAGAAGCTCATAAAAGAGGAAGTGCGATTGATGGATCGAGTGGCAAAGTCGATAAAGAAGATTATAGAAATATATTACATCGGGGCCAAGCCGGTAAAATCGACCAACAGCGAATTGGTAAAAAAGATATCTGGCACAAAAATGTCAATCCTTTAATAAAATTGTTTGGCTTATGAGGCGATGTATGATTTATGCGGTTATAGGGTTATTCCTGCTTCCGCTCTATGGCATGGCAAAAAAACGCTCCCCCAAAGAAGAGCGCACGAACAATCATAGTGCGTTTCTGTATTACCGAGAATTTGGACCTTCCGTAATCAAAGGATTTGTATACCTTTTTTTTGATACGCTCAATAGATCCTTTGTGCTCATGGAAAGTAATCATTTGGGAAGTTCATCCGCTGAATACGGGGCTTGCAGGATAAACGGAGATACATTAGTCTTGACTCCCTTTGTATATAGCAGTACTTTCTTGTACTTAACGGATTATATTAGGGAGAATACAAACCTAGATGATGAACAGATTGAGAAAGAACTTGATCTGTTGGGTGAAAATAACTCATCCGATACGGTTCGGTCTCTGTATAATGAGTGGTGTTCTTTGAGATTTAAGCCCATTGATGTTCCTGTATTTAGATCTAAGAAAGAGAGTATCAACCTCTGTCTCGATCCGGATAAATTTTCTGAGTACCGTTATATAATGAAAGGCCGTAAATTGATAAATATAACAGCAAAAGAAATAAAATACAGGCAACACAATATTTTGCTACAAGATTTATACAAAGTGGATTTGCCTATACCACCAGAGAAAGAAGTATTTAGAAAGATAATACTATATTCCTATAAGGATTAAACAATTTCCGGTGTTCATTGACACAAACGCCGCCGCAGGGATTTATGCGGTGGCGTTTGTTGTATTACACTCAATATCGGTAGTAATTCGGGTTATGGTTCATTCTTTAATCAAAGGTTCGAGATAGGTGACTAAATATTGGATAAACTGCTGTCGGAAGGATTTGTTATGACATAAGTAATAAAAATGATAACCACTATAATTACGAAATGAACCGCAGTGCCGCCAACAACCTTGCGTACGAGCAAATCATCAAAAGAGAAATTTCGATTAGAAAGACTCAAAAAATAAAACTGAATACAAGTTTGAAAAACAAAAATTAAAGGGGCTGTATAATAATTCCAATTTTAATGTTTTCTCTTTTCCCCTGTCAGAATGGATTCTGACAGAAGTATTTTCATTTTCAATGATTTATTAAACTTCCCCTTAATGATATTCACATAATTGAGAGTTCTTAGATATGTAATGACAGTACAAATTCGGAGGTACGTTACTTCCTGACCGATCATTATAGTAGTAAGTGTGTAGTAGCGAAGGAAATGTCGATGAGAAGAATTGATCTTGACCGTAAGATTACTATCCCTTCGGCAAAACTTGGAAACAACTGCTGCACTTCTTCGGGGAGCGGAAAAGGACCGTGGTACCCTTGCCCCACTATGCCGATCTCGGGGTACGGTTCTACAATCAATAATCTTCGCTCTCGTCTTCGCTGTGCTGTTCTGTCCGACTCTCGTCGTTCTCCATCCAGATAGCCCGTTTTCGTTCGTAATCAAGGGGTTTCCACCAAGTGTTGCAGGCATCGAGGAACGCTTGTCCCCCGTCA
>URAV01000078.1 GCA_900545915.1 uncultured Porphyromonadaceae bacterium
ATCAACAGGGCGATGTGCACGTTTTGAGAGCATTGCTTTATGAAGTCCTGATGTTATTGGACCGGGCTTATCTTAAAATGACTTCGATAGAGGAGGGCAGGAGCAGAGAAGCGTCTAATAACCATGTAAGTAAATTCATGAATTTGGTAAATATCCATTCGAAAGAGCAACACTCGGTTCAGTATTATGCGGATAAACTCTGCATTACTTCTAACTATTTGAATGAGATGGTAACCTCGACAATGGGGTTTAGCGCCAAACAATATATTCAGAATAAAGTGATGGATGAGGCTAAAAGACTACTCGTTTATACAAACGTCCCCATATCGGATATTGCTTTTGAACTCTGCTTTTCAACGGTCTCTTATTTTATCCGCAGCTTCCGGCAACATACGGGAGAAACTCCATTACTTTATCGGAAAACACATAAACCGTAAAAAGTACTATTTTCCCCTTTCTTTTTATTACGTCGTGTTTCTTCTATTTCTCTACTTTCGCATCAGATAATAACTAACAATAAAAAATGAAATGATGAGAGACGCAGAAAAAACAGTAGGTAGTATGATTGATAAGTTGAAAACAGCTTTTATCGGTTCTATAGACAGGGAGGGATTTCCTAATATCAAGGCAATGTTGCAGCCAAGAAAAAGGGAAGGGATAAAAACGATTTATCTGACAACGAATACTTCATCCATGCGTGTGGCGCAATACGGGGAGAACAATCATGCCTGTATTTATTTTTGTGATACAAGATTTTTTAGAGGTGCGATGTTGCGGGGTACAATGGAAGTATTGACAGACAGTGCCAGCAAAGAAATGATTTGGCAGGAGGGTGATACCATGTATTATCCCGAGGGAGTCACCGATCCCGACTATTGTGTATTGAAATTTACGGCAACTTCCGGTAGGTTTTATAGTAATTTCAAATCGGAGAGCTTTATCGTAGAATAAAACTCATAGTATATAAGAGATACTAAGAGACAGCGCTTTTATAGTCTCAATGTGCTATTTTTAAGATTGTATAAAAGAATAGCGACTTTAAAAACAATGAACCAGTGAATAAACGGCATAAATTGGTGCAATAATATGCGGAAATGCAGGTCTGTTTCGCATAAAACTACATACGGTATGCATCTTTTCTGGCTGGCAAGGCGTTTGTTCCTCGGTGAGGAGCAAGGTGTTCCTCGGTGTGTGTCGCTACCTTCCTCACCGAGGAACTTGTTTGTCATCGGTGAGGAAGCTGAAACCGGTCTTTTTGAGGGTGGTTTTTCTCTAGTTTGGCATAACTGTTAGAAAGGATAGGAATAATAAAAAGAACGGTTATCTTAATATTTTATGTTGAATGGTGAATGAATAATGGAAAATAGCTGCTATTTAGATGATATATGTTCCAAATAATAACAATAAAGAACTTTTTCCCGACAGATGCCGGGCTTTTTTCTATTTTTCTTAAATCGTTATGCTATTGTCTCTCTTCCTGATTGCTTAAATATTCCTTTTTTAAGAATGGTTATTTTTTCATTCATTTTATGCTCCCGGACAGAATCCGTTTTTATAAAACAGATAACTTTCCTCTATCGCATCGGCAGTATCAGCTTCTAATGCATATAATATTTCTTTGCAAAATTCCAGTTGCCCGGTTCCGTTGGCAGTTACAATATTCTCGTCTCTTACAGCTTGTTCATTGAGGAAAAATGAATTGGAAGGTACAATACCTTATGGGGGAGTGCGATACGCTCGGAAAAGAAATGACTCAATTAACGGAAGATAAATTTTTTGTTGTCAATACACAAACAGGTAAACTTGTCGTCGCAGGTTATTATGATACAAACAATAATAACAAGTATGACAAACAGATAAGGATGAAATTTTAATCTATGATATGAAAACCTTGAAGTTAGCTTCGAGAATATGACTTCCGGCTAGATAGCCAACTGTGTACAAAGTAGAATAGTGAAATAAAAAAAACTCTGTAATCATTGAATTACAGAGTTTTTTCTTTGTTTTGCTTTCTTAAGAAGCGGTGCGTACGGGACTCGAACCCGTGACCCCATGCGTGACAG